>JAICPI010000086.1 GCA_025929895.1 Thermoleophilia bacterium
CTCGAGGAGCCGGTGTACGCGCTGGTCCGCTGGGGCGCGCGCTCCCTCGGCCCGCCGAAGCCGGAGGACGAGCTCTACGAGGACTGGGGCCTGAACGCGTTCCGGGCGATCTTCAACCCGGACGCCGCCGAGGGGTCTGACCGAGACCTACGTCCTCGACATCGACGGCGACGTCTTCACCGCGAGGGTCGTCGACGGCTTCCTCGAGCCGTTCTGCGGCGCTGCGGAGAACGCGGACCTCGTTGTGACGACCAGCAAGGAGACCTTCTTCTTCCTCCGCACGAGGCTCACGCGCCGCGGCCTAGGTTCGGTACATGGTCCGGTACACTCGATGTACCGAATTATGTACAATAAAGACATGCCGAAGTCAGTCCCGTTCTCTCGAGCCCGAGCCGAGTTGAGCGATCTCCTCGACGAGGTCGAGCAGACGCACGAGCATGTCGAGATCACGCGCAACGGCCGCCCCGCCGCGATCCTCCTCTCGCCGGACGAGTTCGAGGTCATCCAGGAGACGCTCGAGATCCTGGACGACGCAGAGGCGCTCGACGCGCTTCGCGAGAGCGAGGCCGACGTCCGCGCCGGGCGCCTGCACGACTGGGACGAGGTGAGGCGCGAGCTCGGGCTTGCCTGAGCTCCGGCTCACCCGCCGTGCCCGCCGAGACCTGCTCGAGCTCCCGCGGCCGCTTCAGGAGGCCGCGGCCGAGACGATCTCCCGCATCGCGCTCGATCCGGAAGCAGAAGGAAAGGAGCTGATCGGCCGGCTGCGCGGCCTCTGGTCGGCGCGTGTCGGGAGCTACCGCGTGCTCTACACGGTCGACGTTCGTACGGTCGTCGTCCGGGCGATCCTCCACCGCGCTGTGGCCTACCCGCGACGGCGTGGTCGCTGAGCTGGCGTCCGGGTGACGTCTCGGCGCGGCCACCACTGCGGCACCGCACGCCGGTACTCCTCGTACTGCTCACCGAACCGACGACGCAACGTCGGCTCCTCGTAACAGCGCACGAACGCGACGACGGCGACCGCGAACGCTGCCGCGTACACGAACAGGCTCGGCCGGCCCAGTACCAGGGCCTGTCCGACGATGATCGCGGCGACCGCGAGATACATGGGATTCCGGACGTATCGATAGAGCCCACCGACGACCAGGCGCTCGGTCGGAGCCAGCGGCGCAGGCGTGCCGAGGCCTTCGACGACGAAGCGTACGAACGCGTGCAGCAGCACGCCGACACCCGCAGCAACCAGGAGCGAACCTGCCACTCGCAGCGGCAGCCAGTAGGGAAACGGCTCACGCACCTGCCAGCCCGTCAACCACCACGGGACCAGGCCGGCGACGATGCCCGGCGCCAGCACGAGGAAGACCAGGCTGCCGATCGTCGCCTTGGCCCTGCGCACGATCTCATTCTGAATTGACTACCGTCAGGTCGTGGACGAGCGCCGGCTCGCGCGCAAGGCCCAGGTCGCGGAGCTCCTGCTCAACGCTGCCCGCCAGCTCGGCGAGACGCTCGACCCCGAGCGCGTGTACGAGCGGTTCCACGAGCTGCTCGGGGATGTCGTCCCGCACGACGGGCTCGTCGTCTCGTCCTACGAAGAACGCGACGACCTGATCCGCTGCGAGTACGCCTGGGTCGAGGGCAACGTCGTCGACGCGACAGCGCTGCCGCCGCTGCCGCTGAACCGAGAGGGCGGTGGCATGCAGAGCCGCGTGATCATGAGCGGTGAGTCGCTGATCTTCAACGACGTGGCCGATCGCGTCCACGAGCCGGGCGGGAGCTACTACAACGTCGATCGCGAGGGGACGGTCGAGAAGGTTCGCGAGACGGGGTCTGCCGGAACGACGGCCGCGTTGATGATCCCCGTCAAGCACGAGGGTCGCGTCGTCGGCGTCGTCCAGGTGATGCGCGACCGGGGCCAGTACGGGCCCGACGAGCTCGAGCTCGTCGAGGGTCTCGTCGCGCAGATGGCGGCCGCCGTGCGCAACGCGCGCCTCCAGAAGGAGCGTCGCCGGCTCGAGGCGGCGGAGGCGGCCGCGCTCGCCGTCGCCGCCGAACGCGAGCAGGCGGCGCAGGTGCTCGACGCGGTCGGCGACGGGATCTTCCTCGTCGACTCCGACGGCTGCGTTCGCCTCTGGAACCGCGGCGCCGAGCTGATCACGGGCGTGCCGGCGAGGGCCGTCGTCGGCCGGCCGCTCGCGGAGGTCATCCCCGAGTGGGACGTGCTCGCGGCTCGCATCACCGTCGCCGAGCGCGGCGCGGCGCCATGCTCCGTCGCTCTGCCCGTCGAGCTGTCGGGGCGCGACCTCTGGCTGTCCTTCGTCGCAGTGCACGGTGCGGACGGCATCGTCTACGCGTTCCGCGACCTGACGTTCGAGCGCAGGGTCGAGGAGCTTCAGAGCGACTTCGTCGCGACGATCTCCCACGAGCTGCGCACGCCGATGGCGGGCGTGTACGGCGCCGCGGAGACGCTGCTCCACCGCGATGCGGAGCTGAGCGGCGAGCAGCGGCGACAACTGCTCGAGATGATCGCCACCCAGGCGACGCGCCTGAAGCAGATGACGGAGGTGGTCCTGCTCACGAGCCAGCTCGAGCGCGACGACCTGCCGATCGCCCGCACGCCGGTCGACATGGTCGAGCTCGTACGCGCGACGGTCGAGACGCTCGGCTCACAGCTCCCCACGTCGAGCGTGTCGGTCGAGTGCGACGCGTCCGTGGGAGCAGCGGCGGGCGACCGCGACCGCATCCAGCAGGTGCTCGTCAACCTCCTCGACAACGCGGTCAAGTACGGCGGCGGCAACGTCAGCGTCCGTGTCGACGCTCGGAACGGCTACGTCCGCGTCTCGGTCAGCGACGAAGGCCCGGGGATCCCGCCCGGCGAGCAGCAACGGATCTTCGAGAAGTTCTATCGCTCCGACGCGCAGCAGACCCTTGGCCCGGGCGGGACCGGCCTCGGTCTCTACATCTCGCGCGAGCTCGTTCGTCGCATGGAGGGCCGCCTCGACGTGAGCTCGGCTCCCGGCCGGGGTGCGACCTTCGTGGTCGAGCTCCCGCGCGCATAGTGATCCGGGAGCGGAACCGTGTCGCGCGTGAACTCTTCGTGCCGCTCGGCCCGACCTACGACCGCTACGCGCGCCTGCTCTCGCTCGGACAGGATCCGCGCTGGCGCCGCTTCCTCGTCTCCCGGATCGACGCGCGCCCCGGCGACAGGATCCTCGACGTCGCCACGGGCACGGGCGCGGTCGCGATCGAGCTCGTGCGAAGCACCGGCTGCTCCGTCGTCGGGGTCGACCAGAGTCCCGAGATGCTCGCGGTCGCCCGGGAGCGCGTCGCGCACGTCGGGCTCGGCGACCGGATCCGCCTCGTCGAGGCGAGCGCGGAGAGCCTGCCGTTCGACGACGCCGAGTTCGCCGGCCTGACGTTCACCTACCTGCTCCGCTACGTGCAGGACCCCGCGGCGACGATGCGCGAGCTCGCGCGGGTCGTGCGCTGGGGTGGCGCCGTAGGCGGGCTCGAGTTCGGCGTGCCGCGCGGACCGGCCGGTCCGCTCTGGAGCCTCTACGTCGGTGCCGTCCTGCCGATCGCCGGCCGCCTCGTCTCGCCGGGCTGGCGCCGGGTCGGCGGCTTCCTCGGCCCGAGCATCCGCGAGTTCGCCGTGACGTGGCCGCCCGACCGCCTGAAGCGCGCGTGGGAGGAGGCCGGCATCGGCTCGGCCCAGTCCCGCCGCCTGAGCCTCGGCGGCGGCGTCGTCACCTGGGGCAGACGCACGTGAGCGTCGAGCAGCGTCCGGCCTTCTACGCGCTCGCGACCGGCGGTTGGCGCGACTACGTGACGCTGCTTCACCCGCCGTACACGCTCTGGCACCTCTCCTACGTGGCGATCGGCGCCGCCCTCGCTCCCGAGCTTCCGCTCGACCGGCTGCTCTGGGGCCTGGCGGCGTTCGCTCTCGCGCTCGGAGTCGGAGCCCACGCGCTCGACGAGCTCAACGGCCGCCCGCTGCGAACCGCGATCCCGAACCGGGTGCTGATCGCCCTCGCGGTCGTCTCGACCGGCGCGGCCACGGCGATCGGCATCGGCGCCGCGATCGCGTGGACGCTCTGGCTCCTGCCGTTCGTCGCCTTCGGTGCGTTCCTCGTCCCCACGTACAGCCTCGAGCTGTTCCACGGCCGCGTCCATTCAGACCTCTGGTTCGCCCTCGGCTGGGGCTCGTTCCCCGTCCTGACCGCGTACGTCGGCGCGGCGGAGACAGTGCGCCCGGAGGCGTTGCTCGCCGGAGTCTTCGCGGCGTGCCTGAGCCTCGCCCAACGGCACCTCTCGACGCAGGTACGAAACGTGAGGCGCCGGGCGTCTGCAGTCTCGGGGACGATCTCGTACCGCGACGGCCGCGAGGAGCCGATCGCAGCCGAGACGCTGACGTGCGCGCCCGAGGCCGCACTGCGGGCGCTGACGTTCGCCGTCGTCGCGCTCGCGGCGACGTTGCTCGCACTCCGGCTCTGACCACGCCGTCGCGCTTGCCGCCTCGGCCTCCGCCCGAGGATTCACGGGGGCCATTCGGGGGGAGGCCGACCGGACACCGACGAAAGGGAGCAATGGCCAGGATCGAGCAGTCGATCGACGTGAACGTCCCGGTGAGCACGGCGTACAACCAGTGGACGCAGTTCGAGGAGTTCCCGAGGTTCATGGAAGGCGTCAAGGAGGTGCGCCAGCTCGACGACGCGCACCTGCACTGGGTGGTCGAGCACAACAACCAGAAGCACGAGTTCGACACGGAGATCTCCGAGCAGCGGCCCGACGAGCGCGTGGCGTGGAAGACGACCGACGGCAAGTCGCACTCCGGGGTCGTCACGTTCCACCGGATCGACGACGCGAGCTCGCGCGTGATGGTGCAGATGGACTGGGAGCCCGAGGGCATGCTCGAGACGCTCGGTAAGGCGCTCGGCTCCGACGACCGCCGCGTCAAGAGCGACCTCGAGAAGTTCAAGGAGCTGATCGAGAGCCGCGGCGGCGAAAGCGGCGCCTGGCGCGGCAAGATCGACAAGGGCGACGTCGTTTCGCGTTAGCGCGCCCGCGCGGCCGGAGCTCCGCGTCGGCTACGCCTGCGTCAACACGCAGCTGCCGTCGTCGTCACGGACGCTCCGGCTCGCGAACGTCACGCCCGACCGCCTGTGCGAGCTGATCGCGTCGAACCTCGACGCGCTCGACGCGATCCTGCGCTGGAACGAGGCGAACGGGATCACCGTCTTCCGGTTGACCTCGAACCTGATCCCGTTCGGCTCGCACCCGGCGAACGAGGTGCGCTGGTGGGAGGAGTTCGCGTCGCGATTCGCCGAGCTCGGAGGGCGGATGCGCGGGATGAGCATCTCGACGCACCCGGGTCAGTACACGGTGCTCTCCTCGGCGCGGCCGCACGTGGTCGAGGCGGCAATCGCGGAGCTCGCGTACCACGACCGCCTGCTCGAGGCGTTCGGGCTCGACACGTCGCACAAGATCGTGCTGCACGTGGGCTCGGGCGCCGCCGACCCCGAGGAGGCGTTCGCGCGCTTCGCCGCCGGCTTCGAAGGGCTCTCGCCGGGTGCGGCCGCGCGGCTCGTGCTCGAGAACGACGAGCGCTGGCCGCTCGATCGCGTGCTGGAGCTCGCCGGGCAGATCGGCGTGCCGGTCGTCTTCGACGCGTTCCATCACTCCCTGGCGCCGTCGTTCGGCGACGCCGGGACCCGGGAGCTCGTCCTGCGAGCGGGCGAGACGTGGTCGGACCGTGACGGCCGGCAGGAGGTGCACTTCTCGACGCAGGCGGAAGGGAAGCGGCCGGGCGCGCATGCGGACGAGCTCGACTTCGGCGCGTTCGCGCGCTTCGCCGAGGAGGTCGGCGACCTGCCGCTTGACTGCATCCTCGAGGTGAAGGACAAGGAGCGGTCGACCCTACGCGCGCAGGAGCTGCTCCGTGCGCGCCGCTGAGCTCCTGCTCGCGGTCGACGTCGTCGTCCCCCATACCGACGCCGACGGGCTTTCGTCCGGCGCGCTCGCGCTGCGCGCGCGCGGCGAGGCGGCCGCCGACGCCGTCCTGCTCGGCCGAGGGCAGACGCCGTTCGGCGACGACCCGCCGCTTCCGCAGGGCTCGGCCGCCGTCCTCGACTGGGGCGTCCGCCCGCTCGCCCGCCCCGGCCTCCTGGTCGACCATCACGCACCCGAGGCCGAGCCGCGCGCCGACCAGCTCGTCGTCAGCGGCTACGGCGAATGGCCCGAGACGACGACCGCGGCGCTCGTCCGGCGCCTCGTCTCGGAAGGGCCGGCCTGGCTCGCGGCGGTCGGCGCCGTCGGTGACCTCGGCGACGCCTGCTTCGTACTCCCCGAGTGCGCCGGCGCCCCGCGCACCGCCGTTCGCCGCCTCGTCCCGCTCGTCAACGCTCCGCGCCGCCTCCCGACGGTCCGGTCCGCGAAGCGCTCGCGCTCCTCGTCGAGAGCCCCTCGCCGGGCGCCGCGCTCGCGGACGCGCGGGTCGCCCTCCTCGAGGAGGCACGCACCGAGTGGCGCGCCGAGCTCGACCGCGTCCGCCGGACGCCGCCCGACGTCCGCAACGGGTTCGCCTTGGTCCGCTTCTCGTCGCGGGCGCAAATCCACCCGTTGATCGCCGCGCAGTGGGAGCGCCGGCTCGCCCCCCGCGCCGTGATCGCGGCGAACGACGACTACCTCCCCGGGAGGGTCAACTTCTCGGTGCGGGGCGGAGCGGGCGACCTTCGCCGCTGGCTCCGCGACGCGCTGCCCGAGGCGACGGGCGAGTTCGCCCACGGCCACGATCGGGCGACCGGCGGCAGCCTCACGCCTGAGGACTTCGAGTTGCTCCTCGTTCGCTTGAGCAGCTGACGCCGTAGGTGCGCCAACATGAGGTCGTCGAGGCGACCGACGACGCTTGACGATCGACGGCGTGGCCGTACGCTCTCGCGGGATGCGGGACCTTCCGACCGGAACCGTCACCTTCCTCTTCACCGACGTCGAGGGCTCGACGCGACTGCTCCAGGAGCACGGGGCTGCGTACGCAGACCTGCTCGCCGATCATCGCCGGACGCTGCGCGACGTGTTCGCGCGTCATGAAGGGATCGAGGTCGACACGCAGGGCGACGCGCTGTTCGTCGCGTTCGCCCGCGCAACCGACGCGGTCGCGGCCGCGGGGGAGGCGCAGGGGGCGCTCGGCGACGGCCCCGTGCGCGTGCGGATCGGCATCCACACGGGCGAGCCGATCGTGACCGACGAGGGCTACGTCGGCATCGACGTCCATCGCGCCGCGCGCGTGATGAGCGCGGCTCACGGTGGCCAGGTCGTCGTCTCGGAGCGCACCCGCTCCTTCCTCGACGGCGGCCTTGCGCTGACCGACCTCGGCCTGCACCGCCTCAAGGACCTCGGGCGCCCGGAGAAGCTCTACCAGCTGGGCGAGCGCGAGTTCCCGCCGCTTCGCTCGCTCGATGCGACCAACCTGCCGATCGCTTCGAGCCCGCTGCTCGGCCGCGAGCGCGAGCTCGACGAGCTCGCGCGCATGCTCGAGGACGGGACGCGCCTCGTCACGATCACCGGCACCGGCGGCACTGGCAAGACGCGGCTCGCGCTCCAGGTCGCGGCCGAGCTCGTCGGGCAGGGGCTCGACGCCGTGTACTGGGTGCCGCTCGCGGGCGTGGCCGACCCGGAGCTCGTGCTGCCGGAGGTCGCGCAGACCGTCGGCGCGCGCGAGGATCTGATCGAGTACCTGCGCGGCAAGCGGCTGCTGCTCGTGCTCGACAGCCTCGAGCACCTGCTCGACGCTGCCTCGGGAATCGCGTCGCTGCTCGCCGCGTCGAGCGAACTTCGCGTCCTCGTCACGAGCCGCTCGCCGCTGCGGCTCTCCGGGGAACGCGAGTATCCGCTCGACCCGCTCCCTCCGCAGGAGGCGGCGACGCTGTTCGTCGAACGCGCCCGCGCGGTCGGCCGCCCACTCGCGCCCGACGCGACGGTCGACGCGATCTGCCGCCGGCTCGACGGTCTGCCGCTCGCGCTCGAGCTCGCCGCCGCGCGGACGAAGCTGCTCACGCCCGAGACATTGCTCGGGCGCCTCGAGCGCGCACTGCCGCTGCTCACCGGCGGCGC
>JAICPI010000062.1 GCA_025929895.1 Thermoleophilia bacterium
GGCAGCCAGGCCTCGCGCAGGCGCGCGACGTCGAGCAGCTCGCGCGCGCCGAGGCCCGTGAACAGCCCGCCGGACTCGCCGTGACCGCGGAAGTCGAACGCGAGCGCCAGATAGCCCGCGTCGGCGAACGTCCCGGCGATGCGCGCCACCGACTGCCGGTTCCCGCCCAGGCCGTGGAAGACCATGACCGCGGGGGCCGGGCCGGTCAGCCCGGCCGGCGTGTACAGCGTGACCGCGATCCCGACGCCGTCGTCCATCGTGGCCACGTGCTCGCTCGTCGTGTACGCGGCGTGGGCCGCGGGGGCGAGGAAGAGCGAGGCCGCCACGGCCACTGCCACGAACAGGCGTTTCACGGGCGCAGACTAGCCGCTTCTAGAATCGACCCATGGACGCTCGCCCGATCGGCGTGTTCGACTCCGGGATGGGCGGCCTCACCGTTCTCCACGAGTGCCTCGTGACGATGCCGCACGAGGACTTCGTCTACCTCGGGGACGGCGCACGGCTGCCGTACGGCCCACGGCCGCTCGACGAGATCCGCCGCTTCGCGCTCGAGATCGGCGCGTACCTCGAGGCCCAGGGCGTGAAGATGATCCTCGTCGCGTGCAACGCGGCGACCTCGGCCGGGCTGCACGAGCTCCAGGAGGCCGCGAACGTGCCGGTCGTCGGCGTGATCGTCCCGGAGGCGCACGCCGCGGTGCAGGCGACGCGCAACCGCCGGGTCGGCCTGCTCGCCACGCAGGCGACCGTCGACGCCGGGCGCTACGACGAGCTGATCCACGCGCTCGACGCGAGCGTGTCGCTCCACGCCGTCGCGTGCCCGCGGCTCGTGCCGCTGATCGAGGGCGACGACCCGTTCGGCGAGGAGACCGCCGAGGCGGTGCGCGAGTACGCGGCGCCGCTCAAGGCGGAGGACGTCGACACCGTCATCCTCGGCTGCACGCACTACCCGATCATCAGGCCGATCCTCCAGCGCGTCTTCGGCCGCGACGTCACGCTCGTGTTCTCGGCCGACGAGACCGCGCGCGAGGTCGCCGAGACGCTCGCGCGCAAGGGCGTCGAGAACGACACGCGGCGCGAGGGTCGCTACCGGTTCCTGACGACGGGCTCGACCGAGACGTTCCGCACGACGGGCGCGCGCTTCCTCCAGCTCCCGATCGCGGAGGTCGAGCACGTGGCGCTGGCCGAGCTGGAAGCCGTCGCGTGAGGGAAGGCCGGCGCCCCGACGAGCTGCGCCCGGTGACGATCGAGCTCGACTATCTCGAGCAGCCGCACGGCGCCGTGCTCTTCTCGCAGGGCAAGACCAAGGTGCTCTGCACGGCGATGATCGAGGAGGAGATCCCGCGCTGGCTGCGCGGGTCCGGCCGCGGGTGGATGACCGCCGAGTACTCGCTCCTCCCCGCGTCGACGGGCGAGCGCGTGCAGCGCGAGGCCTCGCGCGGCAAGCAGGGCGGGAGGACGGTCGAGATCCAGCGGCTGATCGGCCGCGCGCTCCGCGGCGTCGTCGACTTCGACGCGCTCGGCGAGCGGACCGTCTGGCTCGACTGCGACGTGCTCCAGGCGGACGGGGGCACGCGCTGCGCGGCGATCTCGGGCGCGTACGTCGCGGCGCGCAGGGCGCTCGACCGGTTCGGGCTCTCGAAGGCGCTCGGCGATCAAGTTGCGGCGGTCTCGGTGGGGATCGTCGACGGCACGCCGCTGCTCGACCTCGAGTACACGGAGGACTCGAGCGCCGACGCGGACATGAACGTGGTGATGACGGGCGACGGCCGGCTGATCGAGGTGCAGGCCACCGCGGAGGGCGCGCCGTTCACGCGCGAGCTCCTCGACGAGCTGCTCGAGCTCGCGGCGGTGGGGATCGAGCGGATCGCCATCGCCCAGGAGGACGCGTTTGCCTGAGCTCGGAACGCTCGACGTCGTCCTCCGCCTCGGGCTGGCGGCGGTGCTCGGCGGCGCGGTCGGGTTCGAGCGGGAGATCAGGGAACGCGAGGCGGGGCTGCGTACGCACCTGCTCGTCTGCGTCGGCTCGGCGCTGTTCACGCTCGTCTCTGCGTACGCCTGGGCCGACTGGAGCTTCTCGACGGAGCGCGGCATCGTCTTCGACCCGACGCGGATCGCGGCGCAGATCGTGACCGGGATCGGGTTCCTCGGCGCGGGCGCGATCATCCGGCAGGGGCTCTCGGTCCGCGGGCTCACCACCGCCGCGACGCTCTGGCTCGTCGCCGCGATCGGGATGGCGTCGGGCGCCGGGTACTGGGAGGCCGCGATCATCGCGACGGTGGGGGCGATCATCACGCTCTGGCCGCTGCGGATCGCGGCGCACCGCGTGGTCAGCCGAATCCGGCCCGAGGACGAGCAGCGGCTCGTCGTCGAGCTCTCGGGCCAGCAGGGCGCCGCGCCGGTGCTCGCGTCGCTCGAGGACCTCGGAGGCACCGTCTCGCAGTTCCAGCTCTCGGAGAGCCGCGGCGGCCGCGAGCTGGTCGTGACGGTCGACTTCCGGGAGCAGGTCGAGGCCTCGAAGGTGGCCGGCAGGCTCGCCGAGCTCGAGCACGTGACCGGCGTCCGCTGGGCCGATTGAAGGCGGTCCTCGCCTCGGGCAACGAGCACAAGCTGCGCGAGCTCCTGCACGCGCTGCCCGGCTGGGAGCTCGAGCTGCTGGACGCCGACGCGTTCCCGCCCGAGGACGGCGCGACGTACTACGAGAACGCGCTCGGCAAGGCGCGCTTCGGGCGGACGCTCGCCGAGGGTTGGGTGTTGGGCGAGGACTCGGGGATCGAGGTGGCGGCGCTCGGGGGGCGGCCGGGGATCGAGTCCGCGCGCTGGGCCGACGACCCCGTCGCCGCGCTCCTCGCCGCGCTCGACGGTGTCGAGGACCGCCGCGCGCGCTACGTGTGCGAGCTTGTGGCGCTCGGGCCCGAAGGTGAGCGCCGCGGCACCGGCGTGCTCGAGGGGACGGTCGCGACGGCGCCGCGCGGAGACGAGGGCTTCGGCTACGACCCGATCTTCGTCCCGCTCGGCGAGACGCGCACGGTCGCGGAGCTCGGCAACGCCTGGAAGCGCGAGCACTCCCACCGCGCCCGCGCGGCCCGCGCGCTCTACGCGAGCCCGACGGGCGGCTCGTCGGGCGACTCGCGCCCGTAGGTGCGCCACCAGTTGAGCTCCGCGCCGAACACGATCACGTTCGCCATCACGTACAGCCAGACGAGCAGGATCACGGGGCTGCCGAACGTCTTCAGCACCGGGTTCAGCTCCGCGTAGCGCACGAAGACGGGCAGCACCTGGAAGCTCACCTCGAGCAGGACGGTGCCCAGGAGCGCGCCCGGGAGCACGTCGAGAACACGCATCCGCTCGTTCGGAAGCAGGTAGTAGGAGGAGACGAGAAAGGCGAACACGCCGAGTGTCGAGACCACGACCGTGAGCGCGTACGCGGCAGCCTCGTTGTCGGTGAACCACGGTGCCCACGACTTGAGCAGGCCGACGCCGATCGAGCCGACGACGAGCGCGAGGAAGAGCGTGAGCAGGCCGCCCATCAGCAGCAGGACCGCGAGCCCCTTCCCGTGCAGGAAGGAGCGGTTCGGCCGCGCGTAGACGATGTTGAACGCAGACTCGAGCACGCTGAAGAGCGAGAGCGACGTCCAGAGCAGGAAGGCGGCGCCGACGATCCCGAGCGACCAGGCGTTGTCCTGCACGGTGCGGACGAGCCGGACGATGTCCTCGACCGGCGCCTCGGGAAGCGCGCGCTTGAGCTCGACGACGAGGAAGCTCGACTCGTCGGCGCGCCCGACCAGGCCGAGCAGCGCGAGCGCGAGGAACGTCAGCGGCACGAACGAGAGCAGCGCGAAGTACGCGATCATCGCCCCGAGGTGCGTCCCCCGGTCGGCGAAGAACTTCTGCACGAGCCGTCGTTTTCGCCTACGCAACCCCGCGCAGTATGGTTCAGCGCCATGACCGCAGAGCAGGCTCTTGCCGACCTCACCGAGATCTCGTCCCAGGTCCAGGCGGCCGTGCTCTTCGACGCGAAGGGGAAGGTGGCCGCGTCGACGCTCGCCGATGCGGCCCCGTTCGTCGGCGCGGTGCAGGACCTGCTCGCCGCAGCCGGCGAGGCGCGCCAGGGGTCGCTCGCCCAGCTCGAGGCGGCGACCGCCGAGGGCAGCGTCTTCGTCGTGCGCGACGGTGAGTCGTACATCGCGGCGACGACGCCGCCCGAGCCCACGGTCGCGCTCGTGTTCTACGACCTCAAGACCGCCCTGCGCGCGGCCGGCCCCGTGAAGGCCAAGGCAGCCCCGCGGCGCCGCGCGGCGAAGAAGGAGACGGAGGACGATGCGGCATAAGTTCCTCGCGCTGCTCGCGCTCGTCGGCGCCTGGGCGGCCGGCCTCGCGCTCCTCCGTCGCACCGCGGGCGCCCGCCGCGAGCGGGTCGAACTCTACTTCGAGGACGGCTCGATGCAGTCCCTCGCGGAGGGCGCGGGCGAGGCGTCGCGGCTCCTGCCGCTCGCGCGCACCGCGCTCGCCGCGTCGCGGCAGGGATGACCGACGCGGAGCTCCGCGCGGCGCTCCGCGAGCACGCCTACCTCGAGGGCGACTTCGTCCTGCGCTCCGGTCGCCGCTCGCGCTACTACCTCGACAAGTACCGCTTCGAGACCCGCCCCGACCTCCTGCGCGCGCTCGGGGAGCGGCTCGCGGCGGCGGTGCAGGAGCACGAGCCCGAGGCCGAGCTGATCGCCGGGCCGGAGCTCGGTGCGGTCGCGCTCGCGGCGGCGGCGTCGCTCGAGTCGGGCCTCCCCTTCCTGATCGTCCGCAAGGAGGCAAAGGACTACGGCACCTCGAACCGGCTCGAGGGCGCGTACCGCGCGGGGCAGCGCGTGTGCCTCGTCGAGGACGTCGTCACCTCCGGGGGGGCGGCCTGCGAGGCCGTTCGCGCCCTCCGCGAAGCGGGTCTCGCGTGCTCGACGGCGGTCTGCGTCGTCGACCGCGAGGAGGGCGGAAGCGACGGTCTGGCCCGCCTCGCGGTGCGCCTGAGACCCCTCTTTCGGGCCCAAGAGGTGCTGGAAACCGCCGCAAACTGACCAAAAACCGCATGGTTGAGCCGTTTTCATCCGATCGGTTCGCTACGCTGACCCCCCGTACCCCGAGGGAACGACGATTGGAGGACAGTTCGTGACCAAGCAGGAGTTTGTCGACAAGATCGCCGACCGGGCGAATCTGGGGCGGCGGGACGCGCAGAACGCCGTGGACGCAGTGCTCGACACGATCACCGAGACGCTCAAGGGCGGCGGCGAGATCACGTTCACGGGCTTCGGGAAGTTCACGACGCAGCACCGCGCGGAGCGCCAGGGGGTCAACCCTCGGAACCCCACCGAGAAGGTGACGATCCCGGCGTCCGTCGTGCCGAAGTTCTCGGCCGGCAGCGCGCTGAAGACCGCGGTTCGCGGCCGCTAGCGACTCGCCGGACTGGTTGCGAGGGAGCCGCCCGCAGGCGGCTCCCTCCGTTTCAGGTGCCGTCCCGGGCAGGCCGAGCGCTCGTGGCCGCGGTGGTCGCGGTGGCCGAGGAGCGCGACCCGCGCACCGCCGGGGACGAGCCGCGTGCGGACGTGCTCGAGCGCGGCCAGCGCGGCCGAGCTCGGCCGTTCGGCCTCGAAGTTCCCCATCAGGCAGATCCCGACCGTCCCCGCGTTGTGCCCGAGCACGTGCGCGCCGAGCCGGTCCACGGGCCGTCCGGCGAAGACGCGACCGCTCGGCGAGACGACGAAGTGGTAGCCCACCGTCGCCCAGCCGCGGTCGAGGTGCCAGCGCTGGATCGCGCGCATGTGCCTCGCCTCGGCGGCGAGCGTGCGCCCGCCGATGCGCGAGGCCGGAAACGCCGTGTGGTGGAGCACGAGGTGGTCGAGCGGGCCCCGGGCGGCGAGGGCGAAGCGCGTGGGCGCGGCCTGCCACTCCGCCGGAGAGATCAACGAGATGCCTTCGTCCATGCCCGTGCCGCAGGCCGTCGGGCGCGGAGCATACGCTTGATCGGGCGATGGCGCAGGTAGCGACCGAGTCCGCGACGACGGCCTTCTCCGACAGGTTGGCCGCCGCCGTCGAGCGCAAGCGGAGCCAGCTCTGCGTCGGCCTCGACCCGCGCGTCGACCTGCTGCCGGTCGAGCTCCGCGGCGACCCACCCGCCGACGCGGTCGCGCGCTTCTGCCGCGGGATCGTCGACGCGGTCGCGCCGCACGCCGTCGCGGTGAAGCCCCAGCTCGCGTTCTTCGAGGCGCTCGGCGCCGAGGGGATGCGCGCCCTCGAGGAGGTGTGCGCGTACGCGCGCGCGGCCGAGCTGCTCGTCATCGTCGACGGCAAGCGCGGCGACATCGGCTCGACCGGTCGGGGCTACGCCGCCGCGTACCTCGAAGGCGACGCGCCGCTCGGCGACGCGCTGACCGTGAACCCCTACCTCGGCCGCGACTCGCTCGACCCGTTCCTGTCCGCGTGCCGGCGCAGCGGCGCCGGGCTCTTCTGCCTCGTGAAGACCTCGAACACGGGCGGCGCCGACGTGCAGGACCTCGCGCTCTCCGACGGACGTACCGTCTGGATGCAGGTCGCGAAGCTCGTCGACGAGTGGGGCGAGGAGCTCGTCGGGGCCAACGGCCTCTCGAGCGTCGGCGCGGTCGTCGGCGCGACGTTCCCGCGCGAGGTCGGCGAGGCGCGTCGCCTGATGCCGCGCGCCGTGCTCCTGCTCCCGGGTGTCGGCGAGCAGGGCGGGACGCCTGCCGACGTCGCGCGCGCGTTCACCAGCGGGCCCGCGAGCGGCCTCGTGTCCGCGTCGCGCTCGGTCATCTACGCCTACCGCAACGGCGGCGGCGACTGGCGGGCCTCGGCGGGCATCGAGGCCGCGCGCCTGCGCGCCGACGTCTGGGCCGTCTCGGGCTGGTGAACCGGCTCTGGGCGACCCGGCTCGCGGCGCCTGCGGCCTTCCTGCTCGGGATCACGGTCGCGATCCTGCTCGTGCGGGCGGGGCTCGACGGCGATGCGGCGACGACCGCGGCGCAGACGGCCGCGCCCACGACGATGCCGACGACCACCGCCGCGACGACGACCGCGACGCAGCCGCGGCCGGTCTTCGTCGAGGTCGAGTCGGGCGACACGCTCGACCAGATCGCGCTCGAGAACGACACGACGGTCGAGGCGCTGCTGACCCTGAACGAAGGGGTCGACCCGAACGCCCTTCGCGTCGGGCAGCGTCTGAGGGTGCGGTAGAGGCGTAGCGTGGAGCTGGCGTGATGGCGGGGACGGCTCAGACCAAGCCGGGCGCCGTCATCGCTCGCAGGCCAGGCTGGAGGGCCTGGACAAGAGCGAGGGCGGTGATCCGGCGCCGTGTCTGAGCCGCCACCGGCGCGCGGCGGTTTCACGCTACGTCTCTAGTAGCGTACGCGCCCGATGAGACGTCCGCTCGTCGCGGTCGTCGCCGCACTCGTCGTCGCCGCACCGGCGACCGCGAGCCCCCCGCCGGTGGCAGCCACCGCGTACTACGTGGAGAACGGCGCGACCGGCGAAGTCCTCGCCGGCCACCGTGCGAGCACGCGCGTCCCGGTGGCGAGCATCACGAAGCTGATGACGGTGCTCGTCGCCCTCGAGCGCGCCGGCGTCGACGACGTCGTCGTGGCGTCCCCGGCGGCGGCCTCGATCGGCGAGTCGACGATCGGCCTGCGCGCCGGGGAACGGATCTCGGTCGGCGACCTCGTCGAGGCGGCGCTCGTGCAGAGCGCGAACGACGCGGCCTGGGCGCTCGCGGCCCACGTCGGCAACGGCGACGTGAACGCGTTCGTGCGGCTGATGAACGCGAAGGCCCGCGCGCTCGGGCTTCGCTCGACGCACTTCGTGCGGCCGGACGGGCTCGACGTGCCCGGCCACGTCTCGACCGCGCGCGACGTCACGCTGCTCGCGCGCGTGGCGATGCGGAACCCGGTGATCCGCTCGATCGTGGACGACCGGACGGCGACGATCGCCGGCGGCCGGCGCCTGCACACGTGGAACGACCTGCTTGGCACGTTCCCGGGCGTGATCGGCGTCAAGACCGGCCACACGGCCGGAGCGGGCTGGTCGCAGGTCGCCGCCGCGAGGGGCACCGGGTTCGTCCTCTACGCGACGATCCTCGGCAGCGCGACGCGCTCGCAGCGGAACGCGGACCTGTCCGCCCTCCTGCGCTGGGGCCTCTCGCGCTACGCGGTGGTCCCGGTCGTCGACTCCGGCCGGCCCTACGCACGCGCGGAGCTCGGCTACGGGCTCGGCACCGTCGCGCTCGTCGCGCCGAGGTCCGTCCTCCGCGCCGCACGGGTCGACCGCCCGCTCCGCGAGCGCGTGGTCGCGGCGACCGCCGTCGAGCTGCCGGTCCGCAAGGGACAGCGTTTCGGGCAGGTCCGCGTCTACGACGGCAGCCGGCTCGTCGCCAGCTCGCCGCTCGTCGCCGCTCGTTCGATCGGGCGCCCGAGCGCGGGGTCGCGCGCGCGGTGGTACGCCACGCGCGCGTGGGAGAGCATCTGGCCGTGATCGTCACCGTCACCCTCAACGCCGCGCTCGACCGGACGCTCAGCGTCCCGAACTTCCAGCAGGGCCACCGCCACCGCGCGAGCCAGGGCCTGACCCTTGCGGGCGGCAAGGGCATCAACGTGGCGCGCGCGCTCAAGCGGCTCGACGTCCCCGTCGTCGCGACCGGGCTCGCGGGCGGGCGCACCGGCACGCGCATCGTCGAGGAGCTCACCTCCGAGGCGATCCTGAACGACTTCGTGCGGATCGCCGAGGAGTCGCGCACGTCGACGGCCGTCGTCGACCCGATGGGCGGGTCGTTCACGGAGATCAACGAGTGGGGCCCGCGCGTGCAGCCGGAGGAGCTCGAGCTGCTGCGCGAGAAGCTGCGGTACCTCTCGCGCGACGCGCGGGCGGTCGTGTTCGCGGGCTCGCTGCCGCGCGACGTCGAGGACGCGTTCTACGCCGACGCGATCCGCGAGCTCAACCGCGCCGGCGTCAGGACCGTGCTCGACGCGGAGGGCGAGCCGCTGCGGCTCGCGCTCGAGGCGGAGCCGTGGCTCGTCGCGCCGAACCAGCACGAGGCGGAGGCGCTCGTCGGGCAGGAGCTCGAGGACGAGGACTTCCTGATGGCGCTCGACGCGATCGCCGACCTCGGCGCGCGGACGGTGCTGATCACGCGCGAGACCGGTTGCTTCGGCCTGACGCGCGAGGAGCGGCCGCCGCGGCGCGTCCACGCGGTCGCCCCGAGGGTCGAGCCGGTGTCGACCGTCGGCGCGGGCGACGTGCTCACCGCCGCGTTCCTCGCCGGCCGGCTCGACGGCAAGGACTTCGCCGACTCGGTGCGGGCCGCGGTCGCCGCCGCGACCGCGTCGGTGCTCGACGTGGGTGCGGGCAAGTTCGAGCCCCGGGAGGCCGGTCGCCTCGCCGCGCAGGTCGACGTTTCCGAGCTGGAGCCGGTGGAGACCTAAAGCTCCTGCAAACGGGCGTATCTGTCGAGGGCGTTCGGGCGTTCTGCCTTCGAAGCCATCGAAAGGAGCTTGAAGACATGGGTATCGGTGCAAGCCTTCTCCTGATCGCGGTGGGCGCGATCCTGATCTGGGCCGTCGACGTGACGGTCAGCGGGATCGAGCTGACGACGGTCGGCTGGATCCTGCTCGTCGTGGGCGCGATCGGCGCGCTGCTCTCGCTCATCTTCTGGTCGAGCTGGGGCGGCTATAGCCGGCGCGGCGTCCGCGAGGACGAGGTCGTCTACCGCTAGAACCGCCTGACGGTCGCCGCCTCGGCGGCGACCGATCGGCTGCGACGGCGAGCGTCCCGGGTGCTGTGGAGGCAGCGCCCGCGGCGCTCGCCGTCGGCGCGCCGAGGGGGTCGGGTGCGAGGGGAGAGCCCGCGCACGACATCATCTTCGCGCCGGCCTGTTCGAAAGCTGTTGGGGCCAGATTGCGCTTCCGTTGTCGTCGGAGGCGGGTGGTACCCTCCGGTTCTTGGAGGGGCTGGAGCTAGGACGGGTCGACCTCGAGCGACTCCTCGCGCTCGAGGAGAAGTTCGCGAAAGAGGGCCTCACCTTCGACGACGTCCTCCTGCTCCCGGCGCAGTCCGGCGTGCTTCCGAACGACGTTTCGACCGCGACCCGGTTCACGCGCGAGCTCGAGCTCCAGATCCCCGTCGTCTCGGCCGCGATGGACACGGTCACCGAGGCGCCGATGGCCGTCGCCCTCGCCCGGCTGGGCGGAATCGGGGTCGTCCACCGCAACCTGTCGGTGCTCGAGCAGGTGGCCGAGGTCGACAAGGTCAAGCGCTCGGAGGCGGGGATGATCACCGAGCCGGTGACGCTGCCGCCCGACGCGCTCGTGCGCGACGCGTTGGAGCTGATGGCGCGCTACCGGATCTCGGGCGTGCCGATCACCGACGCCGACGGCGTGCTCGTCGGGATCCTGACGAACCGCGACCTGCGCTTCGAGCGCGACGAGTCGGGGGCCGTCTCCGCGCTGATGACGTCGCGCGACCTCGTCACCGCGCCGACGGGAACGTCGTTGCACGAGGCCCAGGAGATCCTGCGCCGGCACAAGGTCGAGAAGCTGCCGATCGTCGACGCGGACGGTCGGCTCACGGGCCTGATCACCGTCAAGGACATCCAGAAGCGCGCCGACTACCCGCTCGCGACGAAGGACGCGCGCGGCCGGCTCCGCGTCGCCGCGGCCGTCGGCGTCGGCCCGGACGCGCTCGAACGGGCGAGCGCGCTCGCCGACGCGGAGGTCGACGCGCTCGTGCTCGACACGGCGCACGGCCACTCGCGCGCCGTCGTCGAGATGGCGAGGCGCCTGAAGGCCGAGCTCGACGTCCAGCTCGTCGCGGGGAACGTCGCGACGGGAGACGCAGCGGACATGCTGATCGAAGCCGGGGCCGATGCGGTCAAGGTCGGCGTCGGACCTGGCTCTATCTGCACCACCCGCGTCGTCGCCGGGGTCGGTGTGCCGCAGATCACGGCGATCTACGACTGCGCGCAGGTGTGCGCGCGGCACGACGTGCCGTTGATCGCCGACGGCGGGATGACCACGTCGGGCGACCTCGCGAAGGCGATCGCGGCGGGCGCCGACTGCGCGATGTTCGGCTCGCTGCTCGCCGGCACCGAGGAGAGCCCGGGCGACGTCGTCATGAGCCAGGGCGAGCGCTACAAGGAGTACCGCGGGATGGGCTCGCTCGGGGCGATGAAGGCGCGCGGGTTCTCCAAGGACCGCTACTTCCAGGGCGACGTCGAGGACGTGGAGAAGATGGTCCCCGAGGGGATCGAGGGGCGCGTGCCCTACAAGGGGCCGATGCGGAACGTCCTCTACCAGCTCGTCGGCGGCCTGCGGCAGGCGATGGGCTACTGCGGCGCGTCGAGCGTCGCGGAGCTGAAGGAGGCGCGCTTCGTGCGCATCACCGGCGCCGGTCTTCGCGAGTCACACCCCCACGACGTCACGATCACGAAAGAGGCGCCGAACTATCGCCGGTGAGGTCGTCCGGCTCCCGCTTCCGGAGCCCGCTCCTGAGGAGCGCCCCGTCCTCGTGCTCGACTTCGGCGGCCAGTACGCGCAGCTGATCGCGCGCCGCGTGCGCGAGGCGCGCGTCTACTCGGAGCTCGTCTCGCACCGCGTCACGCCGGCGGAGATCCGCGCGCGGAATCCCTACGCCGTGATCCTCTCCGGTGGGCCGGCGTCGGTCTACGCCGACGGTGCTCCGCGCGTCGACGACGGTATCTTCGACCTCGGGATCCCGACGCTCGGCATCTGCTACGGCGCGCAGCTGATGGCGCTCGACCTCGGCGGGCGCGTGGAGCGGACCGGCGCGTCGGAGTTCGGCAAGACCGAGCTGCGCGCGCAGGAGAGCGAGCTCTTCCGCGACCTGCCGGACGAGCAGACCGTGTGGATGTCGCACCGCGACTCGGTGACCGCGCCGCCCGAGGGCGCGCGCGTCGTCGCGGGCTCACCCTCGACGCCGGTCGCGGCGTTCGAGGACCCGCGCCGGAGGCTCTACGGCGTCCAGTTCCACCCCGAGGTCGTGCACACGCCGCACGGACAGGATCTGCTCAAGAACTTCCTCTACGAGGTCGCCGACGCGCCGCCCGCGTGGACGCCCGCGGCGGTGATCGAGGAGCAGGTCGAGCGGATCCGCGTGCAGGTCGGCCGCGAGCGCGTGCTCTGCGCGCTCTCGGGCGGGGTCGACTCCGCCGTCGCGGCGCTGCTCGTCCACAAGGCGGTCGGCGACCAGCTCACGTGCGTCTTCGTCGACCACGGCTTCCTGCGCAAGGACGAGGCGCTCCAGGTGGTCGAGACGTTCGGCGACCACTTCCAGGTTCCGCTCGTTCATGTGGACGCGCGCGAGCGGTTCCTCGAGCGCCTCGCCGGGGTCGCCGACCCCGAGGAGAAGCGCCGCCGGATCGGCGAGGAGTTCATCCGCGTCTTCGAGGAGGAGGCGCGCAGGCTCGGTAGCGTGCGCCACCTCGTGCAGGGGACGCTCTACTCCGACGTGATCGAGTCTGGCGGTAGCGAGGGCGTTGCCGCGAAGATCAAGTCGCTCCACAACGTCGGCGGCCTGCCCGA
>JAICPI010000115.1 GCA_025929895.1 Thermoleophilia bacterium
CCCGGAATGGCCGCTCGACGTGCTCGCGCAGCAGATCGTCGCGGAGTGCGGCTGCCGCGAGGTGGATGAGAAGGAGCTCTTCGAGGACGTCCGGAACGTGTGGGCCTATCGCGAGCTGCCGGCGGAGAAGTTCGAGCAGATCGGCGCGGAACTTCGGGAAGATCCGGCCGCGCGAGACCGCGCCGAGCTCGTGGCCCGCGCGCCCGACACGCTGGAGCCCGCGCGCGACCGACTTCGGCGACTCGACCTGGATCACGAGGTCGACCGCGCCCATGTCGATCCCGAGCTCGAGCGACGAGGTGGCGACCAGGCACGGGATGCGGCCCGCCTTCAGCTCCTCCTCGACGATCAGACGCTGCTCCCGCGCGAGCGACCCGTGGTGCGCGCGCGCGATCTCCTCGTGCGCGTCGTCGTCGCGGTCGGCGTTCGCGAGCTCGTTCAGCCGGAGCGCGAGCCGCTCCGCGAGCCGGCGGTTGTTGACGAAGACGATCGTCGAGCGGTGAGCGCGGACGAGCTCGAGGATGCGTGGGTAGATCGACGGCCAGATCGACGGCTGCGAGCCCTCGCTCCCGGTCCCGAGCACGTCCTGGAGGTCCGCGCCCTGCCCCGGCTCGCGCATGTCGTCGAGTGGCACGACCACCTGGAGGTCCATTTCCTTGCGGGTGCCCGCGTCGACGAGGCGGATCGGCCGCGCGCCGGAGACGAACCGGCCGATCTCCTCCATCGGCCGCTGCGTCGCCGAGAGGCCGATGCGCTGGAAGGGCGTCTCGTTCAGCGCCTCGAGCCGCTCGACCGTCAACGCGAGGTGCGCGCCGCGCTTCGTCCCCGCGACCGCGTGCACCTCGTCGAGGATCAGCGTCTCGACGTCGCGCAGGATCTCGCGCGCGCTCGAGGTCAGCATCAGGAAGAGCGACTCCGGCGTCGTGATCAGGAGGTCCGGCGGGTGCTTGACCAACGCCAGCCGTTCCTTCTGCGGCGTGTCGCCCGTGCGCACGCCGACGCGCAGCGTCGAGCGCAGGCCGGCGAGCGGGCCGCGCAGGTTGCGCTCGATGTCGTAGTTGAGCGCCTTCAGCGGCGAGACGTAGAGCAGGCGCACGCCGCCGCCCGCACGCTCGTTCAGGCGGTCGATCCCGTACAGGAAGGCCGCGAGCGTCTTCCCCGAGCCCGTCGGCGCCTGGATCAGGACGTGCTCGCCGGACGCGATCGCGGGCCAGCCGGCGGCCTGCGCCGGCGTCGGCTCACGGAACGCGTTCTCGAACCAGGCGCGCGTGGTCTCGCTGAACGGCGCGAGCGGGTCCATGCGAACAAGTGTACGCCTAGCGCGCGATCAGCCACCAGACGACGAGCAGCACCGCGGTGATCACGGCCGCGATGCCCCACACCGTCAGCGCGACGCCGAAGAGCGCGCGGGCCGGGGTCGCGGCGTCTCGCCCCTCAGCGGTCTTCCGGACCTCTTCCTTGATCGGCTCGGTCATGCGCGGCGCCTACCCGTAAGCTTGCGGCGTGAACCCGGAGCGCCTGCACTTCACGGGAAACGACGACGCGGACCGCCTGCTCGCCGAGGAGCCGCTCGCGCTCCTGATCGGGTTCGCGCTCGACCAGCAGGTGACCGTGCCGACCGCGTTCCTCGGCCCGCTGAAGCTGAAGGAGCGCCTCGGGGCGCTCGACGCGAGGGCGATCGCCGAGCACGACCCGAACGAGCTCGAGGCCGTCTTCCGGGAGAAGCCCGCCGTGCACCGGTTTCCCGGCAACATGGCGCGCCGCGTCCAGGAGCTCTGCGCCACGCTCGTCGACGAGTACGGCGGCGACGCCGCGCGCGTCTGGACGGAGGCCAAGGACGCCGACGACCTCCGCGCCCGGATCGCGGAGCTGCCCGGCTTCGGCGAGCTGAAGACGACCTCGCTCGGCGCGGTGCTCGCGAAGCGGTTCGGGCTCGAGTCGGCGCAGGCGCTCGTGCCGGGCCACCCGACGCTCGGCGACGTGGACTCGCCGGAGGCGCTCGCCCGCTACCAGGCCGCGAAGCGCGAGCACAAGGCGAAGCAGCGCGCGACCGCGTGACCTACACGCAGCGCGTCGTCGCATACGTGACGCGCGAGCGCGAGGGGCGACGCGAGCTGCTCGTCTTCGACCACCGCGACGAGCCCGCAGCCGGCACGCAGGTGCCCGCCGGCAGGCTCGAGGCCGACGAGGAGCTCGAGCCCGCGCTGCTGCGCGAGCTGCACGAGGAGGCCGGCCTCGTGGACGTGCGGGTCGTGCGGCGGCTCGGGGAATGGGACGGCGCGGCGCTCGGC
>JAICPI010000063.1 GCA_025929895.1 Thermoleophilia bacterium
ATCGCGATGGGCCTCGTCAAGGAGGGCGACGACTACGTCATCCTCACCGACATCCAGGGAGCGGAGGACCACCTCGGCGACATGGACTTCAAGGTCGCCGGGACGCGCGAGGGCATCACCGCGCTCCAGATGGACATCAAGATCAGCGGCGTCACCCAGGAGATCATGCGGAGCGCGCTCGAGCAGGCGAAGCGGGCGCGCCAGCACATCCTCGAGAAGATGCTCGAGGCGATACAGGCCCCGCGCGAGGAGCTGGCCGGACACGCACCGCGGATCTCGTCGGTCAAGATCAACCCCGAGTACATCGGGATGGTCATCGGCAAGGGCGGGGAGACGATCCGCTCGCTCGAGTCCGACTACGACGTCCAGATCGACATCGAGGAGGACGGCACGATCCTCATCTACGCCACCGAGGGCGACAAGGCGGAGGCCGCGATCGCCGCGGTGACCGCGCTGACGAAGGATCCCGAGGTGGGGGACACGTACACGGGCAAGGTCGTCAAGACGACCGACTTCGGCGCCTTCGTCGAGCTGAAGAAGGGCACCGACGGCCTCCTCCACGTCTCGAACGTCGGTCCGGGCCGGGTCGCGCACATCGAGGACGTGCTCACCCGCGGCGACGTGCTCGACGTGATCGTCCAGGAGGTCGACAAGGACCGCGGGCGGATCGGTCTGAAGCTCGTCGCGAAGCACGAGAACGGCACGCTCGTCCAGCCCGAGGAGCTGATCGAGCGCGCGAAGAACGCGCCTCCGCGAGAGCCGCGCGAGGAGCGGCCGCGCGGCGAGCGCGACCGCCGCGGCGGCCGCGGCGGCGGCCGAGACCGCGGCCCGCGCCGCGACTAGGGAACGAGCGAAGGGCGCCGGGAGGCGCCCTTCGTTTTCGTCTAGGCGCTGACGATCACGACGGGCGTGCCGAGCTGGACCTGCTCGAACAGCCACTCGGCGTCCCAGATGTGCATCCGGATGCAGCCGTGCGAGGCCGAGTAGCCGATCGAGGCGGCGTCGGGCGTGCCGTGGATCCCGACGCCGTAGACGCTCAGACCCATCCAGCGCGTGCCGAGCGGGTTGCCCGGCCCGGGCGGCACCGGCTTCAGCCCGCGGGCCCACTCCGAGCTCGGCGGGTACCACCACGGGTTGTACTGCTTGTCCACGACCGCGAAGGTGCCGAGCGGAGTCGGGTACTCCCACGTCCCCGTCGCGACGCCGAGTCGCCGCACGAGCTTGCCGCGCTCGTAGAGGTAGAGGCCCTTCGACTCGCGCCGGATGACGATCACCGGCCCGAACCCGCGTTTCGTCTTCTTCGCCTTCGTGACGCGGAAGACCGGGCGCACGGGCTCGCGCTGCGCGCTCCGGACCGCGGTGACGATCGCCTCGGCCGTGGCCTCGCGGTCGAGCGTCCGCCCGTCCACCTGCCGCGCGACGATCGGACGGAGCTTCGCGTCGAGGCCCACGAGCCGCGCGTCGCGCGGCTTCCGCTCGAGCTCGCGCGCGAGGTCGGCGAGGTAGTCCTGGAGCAGCTCCCGCTCCGGCGCTGCGTCGACCTCGAGCGAGTCTCCGCCGCCCGCGCGGAGCGCCTGCGCAACGGCGTCGTCGACCGCCGCCGACACGCCCAGCCGCTCGGCCGGGACGCGCCACGTGCGCCCGCCGAGCCGGAACGCCACGGGGGCGGCGTAGGCCGCGCGCAGCAGGACGCGCGTCTCCTCCGAGCTGAACCCGCCGATCGGCAGGCCGGCGACGCTCACGCCCACGGGGACGCGCGAGAGCGTGCCCGCCGAGGGTGCCGCGACCCCCGCGAGCGCGGCCGCCGCGACGAGTGCGAGGAGAAACGGGCCGACGTGGCGAAAGACGCGCATGTGCGGGGGATTCTTATCCCCCGACGCCCTCTTTTCTACCCGGGAGTACGATCGGCCGGTGCAGAAGTACGTCCTCAGCGAGCTCGATTCGGGCGAGCGCGTCATCTCCGAGCGCGTGCCCTCGGTGCGCTCGGTCGCGCTCGGCTTCTGGATCGGAGCGGGCTCGCGCGACGAGACGGACGCGAAGGCGGGGGTCTCGCACTTCATCGAGCACCTTCTCTTCAAGGGTTCCTCGAGGTTCCGCGCGCAGGAGATCGCGGAGATCTTCGACGGCCTCGGCGGCGAGCTGAACGCCGCGACCTCGCGCGAGCACACGCTCGTCTACGCGCGGATCCCCGACCGGCACCTCGCGACCGCCGTCGACGTGATGAGCGACATGATCTTCGCGCCGACGTTCGAGGACCTCGACTCCGAGCGGGAGGTCGTCCTCGAGGAGATCGCGATGTACGAGGACACGCCGCAGGAGCTCGTCCACGATCTGTTCTCCGAGGCGGTCTTCGGCTCGCACGCGCTCGGCCGGCCCGTGATCGGCACGCGGGAGGTGATCTCGTCGGTCGCGAAGCGCTCGATCGGCGCCTACCACCGCAGCATGTACACGCCCGGCAACATCGTGATCGCGGCGGCCGGCAACCTCCAGCACGACCGGCTCGTGCGGCTCCTCGAGCAGGCGCAGCGCAGCGCGCAGCAGTCGAAGGGCCCGCGGGTGCGACCGCCCCTCGTCAAGATCCCGCCGGCGGGCGTGCGCTTCCAGCGCAAGAACACCGAGCAGTACCACGTCTGCATCGGCGCGCCCGGGATCTCGCGCTCGGACCGCCGGCGCTTCGCGGCGTCGCTCCTCGACGGCATCCTCGGCGGGTCGGCTTCGTCGCGGCTGTTCCAGGAGATCCGCGAGAAGCGGGGGATGGCGTACGCGGTCTACACGTTCGGGACGCAGTACTCCGACACCGGGCTGATCGGCGTCTACGTCGGCACGCGGGAGGAGAACCTCGCGCCCTGCCTCGAGATCGTCGCCGAGCAGCTCGCCGACGTGTCGGCGGGCAACCTCCGGCCGAGCGAGCTCGAGCGCGCGAAGGAGAACCTCAAGGGCCGGCTGACGCTCTCGATGGAGTCGACGTCGAACCGGATGAGCCGGCTCGGCAAGTCGCTGATCACGGACACCGAGCTGCTCTCCTTCGACCGGATCATCGCGGAGATCGACGCGGTCGAGCCCGACGGCGTCGCCGAGCTGGCCGCGCTCCTGCTCGCACCCGAGCGGCTCTCGGCCTCGGGGATCGGGCCGAGCGAGGCACGGTTCAAGCGCGCGCTCGGGCACCTGCATCCCGGCCTGCGCGCGCTCGCGGCAGCGTGAGGGTCGCGCTCCTCGGCGCCGGCGGCAAGGTCGGGTCGGTGCTCGCGCCCGCGCTCGAGGCCGCGGGGCACCACCTCGTCGAGCTCGAGCAGGCGCAGGCGCTGGTGGACTTCACCCGCCCGGACGCCGTCGTCGCGAACGTCCTGCGCGCGCTCCGGGCCGGCGTGCCGTGCGTGGTCGGCACGACGGGGTGGGACCCGGCGGAGGTCGAAGCCCAGGCGCGGGAGGCCGGGCTCGCCGTCTTCCACGCGCCGAACTTCGCGCTCGGCGCGGTCCTGATGATGCGCTTCGCGGCCGAGGCGTCGAAGCATCTCCCCGACGCGGAGATCGTCGAGCTCCATGCGGACACGAAACTCGACGCGCCCTCGGGGACCGCGAAGGCGACGGCGGAGCTGATGGGCGGCGGCGTGCCGATTCATTCCGTGCGCCTGCCGGGGCTCGTCGCGCACCAGGAGGTCGTCTTCGGCGGGCGCGGCGAGACGCTGACGATCCGGCACGACACGAGCTCGCGCGAGGCGTTCGTCCCCGGCGTGCTGCTCGCGCTCGAGCAGCTGCCGACGCTCCCGCCGGGCGTGACGGTGGGGCTGGATTCGCTGCTCGGCTGACCGCAGCGCTCGTGTGGCGAGGAGGGCCTGCCGATAGGTCCCGGGGTGAGGTCGATCGTCGTCCTGGTGGCTGCCGTTGCGCTCTCCGCCTGCGGCAGCGCGCAGGAGGAGGGTCGCCCGGCCGTTCGTGCCCTGGACAGGCCTGCGCCGACCGAGTTCACGGCCGAGCTGCGATCGCTCCCGACAGCACTCGCGGCGTTTCCTCGATCTGCGAAGAAACAGGCCCTGCTCGGGATCGTCCCGGAGTCGGACCCTCGCGTCGTGGCGGAGCTGGAGCTGGGACGCGGAACCGTACGGCTGTACGCCTGGACGGCGCAGGCGGGACGGCTGTGTCTCTGGGAGACCGTGATCACGCCCGAGGAGCCGGAGGGCTACGGCGGCCCGCTCGGTCCGTGCCTGGCCGTGCAGCCCTGCGGTCGCGTCTGTGTCGTCCAACAGCAGCTCGACGCAGGGACGACGCTGGTCGCCGGTGCCGTGGCCGCCGAGGCCGACAGCCTGCGTCTGGTCGGGTCTCGCGGGCCGGCCATCGAGCTCGAGCTGGACGGACCGTTGATTCCGAGGTTTCCCGGCTGGCGTGTCGTGATCGCCCATCTCGGTCGCCGGAGCTACGGCTCGGCGGAGCTCTTCCTTGGGAGCGAGCGGATCGCACGAATCGACGACGCGGAGTACGACTACGCAACCGAGGAGTGCTTCGAGCGGGCGGGCGAAGACGAACGGGCCCGCGAGAAGTGCCTCTGACCAGCATCTAGAATCGACCGCGTGCTCGGCGAGGTCCTCACCGCTGCCGTGACGCCGTTCGACGCTCGCGGCGCGATCGACCTCGACAAGTTCCGCGAGCTCTGCCGCTTCCTCGTCGACAACGGCTCCGACGGCGTGGTCGTCGCAGGGACGACGGGCGAGTCGCCGACCCTCTCCGACGACGAGCGGCTGTCGCTCTTCGAGGCCGCGGTCGACGAGCTGAAAGGACGCGCCGCCGTCGTCGCGGGAACGGGTACGTACTCGACCGCGCACTCGGTCCAGCTGACCGAGCGCGCGCACGCGCTCGGCGTCGACGCGTTCCTCGTCGTTACCCCGTACTACAACAAGCCGCCGCAGCGCGCGATCGTCGAGCACTTCAACGCGATCGCGCAGGCGAGCGACCGGCCGATCGTCGCCTACAACATCCCCGCGCGCGTCGTGATCAACATCGAGCCCGGGACGATCGCGCAGCTCGCCGAGATCCCGAACGTGTCCGCGGTCAAGCAGGCCAACGACGACCTCGCGCAGGCGAAGCGGATCGTCGAGCTCGGGCTCGACCTCTACGCCGGCGACGACAACATCCTCCAGCCGTTCCTTGAGCTCGGCGCGGTCGGCGGGATCTGCGTGCACACCCACGTCGTCGGCCCGCAGGTGAAGGAGCAGGTGCAGCGCGCTCGGGGCGGCGACCTGGAGGGCGCGCGGGCGATCGACGCCGAGCTCGAGCCGGCGTACGACCTGCTCAAGGTGGTGACGAACCCGATCGCGATCAAGTGCGCCCTCAACCTGCTCGGCCACGAGGTCGGCGGGCTGCGCCTGCCGCTCGTCGAGGCGAACGAGGAGGAGCGCGAGCGGGTGCGCGCCTGCCTCTCGCGCCTCAGGCTGCTCGAGCCCGCCCGCGCGTAGCTACGCGTACGTCGGGCCGGCGAGGTACTTGAGGCCGGAGTCGACCGCGACCGTCGCGACGCGGCCTCCGGCGCCGATCCGTCGGGCGAGCGCGAGCGCGGCGACGAGGTTCGCTCCGGTCGACGGGCCGGAGAAGATGCCTTCCTCGGTGGCGGCGCGGCGGGCGGTCGCGAACGCCTCGGCCTCGGGCACCGCGATCACCTCGTCGTAGCTTCCCTCCGCGAGCTGGGGCGGACGGAAGCCGCTGCCGCCGCCCTCGATGTGGTGCGTGCCGGCAGGCCGGCCGGACAGCACCGCCGACTCGGCTGGCTCGACCACCGCGCGGTGCAGCTCGGGCAACCGAGTACGGAGCGCCCGCGTGACGCCGAGGAACGCGCCCGCGGTCCCGACGTAGGAGCAGTAGGCGTCGATGCGCCCGTCGAGCTGGTCGAGGAGCTCTCGCCCGAGCTCCTCGTAGCCCTCGACCATGTCGACGTTGTTGAACTGGTCGGTCTGGTAGCCGTCGAGCTCCTCCGCGAGCTCTGCCGCTCGGCGTTGCAGCGCGGGGATCAGCTCGGGGGTGATCCCGCCGGGGCTCTCGATCACCTCGAGGTCGGCGCCGAGCGCCCGCATCGTCCGGAGCTTCTCGGCGGCGAACGCGTCCGAGGTGATGAGCTTGAGCGGATGTGCCGTGAGCGCACAGACGAGCGCGAGCGAGGTGCCGGTGCTGCCGCCCGTGTACTCGACGACGGTCTGCCCGGGCCGGAGCCGGCCCGACCGCTCGGCGCCCTCGATCATCGCGAGCGCCATCCGGTCCTTGTACGAGCCGGTCGGGTTTCGGTCCTCGAGCTTGACCCAGACTTCGGCGGAATCCGGCGCGACCAGCCGCTCGAGACGGACGACCGGTGTCTTGCCGATCGTCTCCAGCATCGGCGCTCGCGCCACGAGGCGACCGTACACTGCGACGATGGACAGCGTCCGGATCATTCCGCTCGGCGGCCTCGGCGAGGTCGGCAAGAACATGACCGTGTACGAGTGCCGCGGCGAGGCGGTCGTCGTCGACGCCGGGCTCGCGTTCCCGCGGGACGAGCACCTCGGCGTCGATCTCGTGCTGCCGGACTTCGACTACCTCCGCAGCGTCCGGGTCCGAGCGGTCGTGCTCACGCACGGCCACGAGGACCACGTCGGCTCGCTGCCCTACGTCCTGCGCGAGATCGAGGTCGACCAGGTCCTGGCGACCCGGCTGACGATGGGGCTGATCAAGTCGAAGCTCGACGAGCACGGGCTGATGAACAAGACCGAGCTGCGGGAGGTCGATCCGTCCGACCCGCCGCTCGAGGTCGGGCCGTTCCGCCTGGAGTTCATCCGGATGGCGCATTCGATCCCGGACAACGTGGCGGTCGCCTTCGAGACCCCGGCCGGCCTGATCGTGCAGACGAGCGACTACAAGCTCGACCACACGCCCGTCGACGGGATGCGCACCGACGTGGGGAAGCTCGCGGAGCTCGGCAACCGCGGCGTCGACCTCCTCCTCGGCGACTCGACGAACGCCGAGCGGCCCGGCTACACGCAGTCCGAGCGGGTCGTCGGCGAGGCGTTCCGGCAGATCATCCCGCTGCGCAAGGGCAGGATCTTCGTCACCTCGTTCGCGTCGAACGTCCACCGCGTGCAGCAGGCGATCGACGTCGCGATCCAGAGCGGTCGGCAGGTGGCGATCGTCGGGCGCTCGATGCGCAAGAACGTGAACATCGCGCGCAACCTCGGCTACATGGACGTCCCGGAGGGCGTGATCGTGCGCCCGCAGGACCTCGAGGAGCTGCCGCCCGGCAAGCAGCTGATCGTGACCACCGGCAGCCAGGGGGAGCCGATGTCGGCGCTGACGCGGATCGCGTACGACGACCATCCCGCGGTCAAGGTCGAGCGCGGCGACACGGTGATCATCTCGGCGAAGCCGGTGCCGGGAAACGAGCTGCGCGTGCACGACTCGATCAACCGGCTCTCGAAGATCGGCGCCGAGGTCCTGCACCAGGAGATCGCGCCCGTCCACGTGTCGGGCCACGCGTGCCAGGAGGAGATCCGCACCGTGATCGGGCTGCTCCGCCCGAAGGCGGTGATGCCCGTCCACGGCGAGTTCCGGATGCTGGCTGCGCACGCACGGCTCGCGCGCGATGCGGGCGTTCCGGCGAACGGCATCGTGCTCGCGGAGAACGGCTCCGTCGTCGAGCTCTCGCGCGAGGGCGTGCGCGAGGTCGGCCGCGTCGAGTCCGGGATCACGTTCGTCGACGGGCTGAGCGTCGGGGACATCAGCGACGTCGCGCTCCGCGACCGGCGGCGCCTCTCGGAGGACGGCGTGCTGATCGTCGTCGCGACGGTGAACGGCGACGCGTCCGCCGCCCGGCCCGAGCTGATCGCGCGCGGGTTCCCGGAGAGCGAGCCGGTGCTCGAGGAGGCGCGCGAGGAGGCGGCGCGCGTGCTGCGCGAGTTGCTGGCGAACGACACCGCCGAGATCAAGCTGATGCAGGAGCACCTGCACGACGCGCTCGGGCAGCTGATCTACGACCGCTCGCGGCGCCGGCCGCTGATCCTGCCGGTGGTCGTCGAGGTATGAGCGTCATCGCGCGGAGGCCGGAGTGGGCCGACGTGATCGCGGAGCACGCCGGCGAGGCGACCACGGCGCGGCGCGTGATCGAGCAGCTCGTGGCGGCCGAGGTGTCGGGACTGGCGTTCTGCCGCCTGCTCGAGCGCTGGGCCCGCGGCGACGCCGAGCCGTGCACGCCGGGCCGTCGGGAGGCCGCGCTCCAGCGCGCCGCGGAGCGGGTCGAGACCGCGGTGAGCGGGCTCGAGGAGCCGCTCGGGCGCTACCTGCTCGAGCTCGAGGCCGACCGCGCGGAGGGTCGCTCGTGGTACGCCGACCCGACGCACGCGGAGCTCCTCGACTGGGAGCCCGTGCTCAGGCGGGCGGGCGTCCACGCCTCCCCGGCGCGGGTGGCGCAGGTCTACCTCGAGCTCGCCGTGCTCGTCCGGGCCCTGGAAGGCCTCTCGAGCGCGGCGCGCTGGCAGAGCGAGCTCGACCCGTCGTCGCTCTGGGCCGGCCTCTTCGACCTCCGCGAGAACCTGCTCGGCCGCGCGCTCGACGACCTGCGCGCGCTCGCGGCCTGACCCCGCCGCTCGTCGCGCGCGCGCTCGCGCTCGCCGAGCGGCTGCGCTTCGAGCACTCGTGCTCGCCGGAGACCGGCCGGCTGCTGCACGTCCTCGCCGGGATGCGCGGACGCGCCCGCGTCGCGGAGACGGGCACGGGAGCGGGAGTCGGGGCGGCCTGGATCGTGTCCGCCCTCGATCCTTCGGTGCCGTTCTTCACGGCGGAGACGGACGCCGGGCGCGCCGCGGCGGCCGCGGACCTGTTCGCCGACGACCCGAACGTGAGCGTCCTGCACGGCGACTGGCACGACGCGCTCCCCGAGCACGCGCCGTTCGACCTGCTCTTCCACGACGGCTCGAAGCGGCGTCCAGACGTCGACGGGGAGGACACGCTGCGGCTCCTGGCGCCGCGCGGCCTCGTCGTCCTCGACGACCTGACGCCCGGCCGGCCGGGGCCTGACGAGGTGCGCGAATTCTGGCTCCGCCACCCGGAGCTCGCGTCGACGGAGCTCCGCGTCTCCGACCGCGAGGCCGTGATCGTCGCCGTGCGCACGCGCTGAACCCCGGCTCGACCGGCCACTGTCCCGTGCCAGGCACCGGACCTGTCCCGCCTGCGGGAAAAGCCCTGCACGCGCGGAGCTCACCCGGCCCTTCCGGACATGGCAGGTGCCTGGCACCGGGCCTGTCTGTCGGGGGCACGGCCGCTGGGCTGCGCGGAGGGGAGTGGGCGGCCGCGTCGAATCCGCGCCCATGGCGCGCAAGAAGCGTAAGCGGCCGCTGCGTCCGCGCATCCCCTCGCGCGTCCGCAAGCGCAAGGGCCGGCGACAGCGGGGCCAGCACCACACCGAGCTCTGGGGGCTCGGCTTCACCGCGCTCGGGATCTTCCTCGCCACGCTGTTCTGGTTAGGCTGGGACGGCGGCCTGGCCGGCGGCTGGGTCGAGGACGCCTTCCGCGCCGCGATCGGCGCAGCCGCGTTCGGCGCGCCCGCGGCGCTCCTCGTCGTCGGCCTCCTGATGGTCGCGCGCAACGAGCTCGTCGACGTGCGCCCGTTCCGCACCGGTCTCGCCGTCCTGTTCGTCGGCCTCCTGCTCGCGCTCGGCTCGGACTACGGCGGGTTCGTCGGGACCGCGCTCGAGGCGATCGTCGGGACGCTGCTCGGGACGACCGGGGCGACGATCGTCGGCGTCACGACGCTCGTCCTCGGCGGCCTGCTGCTCTCGGGCGCCTCTGCGGGAGCGCTCGTCCGCCGCTCCGGGCACGCCGTCCGCACCGCGGCGACGCGGAGGCGCGAGCCGGCGCTCGTCGCTCAGAGCCAGAACGTCGAGCCGCCCCGGCACCACCACGAGCCGCCCGTCGACGTCGAGCACGACTACCCCGACGTGGTCGGCGAGCCGCCGCCGCTCGTCGCCCAGATGGACACGTGGGAGACGCAGGAGCCGACCCTCTTCGAGGACACGCTGGAGACGCACGACGACTACGAGCTCCCGGACCGAACGCTCCTGCGCGCTTCGAGCCCCGCGAAGAGCCCCGCGAAGTCCGACGCTCGGATCGCCGCCGCGCTCGTCGAGACGCTCGCCAACTTCGGCGTCGACGCCACGATCGTCGGCCAGATCTCCGGCCCGCGCGTGACCCGCTACGAGCTGCAGCTCGCGCCGGGCACCAAGGTGAGCAAGGTCGCCTCGCTGAAGGACGACCTCAGCTACGCGCTCGCGACGACGGAGATCCGTATCCTCGCGCCGATCCCCGGCAAGCAGGCCGTCGGCGTCGAGGTCCCGAACCTGAGCCCGAACATCGTCACGCTCGGGGACATCTTCGACGACCTCCCGGCGACGGCGAGCCCGCTCTCGGTGTGGCTCGGCAAGGACATCTCCGGCAACGCGGTCTGGACCGACCTCGCGCGGATGCCCCACATCCTGATCGCCGGCACCACGGGCTCGGGCAAGTCGGGCTGCATCAACACGATCCTCACCTCGATCCTGCTGCGCGCGACCCCGGACGACGTGCGGATGATCCTGATCGATCCGAAGCGGATCGAGCTCAGCTTCTACGAGTCGATCCCGCACCTGCTCACACCCGTCGTCTCGAGCCCGAAGCAGGCCGCCGCGGCGCTGGCGAACGTCGTGGCCGAGATGGAGCGCCGCTACGAGAAGCTCAGCGTCGTCCGCGCGCGCAGCCTCCCCGAGGCGAACCGGTCGCTCCGCGCCCGGGGCGAGCAGCCGCTCCCGTACCTGCTCGTCGTGATCGACGAGCTCGCCGACCTGATGATGATCAGCCCCCAGGACGTGGAAGACGCCGTCATCCGCCTCGCGCAGAAGTCGCGCGCCGTCGGGATCCACCTCGTGCTCGCCACGCAGCGCCCGTCCGTGGACGTGATCACCGGGATGATCAAGGCGAACGTCCCGAGCCGGATCGCGTTCGCGGTCTCGAGCCAGACCGACTCGCGCGTCATCCTCGACGCGGGCGGCGCGGAGAGCCTCCTCGGCCAGGGCGACATGCTCTTCAAGCCGCTCGGCACCTCGCGGCTCCAGCGCCTCCAGGGCGCCTACGTCACGGAGGAAGAGGTGGCGCTCGTCGTCGAGCAGTGCCGGGTCCAGCGCGAGCAGGAGCTGGACGAGTCGCTGCTCGAGGTGCACGACGTCCAGGTCGAGGCGGACGAGGACGGCGAGTTCGACCCCGACGAGGACCCGCTGCTCGACCGCGCGATCGAGATCGTCGTGCAGGCGCAGACGGCCTCCACGAGCCTCCTCCAGCGGCGCCTGCGCGTCGGCTACACCCGGGCGGGGCGCCTGATCGACATGCTCGAGCGGCGCGGGATCATCTCGGGCTACGAGGGCTCGAAGCCGCGCCGCGTGCTCCTCGGCGAGGCCGAGATCGAGCGCGTTACGTCTGCGTTAAGCCCGTGAGCGCCGGTCCACAGGACCCATAGCTTCGTCCCCCCGGACGGAATAGGATCGCCCGAGTTCCCAGGGAGACGAAGAGGAGGGCATTAGTGAAAGGTAGGAGCACCTGGCTGACGCTGCTGACCGTGTTCGCAGCGCTGCTACTTGCGTTCGGCGCTGCCGCGTGCGGCGGCGACGACGACGATGACGACGGCGGCGGGGCCGCGACGACGACGACCGAGACACAGGAAGAGGCGGTCACCGCCGGTCTCGTCAGCGACGTCGGCCGCTTCAACGACCGGTCGTTCAACCAGTCCGCGCTCGAGGGCCTCAACCGGGCCAGGGACGAGCTCGGCGCCGAGGTGCGCGCGATCGAGTCGCGGGCCGCAGGCGACTATGTGCCGAACCTGTCCTCGCTCGCGCGGCAGGACTTCGGCGTCTCGATCGGCGTCGGGTTCCTGCTCGCGGACGGCGTCAACACCGTCGCCCGGCAGTTCCCGGACGCGAACTTCGCGATCATCGACTACTCGGTGATGGCGCCGCCGTTCACGGGCGGGGACAACAACGCGGAGACCCCGGCCAACGTCCAGGGGCTCACGTTCGCGACGAACGAGAACAGCTACCTGATCGGCTGCATGGCCGGGATGATGGCGCAGAAGGCCGGCGGCGAGCAGGTCATCTCCGCGGTCGGCGGCCTCGACATCCCGACGGTGAGCATCTTCATCGCGGGGTACCGTGACGGCGCCACGGCGTGCAACCCGGACATCAAGGTGCTCGTCGGGTTCTCGCAGGACTTCGTCGACCAGGCGAAGTGCAAGGAGATCGCGCTGAACCAGATCTCGCAGGGCTCGCAGGTCGTGTTCCAGGTCGCCGGCGGCTGCGGCCTCGGCGCGCTCGACGCGGCGAAGCAGCAGGGCAAGTGGGGCATCGGCGTCGACCGCGACCAGGCGGATCTCGGCGACCACATCCTCACGAGCGCGGTCAAGCGGGTCGACGTGGCCGTCTTCGAGACGGTGCGGGCGGTTCAGGAAGGCTCCTTCGAGGGCGGCACCGACGCGGTGTTCAACCTCGAGAACGAGGGCGTCGCGATCGGGACGACCTCGGATC
>JAICPI010000003.1 GCA_025929895.1 Thermoleophilia bacterium
CGCGATCGTGGTGGTCGCGGTCAAGCCGCAGGACTTCGCGGCGCTCCTCGGCGAGATTGCGCCGTCGGTGTCGACCGACCAGACGGTGCTGTCGGTCGCGGCCGCGATCCCGACGGCGCAGATCGAGTCGCGGCTCGCGGCTGGGGTCCCCGTCGTGCGGGCGATGCCGAACGCGCCGTCGATCGTGCACGAGGGAATCGCGGGCATCTGCGCGGGCGCACACGCCGCGGACGAGCACCTCGAGCTCGCCGAGAGCGTGCTCGCGCACCTCGGGCGCGTCGTCCGCCTGCCCGAGTCCGCGATGGACGCGGTCACCGCCGTCTCGGGCTCCGGGCCTGCGTACTTCGCGCTGCTCGCCGAAGCGATGATCGAAGCCGGAATCCTGCTCGGCCTCTCGCGCGAGGTCTCGACGCAGCTCGTCGTCCAGACGATGCTCGGGACGGCCAAGCTGCTCCGCGACGAGCAGATGCACCCCGTCGACCTGCGCGAGGCGGTGACCTCCCCCGGCGGCACGACGATCCGGGCGATCCGCGTGCTCGAGCAGGAAGGCGTCCGCGCCGCGTTCCTGAACGCGATCCAGGCCGCGATGGAGCGTTCGCAGGAGCTCGCGGCCGGCGAGCAGTGAGCGACGTCGAGCTCCGCGTCTCCGACGATCCCGCGCGGGCCTGCGCCGAGCTGCTCGCCGCAGCGTCGGGTCACCTCGTCCTCACCGGCGGCACGACTCCCGGGCGCGCGTACGAGCTCGCCGCCGAGCTCCGCGACGACTGGAGCGGCGTCGAGCTCTGGTGGGGCGACGACCGGTGCGTGCCCCCTGAGCACCAGTGGTCGAACTACGGCCTCGCGCGCCGCACGCTGCTCGAACGCGTCCGCACCCAACCCTCGGCCGTGCACCGGATCCAGGGGGAGCTCGGCGCGGCGCCCGCCGCCGACCTCTACGACGAGGAGCTGCGGGGCGTCGTTCCCGACGTGACGCTCCTCGGGCTCGGCCCCGACGGCCACGTCGCCTCGCTCTACCCGCACGCACCGGGGCTCGCGGAGCGCGAGCGGCGCGCGATCGCCGCCGAGGCCCAGCTGGAGCCGTACGTCGAGCGGGTGACGATGACGATCCCGGTGCTGGAGTCCGCTGCGCTCGTCGTCTTCCTGCTCAAGGGGGAAGCGAAGGCGGCGGCCGCGGCGCGGGCCTTCGGAGCGCCGGCGAGCGAGGTCATCCCGGGAAGCCTCGTCCGCTCGCGGCACGGGGAGACGATCGTCCTGCTCGACCCCCCCGCGGCCCGCGACCTCGGGATCTAGGGGAGCAGCGGGGAGTCGAGCTCCGCGCGCAGCCCTCGCTGCTCCGCGAGCGCCTGGAGCACGAGCACCGTGTCCGCGACGGCGACGTCCTCGAGGTACGCGTCGCGCGTCTCGAACGACTCGAGCACCGCCTCGACGGCTTGGACGTACCCGACCGCGTCGGTGCCCGCGGCGATCATCGCGAGCGCGTCGCCCACGTCGCGCGGGAAGTCGTCGTTCGTCCGGACCGCGTCGGCGTGAGCCCGCGCCCGCTCGTCGTCGCCGAGCACGAGGTGCGCGAGCGCGGCGGCGTAGCGACCGATCGGAGTCTCCGCGGCGTCGGCCCCGGCGTCGAGCGCCCAGCGCGCCTCGGCCTCGGCGGGCTCGCCGGCCAGCAGCCGGGCCTTCAGGGCCGCGATCGGACGGCCCCACGAGCCGGGCGGCGCGTCGCTCCAGCTCTCCCGGTACGCCGCCACGGCCAGGCCGAGCCACTCGCGCGCCGCGCTCCGGTCGCCCAGCATCAGGTGCGCGAGCCCGGCGCCGTAGGCGGCGTTCCCGCGCAGCACGGCACCCTCGGCCCCGCTCGAGCGCTCCTCCTGCCTGCGGGCGACGCCGGCCCAGTCCACGCCTGGAGTATCCCGCGTGCTCCGCCGAATCGTCTATGCTGTGAATCGCGACGCCCGCGTCGGGGTCAGAACCGGGCCGCACCTTTGACGGAAGCTGCAGCGCATTCGAGCGCTGCGATCGTGGCAACGACGACCGATCAGCTCACTGATTCGCCGTCGGCGGGCGAGGAGCTCGCCGAAGCGGCGCGCAAGGCCCAGGACTGGGCGGGCGAAGCCTTCCTGCACGCCGGCGAGGACGCGGCCGAGGCGCTCGCGCCCGGCACCGCGCGCCGCCGCGCGCTCGACGACGCGACGACAGAGCTCGCGCAGGGCCTGCCGTCTCCCTCGTACCAGTGGAAGGTGCGCTACGGCCTGATGCTCGGGCTCGAGCGCGTCCTCTCGGCGGACCGCCCGAAGCTCGCAGCCGGCAGGACGGAGCTCCGCCGCCACCAGGTCGACGCGCTCGCGGGGATGCTGACCGAGCTGATCCACGCGAACCAGCGCGAGGACCCGATCGCGAACGGCAACGGCAGCGCCGTCGCCGAGGACGCGGAGGCCGTCGAGGAGGAGGACGAGGACGAGCTCGGGCTGCTCGCGCGCGAGCCCGACGAGGAGACCGACGAGAACGTCTTCCGCGGTCCCGATCCCGGCGCGGCTCGGCGCTTCCGGTTCCGCCATCCGACGGCCTCGGGGAAGACGATCGCGGCCGCCGGGTTCGTCGAGGCTGCGCGCACGCTCGGCGTCCTGATCCTCACGCACCGCCGACTGCTCGTGCAGCAGTTCAACCGCGATCTCACCGACGAGGGCTACGGCGACCGCTTCACCGAGGCGATCCTCGGCGACCGGCAGCCGCCGCGCGACGACCCGATCACGATCCAGACGTACGCGTGGTTCGCGCGGCACGTCGACGAGATCTCTCGTGACGCGTACCACCTCGTCATCTGCGACGAGGCGCACACGGCGCTCGGCGAGAAGACGTCGCGTGCGATCCGCTCGTTCCACCAGCCGCTCTACATCGGGATGACCGCGACCGAGCAGCTGATCGCGAAGCAGGTCTCCGACGTCTTCCCCGCGTCGGTCGACGACCTCCCGCTCGCGGAGGCCGCGCGCCGAGGCCTGATCGCGCCGCTGCGGACGCTCCGCGTCCCGCCCGTCGCCGCGATCAACAACGTGCCGATCATCGGCGGCGACTTCGACCAGGAGGAGCTGGCGAAAGCGCTCGACCACCAGGCGCTCAACCTCGCCGCCGCGTCGCTCTACCGCGACCGCTTCGACAACACGCCGGGCATCGTCTACGCGGCGGGCGTCGACCACGCGTACCACCTGGCGCAGGAGTTCCGCGCCGTCGGGATCAAAGCCGAAGCCGTCTCCGGCCGGACGCCCCCGGTGCGACTCGCCGAGACGCTCGCCGCCTACGAGCGCGGCGAGATCAACGTCCTGATCAACGCGATGCTGCTCGCGGAGGGCTGGAACTCGCCGCGCGCGACCGTCTGCATGCACCTCGCGCCGACGGCGTCGCGCCGCGTCTACCAGCAGCGGATCGGGCGGATCATGCGCATGCACCCGCGCAAGGAGGCGGGCGTCGTCGTCGACTTCGTGCCCAAGGGCGCCACGCACAACGAGCGTGTCGTGTCGCTGCACTCGCTCCTCGACGCCGACTTCTACCGCGAGGGCGCGCGGGTGACGCCGGCGCCGCGCCGGCGGATCCAGCGCCGCGCGAAGCGCAAGCTCACGCCGGCGTCGTGGCTCGTTCCCGTGACGCCCGACGTGCGACGGCGGTTGAACGTGATCCAACGGGAGTGGCAGCGCGTCGATCCGAAGTACCTGGACGACGACGAGCAGCGCTTCTGGGCGGCGATCGCCGGACGGCAGATCCGCTTCGAGGAGCGCACGCAGTTCGTCGAGAAGCTCACGACGGGTCGCGCGACGAAGGGCGCGCTGGAGCAGTTCCTGACCACGTGCGCCGCGGAGAACCCGAACCGGCGGCTGCGCCTGATGGCGCTCGCGGACCGCGTCTCGATGCGCGTCGAGCGTGCCGACTTCGACGACCTCGTGACGCTCGTGAGCTCGGCGCCGACCTGGGAGAAGGACCGCCTCGCCGGGATCCGGACGCTGCTGCTCGCCGTCGGCGAGAGCAAGGTCGACGCGCCGGAGCAGATCCTCGCGCGCTGGACGTGGCGCCTCGCCCGCGCCGCCCGGAAGGTCCTGGACCGGAAGGCGAGCCAGGAGTATCCGGAGGCGAAGCGGCTGCTCGGGGCGCTCGCGAACTCGCGCGGACATCGCCACGAGGAGAACGCCGCGAAGCTCGTCAACACCGCGCTCGAGCTGCCGAAGCCGGTCGGCGCCGCGCTGCTCGCCTCCGCCGAGGCCTACACCCCGCGCGCGACGAAGCTGCTCGACGCCGCCCGCGAGCGGCTCGGCCCGATCGAGGAGGTCGCGCTCGCGCTCGCGGAGAACCTCCCGCAGCCGAAGACGCAGCCCTCCCGCAAGCGGCGGCGGCGCAGGCGGAAGAAGAAGGGCGGCGCCGAGGCGGCGCAGACGGCCCGGCAGAACGGCGCGGCCGAGCAGGCGCCGGCGCCCGAGCCCGAGCCGGCCGAGGCGAAGGCAGCCGAGGCCTAGGCCGCCGGGCCCTCGGGCCCGCCGTTCTCGCGCTCACGGTCGCGCAGGAAGCGCGTCAGCTCGGCGGCGATCGCATCGCCCGAGGGGAGGTCGACCGGCTCGACGACGTCTTCGGCGCGCTGCTCGAGCTCCTCGACGTACGCGGCGGTCTCGGGGTCGCCGGCGACTGCTTCCGTCACCTGCTGCGAGTACGACTCACTCGCTTCCTCGAGCTCGCTCGTGTCGATGTCGGCCTCGAGCAGCTCGCCGAGCCGGCGGCAGAGCGCGAGCGCGGCGCGCGGGCTCGGCGCGAGCGAGACGTAGTGGGGCACCGCGGCCCAGAGGCTCGCCGACGGGACGCCGGCGTTCTTGAACGCGTCGTGCAGGACGCCGACGATGCCGGTCGGCCCCTCGTACCGAGACGGCTCGAGCCCGAGCCGGCGCACGAGCTCCGGATCGCTCGCGCTGCCCGTCACGGGCGAGGGCCGCGTGTGCGGCACGTCGGCCAGCAGCGACCCGAGCGTGACGACGAGCTCGACGCCGAGGTCGCTCGCGAGGTCCGAGATCAGCGTCGTGAAGGTCCGCCAGCGAACGTTGGGCTCGATCCCGAGCAACAGCAGCGCGTCGCGGTCGGTCCCCGGGACGGGCGCGTGGTAGAAGGCGTTGTCGGGCCAGTCGATCTGGCGCGTGACGCCGTCGACGAGCGAGACGTGCGGACGCGTCGCCTGGAAGTCGAAGAACTCCTCGGGGTCGATGTCTGCGAAGCGCGCGGCATGCCACGTGCGGGCGAGGAAGCCGGCTGCGAGCGAGGCGCCCTGGCCTCCGTCGTTCCAGCCACGGAAGGCGGTGATCAGCACCGGGCGACGTAGGCTCGGCCGCGACGCGACTCGAAGCTCGTCCATCGTGTCAGTCTACGTTCGGACCGTCAGCGTTCGTGGCCGCCAGAGGACGGTCACGAGCCAGACCGTGACCGCCCAGATCCCCGTTGCCAAAGCCACGTGCGCGAGCACGAGCCACCACGGCAGGGCGTTTCTCCACTGGAGCTCGCCGACGATCGCCTGCGCGACGACGAGGCCGAGGAGGATGTACGCGATGCGTCGCGCGGACGACCTCGTGCGGTGCAGGTGCCAGACGAGGCCGAGCAGGAACACGCCGAAGACCGCCGTCACCCAGACGTGCCACTCGATCGCACGCTCGATGTTGCCGAGCCGGTCGGCGACGTCAGGGTCGCCCGCATGCGGACCTGCGGCGGTGACGAGCGTGCCGCTGACCACGACAACGAGAGTGAGCGCGGCGAACACGACAGCGACCCGACGGAGACGGGCGGAGTGTATTTCGATCGCGCGTCGCAGATCCGTGCCCCGAGCCTCGAGCGCAACCACGATCGCCGCCCCCAGAACGACGATCGCCAGCAGGAAGTGAGCCATCACGGCGACCGGGTCGAGGTCGAGCCGGATCGTGATCAGCCCGAGGGGGGCTTGCGCGATCGTTCCCAGTGCCGCCAGCCAGGCGGCAGCGCGCGCCCAACTCGGCAGGGCCGGAACCCGATGCGACCCGACCGCCGTGAGCAGCGAGAGCACGATCGGGACGATGGCGACGACGCGGTTCCCGAACTCGACGAACGAGTGGTAGCTCTTCTCGGGGAAGAGCGCGCCCTCGGAGCAGCCCGGCCACGACTCGCAGCCGAGCCCCGAGCCCGTCAGCCGCACCGTCGCCCCGGTGACGACGATCACGTAGAGCGAGACCGCCGACGCGAGCGCGAGCTTTCGGTAGAGCGAGGGCGTCAGCTCGACCCCGAGCACGCGCGTCGCCTGCGCCTCGACGTGCATCCGCGTCGAGCCTAGTCGAGCGGCTCGAGGAGCGCCGGGTAGCCGTCGGCGCCGTCGAACGGGGTCGGGCGCGAGCCGAGGAAGAGCGGGCGGTCGGCCGCGTTCAGGAGCACGGGCATCAGGTCGGGCCCACGGAGGTGGCCGAGGATCCCGCGCGCGCACGTCGCCTCGCCGAACTCACGCACGTCGTCTGCGCGGACGCCCGGCCCCGCGACGACGAGCGGCACGGGGTCGCCGGAGTGGATCACGTCGGGCGACGCCGGCGTCGCGTGGTCGCCGGTGACGCAGACCACGGCACGGTCGGTCGGCAGCTCGCCGAGCGCCGCGTCGAGCAGCTCGATCGTCGCCTGCTTGATCCGCGGGTCCTTCGTGTGCCCGGCGGCGTCCGCCGTCTTCTGGTGCACGAACACGAACGTGTCCCCGGCGTCGAGGCGCTCATGCACGTGCACGAACCGCCGCCGAAGGTCGTCCACGGGGTCGTCCGTCTCCGGCTCCTCGATCGGCGAAAGCCCGACGCAGGCACCCAGCCCGCGCAGGAACGCGGACTCGCCGACGAACGCGCCGCCGACGCCGTGGCGTTCGAGGAACGACGGCACGGCGGTCGGCCGCCCCCACCACTTCAGCGTGATCACGTTGAACCGCTCGCCCTCGAGGCGTCGCATCGCCTCGCGCGTCCACGCCTCCGCCGCGCGCGCGGTCAGCTCGGCCTCCGGAACGAGCGCCTGCGGCCGCAGCACGGGGTGCCGGTCGCGGAAGAACGCGTCGCTGTCGGTCACGCGCGGGTCGGCGCCGCCGGAGACGCGGAGCACGGCCTCGCCGCGCCAGACGTGCGTGAGCGAGAACGCGAGGCCGTCGACCTCGAGCTCGGCGCAGCGCGCGACGAGCCGCTCTGCCTCCTCGGCGTCGCGCTCGGCGTGCGGCCGGCCCGTCAGCCACCACCCGCCGTCGCGCCGCTCGGCCGGGCGCAGCGCGGCGTACGCGAACACGTGCTCCTCCGACAACGACTGCCCGCGCCCGACGGCCTCGAACACCGCCCGGCCCGGGAACTCGTCGGGGCGGTAGCCGAGCATGGACCAGTGCGCGACCTCCGAGGAGGGCGCGCGGCCCGGACCGATCGCGTAGAGGACCCCGCACGAGCCGCGCGCGCAGAGCGCGTCGAGGTTCGGCGTGCGCGCGGCCTCGTTCCCGGTCCGCCCGCCGAGAGCCTCGTGTGCGCGGTCGCCGAGCCCGTCGAGCAGGACGACGACGATCGGCAGCATCTAGGCGGGCACTCGCTCCAGCGAGCGGAGCACGCGCGCGACCCCGGGCGGGACGAGCGCCTCCCAGTCGCCCCCGTCGCGCAGCGCCGCGCGGACGTCGGCGCCGGAGACGCCCTTCTCCGCCCCCTCGTCGAGCACGACGACCTCGTATCCCGCGGCCCGCAGACGCTCGAGCTTCGTGCCGCCCCAGTCGGAGAAGAGCCGGATGTACTGCGTGACGCCGTCCGGGACGTAGGCGCCCCAGAGCTCGGGCTCGTTCACGGGGAACGGGATCACGTGCACGTGCGCGAGCTCGAGCCCGAGGTCGAGCGCCGCCGCCTTGACCATCAGCAGCCGCTCAGCATACGACCACGGGTTCGACTCCGGCAGGTGCCGGAGCGGATCGGAGGCCTCGGGCCTGATCCGGACGGGGTCGGGGTTGGTGATCCCGACGAAGACCTCGTCCGAGCGCGCCGCCGCGCCGCGCAGGTACTCCAGGTGTCCCGAGTGGAAGGGCTGGAAGCGCCCGTGGATCATCCCCCGCCTCAACGGACGAGGACTCCCGCTCCCTCCTCGACCGAACCGACCCTGCGCAGAAAGAGCCCGCGACGGTCGAACTCGGCCTCGAGCGCGGCTCCCCGCTCGCGCGGGAGCGACACGAGCAGCCCGCCCGCGGTCTGCGGGTCGTAGCCGAGCGCGACGAACGTCTCGGGGACGTCCTCGATCTGCACGTGCGCCGACGCGAAGTCGCGGTTGCGCGGGTCGCCGCTCGTGCGGACACCCTTGCGCGTCATGTCGAGCGCTCCGTCGATCGCGGGGAACCGCTCCGACTCGAGCACGAAGCGGGTCCCGCTCCGCGACGCCATCTCGTGGGCGTGGCCGAAGAGGCCGAAGCCCGTGACGTCGGTGACGGCGTGCGGCGCAACCTCGCGGAGCACGTCCGCGGCGTCCTTGTTGAGCGTGCGCATCCAGTGGATCGCTCGCTCGAGCGGCATCGTCCCGGTGAGTCGCTGCTTGTAGCCGGTCATGATCAACCCCGTTCCGAGCGGCTTGGTCAGGAAGAGGGCATCGCCCGGCTGCGCGCCGTTCTTCGGCCAGATCCCGTTCGGGTGCACCGTGCCGACGACGGCGAGGCCGTACTTCGGCTCGTCGTCGCGGATCGTGTGCCCGCCCGCGAGCAGCCCGCCCGCCGCGCGCACCTGCTGGTCTGCCGCAGCGAACACGGCGGCGAGCAGCTCGGTGGGAAGCTCCTCCGGGAAGGCCGCGATCGAGAGGGCCAGCAGCGGCGTCCCGCCCATCGCGAACACGTCGTTGAGCGCGTTCGTCGCGGCGATCGCGCCGTAGTCGCCCGGGTCGTCGACGACCGGCGGGAAGAAGTCGAGCGTGAAGATGAGCGCGCGCTCGTCGTCCAGCCGGTAGACCGCCGCGTCGTCGGCGGGCGCCAGGCCGACGAGCAGGTTCTCCGACTCCGCGGGGACGAAGCCGCGCAGGAGCTCCTCGAGACGCGCGGCCGAGTACTTCGCCGCGCAGCCGCCGCAGCTCGCAAGGTCCGTCAACTTCACCGTCTGGGTCCAGGACGACAAGAGAGAAGCCCTCCTTTCGGAACCCGGAACTGTAGCGCGGGACTTCGTCCTGACCGATTGCCCCAGGACGGACGACGGCGGCCGGAACGGCCGCCGTCGCCTCAGGGGAGAGGGAGGAGCTTTTCGGCTCCCCCGTGCGTGTTTTCGGGGTGGACGACGCGGAACCTGCCCCGCAACCGGTCTAAGATCGCCGCGTGCCTGCAGCCCTCGTGACCGGCGGCTCCTCCGGCATCGGCCTGGCGATCGCGCGCATGCTGCGCGACGAAGGCTACGACCTCACCCTCGCATCTCGCACGAAGGAGAAGGTCGAAGGAGTCGCGGCGGAGCTCGGCGCGCTCGCGGTCGAGGCGAACGTCGTGCGCGACGAGGACTGCGAGCGACTCGTCGGCGAGCACGTGGAACGGTTCGGTCGTCTGGACGTCCTCGTCAACTCGGCAGGCGTCGGCGTCGCCGGGAACGTCGAGCAGTTGACCCCGAAGCAGTGGGACCTCCAGCTGAACGTCAACCTGCGCGGCGCGTTCCTCGTCACGCGCGCCGCGATCCCGCAGCTCCGCTCCTCGCGCGGGCTCGTCGTCAACCTCGCGTCGATCGCGGGGACCGTCCCCGTGCCGGGCCTCGCCGCGTACGGCGCCGCGAAGGCGGCGCTCATCTCGCTGACGCACTCGCTGAACCGCGAGCTCGAGGGCGACGGCGTCCGGCTCTGCGCGATCTGCCCGGGGTTCGTGGACACGCCGATGGCGTCGTGGACCGGGATTCCCTCCGACGAGATGATCCAGCCGGAGGACTGCGCCGAGGTGGTTCGGATGCTGTTGCGGCTCAGCCCGAAGGCGCGGGTGCCGCAGGTCGTGATCGAGCGGCTGGGCGAGTCGCCCTGAGGTAAAGCAGGCGCCACTCGCGCGGATCGTCCGGCTCGAGGCTCTCCTCGAGCTCGAACGTCGCGAACCGCGCGGGGCCGTCGAGGAAGCGCTGCGTCGCCTTCAGGTCGCGGCGGCCGTAGCGGCGCAGCTCCTCGAGCTCGAGCCCGAGGTCCAGCGCTGCGCTGCGCAGCTCGTCGAGACGCGGTCCCGGGGGCACGCGCTTGAGCCGCTGGCGCCACGCGCGCGGCGAGTCGCCGGAGTCGCACGTCAGCAGGAGGGTCCCGCCGGGCCGCAGCGCGTCCCGCATCCCGCGCAGGACGTCGCGCCACTCGCGCACGTCGTCGAGCATCTGCGTCGAGACGACGGCGTCGAACTCCTCGTGAAAGGGAAGCGCGCGCGCGTCGACCCGGCGCGTCTCGATCCCGGGAACGACCGGAGGCGGGAGCAGGGTGTCCACGCCGAGCACGTCGGGCCGCTCGCGCACGGCCGCCCAGAGCGACAGGTCGCCGCAGCCGACGTCGAGCACGCGACCCGGCCGCCGCTCGACGAGGTCGAGCAGCAGCCGGATCTTCGCGGCGTTCCCCGGCAAGAACGCGAGGACGACCCCTTCTACGTCCATGGATCACGACGGACACGCCGCGGAGGCGGGGGCGTGACCCCGCCGGAGCCCGCGCACGTGCGGCGGAGAGGTCGAAGAAGGAGGGGGCTCATGGGGGAACCACGGGTTCCCCCATGGTTCACCCCTTCTCGATCGGCACGTCGATCAGGTTGCCCCACTCCGTCCACGAGCCGTCGTAATTTCGCACGTCCTCGTACCCGAGGAGCTCCCGCAGCACGAACCACGTGTGCGCGCTCCGCTCGCCGATGCGGCAGTACGCGGTCACCGCGCGGTCGGGCGTGATCCCCTTCGAGCCGTAGAGCTCGCGCAGCTCGTCCGCGCTCTTGAACGTCCCGTCGTCGCGCACGGCCTGCGCCCACGGGATCGACTGCGCGCTCGGGATGTGGCCGCCCCGCTGCGCACCCTCCTGCTCGTAGCCCGGCGCCGCGATCAGCTCGCCCGAGAACTCCTGCGGCGAGCGGACGTCGACGAGCGCCTCGCGGCCGATCGCGGCCCGCACCTCGTCCCGGCGGGCGCGGATCGTCTCGTCCCGCTCGCGGGCCGTGTACGTGCCCGCTGTCCGCGCCGGCGGGTCGATCGCCAGCTCCCGCGACTCGTCGATCCACTTCTGACGCCCGCCGTCGAGGATACGCACGTCCTGGTGGCCGTAGATCTTCAGGTACCAGTACGCGTACGCGGCGAACCAGTTGTTCTTGTCCCCGTAGAGGACGAGCGTGGTCTCGTTCGAGATCCCGCGCTCCGACATCAGCCGCTCGAACGCGTCCTTCTCGACGAGATCGCGCTCGACCGGGTCCTGGAGGTCCTCGCGCCAGTGCAGCTTGATCGCCCCGGGGATGTGTCCCTCCTCGTAGAGGTCGGGGTTCTCGTCGACCTCGGCGACGACGAGCCCCTCGTCGCCCAGGTGATCGGCCAGCCAGTCCGTCGTGACGAGGACCGGCTTCGCGTAGCCGTTGTCCGCCATGCGCCCTCCTATTGCTTTCCGTTTTGAAGCAGCCTATCGCTCACTGGACGTGCCGCGCGAGTTGCGTCTTCCCTAGAGCTCTCCCGGCGTGCGGATGATCTTCCAGACCATGTACAGGCCGAGCGCGAAAGCGAGCACGAAGCCGACGGCGGCGATCCAGCGCAGGTCGTCCACGCGGGCGAGGAGCGCGGACGCGATCAGGAGCGCGGCGACGATGAGTGCGGCGCCGATTCGGTTCGCGGCGGACCGCGCGACCCCCTCGAGGTCATGGAGGTCGGTCGGCGCGATCCCCACCTTCAGCGTCCCCGTCTCGAGCCGCGACACGAGCTGACCGACCCGGCGCGGCATCCGCGCGAGCGGCTCGACCTGGGTGTAGGCCCACGCGAGCAGCTGGTTCGGCTCGAGCCGCCGCTCGGCCTCGGTCAGGAGCACCTCGAGCGCGTCGTCCTCCATCAGCGCGATCGGGTCCATCCCCGGGTCGAGCGAGCGCGCGATCGAGTCGGCCTGCGAGAGCGTCTTGCCGACGAGCGCGAACGAGGTCGGCAGCGCGATCCCGTGGGCGAGCGAGATCCGCTGGAGGTCGGCGAGCGCCTCGCCCGCGCGGATCCCGCTCAGCGAGCGCCAGTGATAGCGCGGGAGCTTGCGCCGTAGCTCGTGCACGAAGCCCGGCTGGTCGGAGGAGACGGTCGTCAGCGAGAGCGAGAGGATCAGGTCGGCGACGTCGTCGGCGCGGTTCTGCGCGATCGCGAGCAGCAGGAGCGAGAGCTGCCGGCGCGTGTCGTCGTCGAGCCGGCCCAGGAGGCCGAAGTCGAGCAGGACGAGCCGCCCGTCGTCGGTCAGGAGGACGTTGCCACGGTGCGGGTCGGCGTGGTACACGCCCTCGACCGTGACCTGACGCACGTACGAGCGGAACAGCTCGCGGGCGAGCCGGCGCGCGTGGTCCCGGGCGAGGCCGTGGTCCGGCCCGACCTTGCTGCCGTCGATGCGCTCGAGCACGAGCACGCGCTCGGTCACGTACGGCCGGATCACGCGCGGGACGACGAGCTCCTCGTGCTCCGCGACGAGCTGCGCGATCACCTCGGCGTTGTGCGCCTCCTCGACGAGGTCGAGCTCGCCGCGCAGGTGCACCTCCAGCTCGTCCGCGAGCGCCGCGAGCTGAAGCAGCTGCGCGGTCTCGGAATGCCCCTCGAGCGTCCGCGCCGTCGAGCGCATGAGCTGGAGGTCGAGCTCGACCTGCTCGACGATCCCGGGGCGGCGCACCTTGACGACGACCCGGCGGCCGCTCTTCAGCAGCGCGGGGTGGATCTGCGCGATCGACGCGGTCGCGAGCGGCTCGGAGTCGACCTCCGCGAAGTGCTCGAGGCCGACGTCCTCCGCGACGATCGGCCGGATCTGCTCGAACGGCACCGGCGGCACGGCGTCGACGAGCTTGCCGAGCTCGTCGATGTAGACGTCCGGAAGCAGGTCCGGCCGCGACGAGAGGAGCTGCCCGAGCTTGATGTACGTCGTGCCGAGCTCTTCGAGCGCGAGCCGGAACTCGACGGCGCTCTCACGCGTCGCCGGCCGGTCGCCGACGATGCCGATCTCGCCGAGGACGCGCAGCAGCCCGGAGCGCCTCGCGACCCGGGTGACGTGGAGCGCGCGGCTCCACCGGCGTGTGCGAGCGCCCATCGAGACCTGTTTCCAGGCTCGGCGACGCCGGAAACCGCGCGCGTGCGGATCAGTGCCCTCGACCGGAAACCGCGCAGGGTCTTACCAGGCGCCGTCGGAGAAGCCGAGCCAGCCCAATGCGCCGAAGACGGACGACGCGCTGAGCGCTGCGAGTACTGCCAGGTGGGTGAGACGGAACTTCATGTTGTCGCTGTTCACCTCCTCTCGTTCCTAGAAGCGGAAGTCCTGGAGCGCCTCTGCGGCGCGCCGGTATTGGTGTGCAGCTTCGCGATCGTCACCCCGGCGCGCCGCGAGATCGCCGAGGGCGACCCACGCTGCGGCGCGGTGGCTGACGGACGAGAGCTGCTCGAACGACGAGTCGGCCGCGCGGAACTGCTCCCCCGCCTCTTCGAGGCGATCCTGCTCGAGCAGCGAGCGGCCGAGGACGAGCTGTGCGTTTCCGATCTCGTCGAGGAAGTCCACACGGCCCTCGAGCAGCCGAAGCGCGTGGCGCGACTGCTCCTCCGCCTGCTCGATCTTCCCCGTGCGCAGATGAACCTGCGCGAGCGAGGACACCGCCTGCGCGGCGTCGGCGTCGTTGCCGAGATCGAGGGCGATCCGGAACGCTTCCTTCAGGTGCGGGATCGCCTCCTCGGGCTTGCCGAGGAGGAACGCGAACCCCCCGATGTTGTTGTGCAGCCGGCCGACGTGGCGATCCTCGGCCAGTTCTTCGTAGATCGACTTCGCCTTCTCGGCGTACGTGCGCGCGAGCACCCAGTGCCCCTCGCGCTCGGCGACGATCGACGCCTGGAAGTAGGCGTTCGCGATCGACGGCGCGTCGTCGACGGCGCGCGCGAGCTCGAGCGCGCGCTCGACGTCCTCCTTCGCGGCCTGGAAGTCGCGCTGCCGGCGGTAGCAGCGGGAGCGCGCCTCGAGGATCTTCGAGCGGAGGAGATCCGACGGAAGCTCGGAGCGCTCCGCGAGCTCGAGCGCGGTGTTGAACAGCCCGAGCGCGCTCGCGACGCTCGAAAGCTTGTAGCGCGCGATCCCGAGCTCGAAGACGACCTCGGCGCGCTCGACGTCGGAGAAGCTCGGGCCCTCCGTCAGCGCGCGTGCGCGCTCGAGCAGCGGGACCGCCCGGGACACCTCACCCTCGATCGCGCGGGCGCGGGCCTCGCCGGTGAGGGCGCGCGCCTCGAGCTCGGCCGAGCCCGTCGCGAGCACGGCTCCGCGGAGCGCGTCGTACTCGGTGAGCGCCTCCTCGCAGCGGTCGGCGCGCGTGAGCGCCTCCGCCCTCGCGAGGCTGCCCTCGACGCGGCCGCGCTCGTCGGTCGAGACGCCGTTCGCGAGGAACGTCGCGTCGACGCGCAGGCGCTGCGCGAGCCACTCGATCGTCTCGGCGGTCGGGCGCGTCTTGCCGCGCTCGATCTGGCTGACGTACTCCTTCGAGAACCGCTCGCCCGCGAGCTCGCCCTGCGTGAGCCCCGCGGCGACGCGCAGTTGGCGCAGGCGCTCGCCGAGGCCCAGTGCGGCGGGCTTCGTCAGGCGCTGCGGCTCGGTGCGGAGAGTGCGGGGCATCGACGGCTTCCGAGAAGTCTTCTCGATACTTCACCAAAGTGCAAGCGGGCCGAATCCGGCATCCCCCGAAAGGGGCATGTCTCCAGGGAATTCGGGTCAACAAACCGGTTTCCAAATCACTTGACCGAGCTACTTGACAAGGCCGGACACGGCTCGTACAGTGAGCTTCACCTCGCCGTTCGATCGGACGCCAGGTCGAACGCAGGAGGCGCGCCAGGGCGACACAGATCCGGTGGGCGTGGCTGGGCCGCAGAGTCATGGCCACCGGGGAGTCGCCTCAGGTGGGTCAGGTGCAGACAAGGGAAACCCCCGGGGAGCCGCAGCCCGGGGGGTTTCTCTTGTTGGGGCTAGAGGGTCGCCGGAGCCCGCGCCGTTTCGCATCGAGCCTCTAGGATCGCCCGGGTGAGCGAGTTCGTCTGGGCTCCCTCCGAGGAGCGCGTCGAGCGGGCGAACGTCGTGCGGCTCTGGCGCAGGCTCGGGTGCGACGCCTACCACGAGCTCCATCGCCTCTCCGTCGAAGAGCCCGAGCGTTTCTGGCCGGAGGTCGTCGACGACCTCGGGCTCGAGTTCTCGACGCCGTGGGAGCGCGTGCTCGACACGAGCGCGGGGATCGAGTGGGCGACGTGGTTCGTCGGCGGGCGCTTGAACGTCGCGACGAACTGCGTCCATCGCTGGGCGGAGCGCCGTCCCGACGACGTCGCAGCCGTGTTCCGCGGCGAGGACGGCGAGCGGCGCGAGCGCACGTACCGCGAGCTCTCCGAGGAGACGACCCGAATCGCCGAGGCGCTCGTCGAGCTCGGCGTCCGCCCGGGCGACCGGGTCGCGTTGTACATGCCGATGTGCCCGGAGGTGGCGGCGGCCGCGCACGCGTGCGCGCACGTCGGAGCGGTGCAGGTGCCGGTCTTCTCCGGGTTCGCCGCGCCGGCCGTGCGGCAGCGTCTCGAGGCGTCCGAGGCGAAGGTCGCGATCTGCGCGAGCGGCTCGTTCCGGCGCGGCCGCTGGAGCTCGATGCGCGAGGTCGTCGACGAGGCCGCGGCCGGGCTCGACGTCGCGGTGCTCGAGTGGGACCGCCGCAGCGCGCAGTGGCCGGAGCTCGTGCGCCGACAGCCCGGCGAGCTCGCGCCCCTCGACGTCGACTCCGAGCATCCCTACCTGCTCACCTACACGTCCGGGACGACCGGGCAGCCGAAGGGCGTCCTGCACGTCCACGGCGGCTTCCTCGTCTCGATCGCGCGCGAGGTCGCCTACCAGACCGACGTGAACGAGGGCGACGTCGTCCACTTCGCGACCGACATGGGCTGGATCATGGGGCCGTGGACCGTCGTCGGCGCCGGCGCCGTCGGCGCGACGATCGTCTTCTCGGAGGGCGCACCCGACTGGCCGGCCGACCGGCTGTGGCGCACGGTCGAGGAGGAGCGTGTGACGCTGCTCGGCGTCTCGCCGACGCTCGTGCGCGCGCTGATCCCGAACGGCGAGCCGACCGCGGACACCTCTTCTCTGCGCGCGATCGCGACGACGGGCGAGCCGTGGAACCCCGATCCCTACCTGTGGCTGCACGAGCACGTCGGCCGCGGGGTGACGCCGATCGTGAACCTGAGCGGCGGCACCGAGGTCGGCGCGTGCTTCCTCTCGGTGTGCGTCGCGTACCCGATCAAGCCGGTGTCGCTCGGGTTCCCGGCGCTCGGGGAGGACATGGACGTCTTCGACGCGAAGGGCCGGTCGGTGCGCGGCGAGGTCGGGGAGCTCGTGTGCAAGCGGCCCTTTCCCGGGATGACCCGGGGCCTCTGGCGCGATCCCGAGCGCTACCTCGACGCGTACTGGCGGCGCTTCCCGGGCGTGTGGACGCACGGCGACTGGGCCTCCGTCGACGAGGACGGGTACTGGTTCCTGCACGGCCGCTCCGACGACACGCTCAACATCGCGGGGAAGCGCATCGGCCCGGCGGAGCTCGAGTCGGCCGCAGTCTCGCATCCGGCCATCGCCGAGGCCGCGGCGGTCGGGGTGCCGCACGAGGTGAAGGGCGAGGTCGCGTGGGTCTTCTGCGTGCGCAAGCCCGGCGCGGAGGTCGACGAGCAGGCGGTCGCACAGACCGTCGCGGGCGTGCTCGGGAGGGCGTTCAGGCCGGAGCGCATCGTGTTCGTCGGGTCGCTGCCGAAGACCCGCTCGGCGAAGATCGTGCGGCGCGCGGTGCGCGCGAAGGTGCTCGGTACCGACCCGGGCGACCTGTCCTCGCTCGAGAACCCCGACTCGCTCGACGAGATCGGGCGGGCGGTCGCGTGAGCGAGGTCCGCTGGCGGCTCCACCTCGCGTCGCCGCCCGAGGCGGTGTGGGGCTTGCTCGCGACCGACGAGGGACGCGCGCAATTCTGGGCCGAGTCGGCGGAGGAGCGCGACGGCGCGATCGAGTTCGTCTTCCCGAGCGCCCAGCGGCACGTGGGACGGGTGGTGGAAGCGAAGCCCTATCGCCGCTACACGGTCGAGTACTTCGGCTCGCCCGCGCGCTTCGAGCTCGCGCTCGACGGTGTCGGCGGCACCGACCTCACGCTCGTGCACGAGGTGCCGGACGAGTGGCACGCGGAGGTGAACGCGGGCTGGGTCTCCGTGCTGATGGCGCTGAAGGCGGCGGCCGACCACCGCGTCGACCTGCGCAACCACGACGCCGCACGCACCTGGTCGCAGGGATACTGCGACAACTGATGCCCGAGCTCGACGGACAGGTCGCACTCGTCACCGGCGGCGGACGCGGGATCGGCGCGGACGTCGCGCGCGAGCTGGCGGCGGCGGGGATGCGGGTCGCGGTCAGCGCCCGTACACGCGAGCAGGTCGAGGCGGTCGCCTCGGAGCTCGGCGGGCTCGCGATCACCGGTGACGTGGTGAACGCGGACGACGTCGAGCGCATGGTCGCCGAGACCGAGCGCGAGCTCGGGCCGGTCGATCTGCTCGTGGCCAACGCCGGCATCTCCGTCCGGGAGCCCGACGGCGGCTGGGCCCTCGACGTGGAGCGTTGGTGGCACGTCCACGAGGTGAACGTGCGCGGCGTCTACCTGTGCTGCCGCGCCGTCATCCCTCGGATGCTCGAGCGCGGCAGCGGGCGCATCGTCATCACCGGCAGCGGGGCGGCCTACCTGCCCGGATCGCGCTCGACGGCGTACAGCGCGAGCAAGGCCGCCGTCGTCCGGCTCGGCGAGACGCTCGCGACCCAGCTCGAGGGCAGGATCCCCGTCTTCCCGATCAGTCCGGGGCTCGTTCGGAGCGAGATGACCGAGGGGTCGTTCCCCGACGATGCGCCCTGGACGCCGCCCGAGTGCGCGCCGCGGCTCGTGCGCGCGCTCGCGTCGGGCCGGTTCGACCGCCTGAGCGGGCGCTACCTGCACGCGGAGCACGACCCGCCCGAGCAGCTCGAGAGCCGGATCGACGAGATCCTCGCGGACGACCTGAACGCGATCCGGCTGCGGCGGGCCTAGTTACGCGAGGGCGATCCAGGTCTGGCGCGCGCGGGCGAGCAGCTCGTCGCCGCGGTAGAGCGCCGTGCCGGCGAAGCCCTTGCGGCCCTCGCGGGCGATCGGCCACGCGAGCACGACGCAGCGGTCGCCGGGCTCGGGCACGCGGAGCACCTCGCCCGCCATCCGGCCCAGGAGCCAGTCGCCGCGACCCGCCCAGCCGACGCCGACGGCGCCGGGGCAGTCGAGCGCGGCCCACGTCAGCACGCGCGAGACGTCGTCGCCGACCCGCCACGGGGCCGCGAAGACCTCGCCGCCGTCGACGCGGCCCGCGTAGATGCCGAGCCCGTCCTCGCGCGCGGGGCCGCACACGAAGCAGGTCGGGTAGTCGTGCTGCTCGAAGCCGGGATAGCGCTCGGAGGCGCGCTCCGCGTCCTCGAACGAGACCGGTGGCGGCGGCTCGACGTCGACGCTCGCCCGCCTCGCCTCGGCGACGAGGGTCTCGCCGTCCCAGAGCCGCTCCCCGTCGAAGCGGAGCGGGCGGCCGAGCGGCGGTGGGGAGCGGAGCGTGATCTCTGCGGGCTCGCCGAGCTCCTGCGCCAGCAGCCCGCAGGTGACGCCGCCGTTCGCCGAGCCTGCCGGGCCGTTGAAGCGCGGATCGATGACAATCTCCACGGTCGGTAGAGTAGGTTTTCGACTGAGAGGCGCAAACCTGTGAGGCTCGGACTCGCCCAGATCAACACCGTCGTCGGCGACCTCGACGGCAACCGGCGCAAGCTCCTCGAGCGGACGGCCGAGGCGAAGGCGGCGGGCGTCGAGCTGCTCGTCTTCCCGGAGCTCGCGGTCACGGGCTACCCGCCGGAGGACCTGCTCCTGCGCCCAGGGTTCATCCGGGCGGCCGAGCGCTCGCTCGAGCAGCTCGCGCGCGAGACGCGCGGCATCGTCACGCTCGTCGGCTACCCGCACTACGACCGCGACCTCTTCAACGCGTGCGCGGTCTGCGCGGGCGGGGAGGTCAAGGCCGTCTACCGCAAGCGGTTCCTGCCCAACTACGGGGTCTTCGACGAGGCCCGCTACTTCGCGCAGGGCCGCGACCTGATCCTGCTCGAGCACGGGAAGACGCTCGCCGGGGTGACGATCTGCGAGGACCTCTGGCAGCCGGGCCCTCCCGCGACCGACCTCGCGCTCGCGGGCGCGCAGCTCCTCGTCAACCTGTCGGCGTCGCCGTTCCATCTGGAGAAGGACCGCGAGCGGGAGGAGATGCTCGTCACGCGGGCGCGCGACAACTCGTGCTTCGTCGCGCTCTGCAACGCGGTCGGCGGGCAGGACGAGCTGATCTTCGACGGGCACTCGGTCGTGATCGACGACGAGGGAGAGGTGATCGCGCGCGCCCCCGGGTTCGAGGAGGCGCTGCTCGTCGTCGACCTCGAGCCCGAGGCCGTGATCGGGCGCAGGTTGCGCGACGTCCGGCGTCGCGCGCTCGAGCAGGAGCGCGCGGCGGCGCCGCCCGTGTCCGTGATCCACGTCGGTGCCCCGGCGCAGGCCTCGAACGGCAGGCACGTCGCGGGCGAGGTCGTGCCGATGGACGAGCCGGTCGAGCAGATGCGGCTCGCGCTCGAGCTCGGGCTGCGCGACTACGCCGGGAAGAACGGCTTCACCGACGTCGTGCTCGGCCTCTCCGGCGGGATCGACTCCGCGCTGACCGCGGCGCTCGCGGCCGAGGCGCTCGCGCCGGAGCGCGTGCACTGCGTGTCGATGCCGTCGCGGTACTCGTCGGACGAGACGCGGCGGGACGCCGAGCTCGTCGCGACGTCGATCGGCGCGCGCTTCCTCGAGCTCAGGATCGACCCGATCCACGAGGCGTTCGAGCGGGCGCTCGCCGGCGTCTTCGCGGGGCGCGAGCAGGACCTGACGGAGGAGAACCTCCAGGCGCGCATCCGCGGCGTGCTTCTGATGGCGCTCTCGAACAAGTTCGGCTGGCTCCTGCTCGCGACGGGGAACAAGTCGGAGCTCTCGGTCGGCTACGCGACGCTCTACGGCGACATGGCGGGCGGGTTCGCGCTGCTGAAGGACGTCTACAAGACCGACGTCTTCCTGCTCGCGCGACACCTGAACGAGCGTGCTGCGCGCGAGCTGATCCCGGTGTCGATCATCGAGCGGGCGCCGAGCGCCGAGCTGCGCGCGAACCAGCGCGATGAGGACTCGCTGCCGCCCTACGCGAAGCTCGACCGCGTGCTCGAGGCCTACGTCGAGCTCGACCGCTCGCGCGAGGAGCTCTCCGCAGACGGCTTCGACCAGAACGTGGTCGACCGCGCGATCGCGATGATCGACCGCGCGGAGTACAAGCGGCGCCAGGCGCCGCCCGGCGTGAAGCTGCGGCCGAAGGCGTTCGGCCGCGACCGCCGCACGCCGATCACGAATCGCTGGCGCGATTGAACACGGGGGAACCCGTGGTTCCCCCGCGAGCTAGGCATGGGGGAACCCGTGGTTCCCCCATGAGCCCCCTCCTTCTCGGCTCGGAGTCTGGGCGTCTCCTGGCTCACGGCGCGGCAGAGCCGCACCTCCGCGGCGTCGCGTTGCGATCCATGTCGGGCTCAGCGGCCGACTTCGATCGGTTCGGTCGGCGGTCCGTGCGTCAGCAGGTGCTCGAGGTGCTCGGCGAAGGCGCGCGGGGCGAAGTCGTCCTCGCTCTTCGCGATCTCCTCCTGCGTCCACCAGCGGTGCTCCTCGCGCGCGCCCGGTCCGGCGAAGAGGGAGTCGTGCTGCGTCGGCCGTACCGTGCGCGCGTCTCGCACTCGCACGAGCGCGAACCGCTCGCGCGTGTCGAAGATCTCCGCGCGCGCCGGCCAGTACCAGACGTGGCTGCGCTCCCAGATCCACGGGCCTAGCTCGACGTCCTGGACGCGGAGCTCCTCGTGCAGCTCTCGGCGCAGCGCGCCGGCCTCGTCCTCCCCCGGCTCGAGCGCACCCCCGGGCGTGATCCACACGCCGGGATCGTTCGGCAGGACGAACCGGTGGAGGAAGACCCGGTCGCGCCGGTCGAGGAGGAGCGCCCGGACCGCCGGCCGCGGCACGGGGCGACTGGCCCGAGCAAGCGCGCGGAACCAGCGCAGTCGCTCGGCCCACGGGACGGCGGCGTTCGCGGGCGAGGTCGACGGCAGCACGAAGAGCCTCGTCTCACCGAGGGTGCGCCGCTGCCGCCCGAGCTCGGGGCGCTCCCCGAGCGCCCCGCGGTACGCCTCCTTGCCGACGAACGCGATCCAGGCGGGCTGGAGCTCCCGTGCGAACCGCTCGAGCCGCTCCGCGCTCCCCTCGAAGTCGCCGCGGCGGAGATCGCCGGAGCCGGGCGTCGTCCGGTACGCCGCGTTCGTCACGCCGACGCCGTGGTCGAGCGCGCTCCACTGCTCGTCCGGCGCGAGCAGCCGCGGCGTGAAGCGCGCCGCGTGCAGCAGCCGCCAGAAGTCGTTCCGCGGGTTCGCGAAGTGCGCCTTAGCGGCAGCGGAGACGCGGCCGGGGTTGATCCCGCAGAAGAGCACGCGCAGGTGACGCCCGAGCACGTCGGGGATCGCGCTCGCCGCAGCCCCCTTGGGGGGACGATCGAGCGCCCCAAGACGAACGGTACGCGAGGAGTCGTCACGCATGTGCGACGGGATCGTGCCGATCGTGCGACGACTTCTCCACAGGCCCGGGGCCGCGCCGGCTTCCAGCGCGCTGCGGTCGGCTACGCCGCTTCGACGATCGGCTCGCGCGCGTCGAGCCGCTCCTCGAACCGCCGGCGGAGGTCCTCGCCGGAGATGCGAAGCACCATGCGGGGGCGGCGCGGCTCGATGCGCACGACGCGCACCTCGTCGGCGCTGCCGCCGTAGCAGCGGGCATAGCACTCGGCCTCCGTGAGGGGCCTGAGGCGTCGCATGCGCGCACGCTAGTCCGGCAGTCGGACGTCAGCAGGGCTCGGCTGCGCGCAGCTCGAGCAGCGGCGCGAGCCGCGGGGCGAACGCGTGCACGTCGAAGGCCTCGGCAGGGGCGAGCGGCCCGGACCCACGCGCCTCGCCCGCGCGCAACGCCTCCGCGCCGCGGGCGATCAGCGCGGCCGTGAGCCCGTACGTGTCGTGGCCGGCGACGACCGCCCGGCGGCACTCCACGCCCCGCCTCGCCTCGGCGACGACCGTGAACCGGTTGCGGCGCCGCTGCTCCGGCGACGGCGAGCCGCCGATCCGGCCGGCGAGCCCGACGAGCGGCGCCACGAATGGGCCGACGAGCCCGCCGAGCGCGGCGGCCCGAGGCTGGCGCAGGTACGAGCGCACGCTCCGGACCTCGGTGTGCCGGGGAACGGTGAGCGGCTCGGTCCCGCCCCACTCGACGACACCGCGCTCGCCGAACGGGAACGTCACGCGCCGCGTCGTCCGGCCGAACCGCGACGGGACGAGGCGGCCCTCCCATGCGACCTGCGGCTGCGCGAGCACCTGCGCGATCGTCGCGCGTGTCCCGCGGGACGTGCGCTGCGCGGTGGTGGAGTACGCGACGACGAGCTCGTCGAGCGGCTCGGTCAGGTGCTCAGCCGCGAGCCGCGCCGCGAAGTCGCCGGGAACGTAGTCGAACCCGAACGAGGTGAGCAGCACGACGCCGCGCTCCTCGGCGGACTCGCCGAAACCCTCGTAGACCAGGCGCGCGAACGGCTGCTCTCCGCTCGTGTCGAGGTAGTGCGCACCGACCGTGATCGCGGCGCCGACGGGCTTGGCCCCGACCCGGAGGAACGGCCCGGCGGTCGAGGCGACCGCGAACGCGCCGTCGAACGCGGCGATCAGCTCCGCCTCGCGCGTCGCGTCGGCAACGCGCACCTCCTCGCCGTCGAGCGCGATCGCCTCCAACGCGTCGCGACGGCGCCCGACGAGCCGCAGCGGCAGCCCGAGGGCGCGCGCCTGCTCGAGCACGAGACCGCCGGTGTAGCCCGTTGCACCGAGGACCGCGAGCGGGCTGTCGTCGTCCACGACGGGCTCAGTCGAGCGGGGCCATCGTCAGGCCGTGCGCCTGGAGCTGCTCCCAGTACAGCTCGGCGGTCTCGCGCTCGCCGGTCCAGACGACCGCCTGGCCGGAGTTGTGGATCCGGTTCGCGAACGCCATGCCGCGATCGAAGTCGACGCCGGGCAGGACCGCGGCGAGGGCGAACGCGACGCCGTCGAACGTGTTGTGGTCGTCGTTCAGGACGATCACGCGACACGCGTCTCCGAGCCCACCGCCCGGGCCGCCGGTTCGCTCTCGCTCGCGAGGGGGCGTCAACGTGGACATCGGATCCGAAGCTCACGATAGCCTCGTTTTCGTGGCTGCGCTCGCCCTCGACGTCGCCGACGTGCGCGCGCGGTACTCCGCGCTCCGCAGCGGGTGGGCGCTCTTCGACGGACCCGGAGGGACGCAGGCTCCGGACGTCGTGATCGACGCGATCCGGTCGTATCTCCGCGACTCGAACGCGAACCTGGGCGGCTCGTTCGCCGCGAGCGTGCGGAGCGACGCGGTGGTCGCGAACGCGCGCCTCGCCGCGGCCGGGTTCCTCGGCTGCACGCCGGACGAGGTCGTCTTCGGGCAGAACATGACGACGCTCAACTTCGCGCTCTCGCGCACGCTCGGCCGCGAGCTCCGGGCGGGGGACGAGATCGTCGCCACGAAGCTCGATCACGACGCCAACGTCGCGCCGTGGCACGAGCTCGCGCGCGATCTCGACCTGGACGTCCGGCTCGTCGAGCTGCGGGACGACACGACGCTCGATCTCGATCACCTGGAGGAGCTGTTGAGCGACCGCACGCGCGTCGTCGCGTTCCCGCTCGCGTCGAACGCCGTGGGCACGCTGGTCGACGCGCGCCGGGTCGTCGAGCTCGCGCACGGCGTCGGCGCGCTCGCGTGGGCGGACGCCGTGCACTACGCCCCGCACGCCCCGCTCGACGTTCACACGCTGGGCGTCGACGTGCTCGTCTGCTCGCCGTACAAGTTCTACGGCCCGCACCTGGGCCTGGCGTTCGGCCGCGCCGAGCTGCTTCGCGGCTGGCGGCCGTACAAGGTCCGGCCCGCCTCCACGGAGCCCGTCGGCGCTCGGTTCGAGACGGGAACCCTCGCGCACGAGCTGCTTGCGGGCTTCACCGCCGCAGTCGACTACCTCGCCGAGCTCGGCTGGGACGCGATCCGCTCGCACGAACGTGCGCTCGGGGAGGAACTCCTCTCGGGCCTGCCGGAAGGGTGGCGGCTCCACGGCCTGCCGACGATGGAGGGCCGCGTCCCGACGTTCGCCGTCACGCACCCCGCGCTCGCCCCCGACGAGGTCGCGGCGCGGCTCGCGGAACGGAAGATCGCGGTCTGGTCGGGTGACTACTACGCCGTCGAGGTGATGCAGCGACTCGGGCTCCCGGACGGAGCCGTCCGGATCGGGATCGTGCACTACAACAGCGCGGAGGAGGTCGACCGCGTGCTCGCCGCGCTCGGCGGGCTCTAGGAGGGTGTCGCGCGCGGCCGTTTTCGCGGTCTGCGGCGCGGGTAGGCGCGGCCCATGACCACACCGCGTCGCGACGAGCACGAGCGCTCCGGCATCGGTTGGGTGATCGCCGGCGTCCTCCTGCTCGCCGTCGCGATCGGCGTCGTGATCGGGATCGTCGCGTGGCAGCAGCGCGGCGACGACGGCGACGGCGATCTCGGTGCGACGGCGGCGCAGCTCGAGGTCCCCGCTGTCTCGGCCGCCTTCACCCCGGCGCAGCTCGCGCAGCAGCCCGCGGGCTGGTGGGTGACGAACGGCGGCAGCGTCTGGAACCAGCGCTATTCGCCGCTCGCGCAGATCGACACGGACAACGTCAGCGACCTCAAGGGGGTCTGGCGGACGCGGCTCGGGTCGGGGATGCTGCCGAAGCACTCCGGGGAGGCGCAGCCGCTCTACTACGACGGCACGATCTACGTCGTCACCGGCGACGACGACGTCTACGCGCTCGACGTCGAGACGGGCGACCTACGCTGGATCTACCGCGCCCAGCTCGATCCCGGCATCACGACCGTCTGCTGCGGGTGGACGAGCCGAGGCGTTGGGCTGGGCGACGGGAAGATCTACGTCGGCCTGCTCGACGCGACCGTCGCGGCGCTCGACCAGCGGACCGGCGAGGAGGTTTGGCGCGTCAAGGTCGGCGACTGGCCGAGCGGCGAGACGATCACGAGCGCCCCGCTCTACTACGACGGGATGGTCATCACCGGCATGTCCGGCGGCGAGTACGGCATCCGGGGCCGACTGACCGCGCTGGACGCGTCGACCGGCGAGGAGCGCTGGCGCTTCTGGACGATTCCCGGCCCCGGCGAGCCGAACTTCGGCACCTGGGAGGGCGACTCCTGGCGGACCGGCGGCGCGCCCGTGTGGCAGACACCGGCGGTCGACCCCGACCTCGGCCTCGTCTACTTCTCCACGGGAAACACCTCGCCGGACTTCGACGGCTCGCAGCGCGGAGGCGACAACCTGTACACGGGGTCGATCGTCGCGCTCGACGTCGAGAGCGGCGAGTACCGCTGCCACTTCCAGCAGGTGCACCACGACATCTGGGACTACGACGCGCCGGCCCCGGTCGTGCTCTTCGACCTCGAGATCGACGGTCGGATGCGCAAGGGCATGGCCGAGGCGTCGAAGACCGGGTGGGTCTACGTCCTCGACCGCACGAACTGCGAGCCGCTGATCGGGATCGAGGAGCGACCCGTTCCGCAGGATGCGCGGCAGAAGACGTCGCCGACGCAGCCGTTCCCCGAGGGCGACCCGTTCGTGCCGCAGTCGATCACGCAGGAGGAGGCCGACGAGCTCTCGCGCGGGAGCGAGGATCCGCCGTTTCGCTACGTCAACGAGGGCCGCATCTTCACACCGTTCTGGGGCCAGCGCGGCGTGGTCGCGAGGCCGTCGACCCTCGGGGGCAACAACTGGCCGCCGTCCGCCTACAGCCCCGAGACCGGCTTCCTCTACGTCTGCGCCGCCGACTCGATCTCGCTCTTCACGCAGTCGCGCGCAGAGTACGACCCGCAGGCGATCCGCCGCGGGATCGACTTCCTCGGCAGCGAGTTCGCGAGCCCTGAAGGGACGATCATCCGCGGCACGTTCACGGCGATGGACATGCGCACGAACACGATCGCGTGGCAGAAGGAGTGGGACGACGCGTGCTACAGCGGCTCGCTCGCCACCGGCGGCGGGCTCGTCTTCGTCGGCCGGAACGACGGCCGCTTCCAGGCCTACGACGCGGAGCACGGCGACGAGCGCTGGTCGTTCCAAACCGGCGCGGGCGCGAACGCCCCGGCGACGACGTTCGTGCACCAGGGCAAGCAGTACATCGTCCTCTACGCCGCCGGCAACTCGCTGATCGGGTCGACGCACGGCGACAACGTCTGGCTGTTCGGGCTCGACGGCGAGCTCGACGAGGCCGGCGCGACCGGCGACGAGGCGACGACCACCGGCGAGGACGAGGGCGGGGGCGGCGACCCGAACGAGCTCACGGGCGATCCGGACGCGGGCGAAGGGGTGTTCGCCGCGAACTGCGCGTCCTGCCACGGCAACCTCGGCCAGGGCGGGCACATCGGGCCGAACCTGCAGACCTCCCAGGCGGCGGAGAACGTCGGCGCGGTGATCGGCCTCGTGCTCGCGGGCAGCGGGCAGATGCCGTCGTTCGAGGGCACGCTCTCCTCGCAGGAGATCGCCGACGTCGCGGCCTACGTGCAGCAGCGCATCGCGACGCGCGGAGACTGACTAGCCGGTCGCCGCGGCGGCGGCCCGCGCCCAGCGTTCGTCGTCGCGCCTGATCCGGTCCGGGTCGACGCCGCGCGCCTCGGCGAGGTCGACGGTCAGCTGCTGGAAGCGCACGATGTCGACGACCGGGTGCAGGGTCGGGACGAGCGTGACGTCGCAACCGAGCTCCCGCAACGCGGCGACCGCGCCGTGCGCGCGCTCGGCCGCGCGACCGTCCCCCTCGAGCACGAAGCAGCGCACCCGCTCGTCGATCGCCGCGAGGTACCCGTGCAGCAGCTGCTCGGTGTGGTGGGCCTCCGCCGCGACGTAGGCGCCCTCGCGCAGCTTCAGGACCGCCTCCTGCGCCGTCGGCCAATCGCGGCCGGCGCCGGCGACGAGCCACCGGTCGTGGTCGGTGACGGGCTCGCGCTGCTCGAGCGCGGCGGCGACCGCGTCCGGCAGCCCGGCGACGTCCTCGCCCCGGAGCGCGGCGAGCGCCGCCACCGCGCACGTGTAGCTCGCGGTGTGGCACCAGCTCTCCTCCACCGCCGGCGTGGCGACGACCACCTCGTCGCAGAGCTCGCCGAGCGGGCTGTCGGGCTTGCCCGTGACGAGCCAGCGCCGCCCGTGGAAGGCCTTCGCCGCCTCGAGCGTCAGCGGCGTGTCGCCCTCGTGGCTGAGGACGACCAGGAGGTCGGCGTCCGGCGGCGCGAGCACCGCCTCGAGCGCCTGAACCGCCTCGCCGCCGGTCTGCGCCGCGTGGAACGACGTGCCGCAGCCGGTGTGGACGATGCGCAGGCCGCGGGGAAGCGTGCGCTCGGTCGGCACCGCGCGCAGCCACTCCGGCTGGGCGGCGATCGCGGCGCGCGTCCTCTCTCCGGCCACGGGCACGTCTATACCATCATTCGCGTGGGGGCCTTCCCGTTCGTCCACCGCGAGCTCGCGCGCTTCAGCGACCTCGATCCGATGGGCCACGTCAACAACGCCGTCTACCTGACGTGGATCGAGAACGCCCGCATCGAGTTCCTTCGGCACCTCGGCGCGTTCGACCGGCCCGACACGACGGAGATGGCGATGATCCTCGCGCGCGCAGAGGTCGACTTCCGCGCCCCACTCGGCTTCGGCGACGAGCTCGAGATCGCGGTGCGGACGAGCAGGCTCGGTACGAAGAGCTTCGACCTCGAGTACGAGCTTCGCTGCGGCGAACGGGTCGTGGCGGAGGCGAAGACCGTGCTCGTGGCCTACGACTACGGAACCAACGAGAGCAGGGAGATCCCGGACGAATGGCGACAACGGCTCGCAGCGTGAGCGCTGCACCGACGATCTTCGAGCGGAGGACGCTGCCGAACGGCGTCCGGCTGCTCACCGCCCCGATGCCGACGGTGCAGTCGACGTCGTGCTTCCTCATGTACGCGGCGGGGTCGCGCTACGAGACCCCAGAGACGAACGGGATCGCGCACTTCGCCGAGCACATGTTCTTCAAGGGGACGGAACGGCGGCCGACGGCGAAGCACATCGCGAGCGAGGTCGACTCGATCGGCGGCGAGTTCAACGCGTTCACCGGCAAGGAGTACACGGGCTACTACGTCCGCTGCGCGGCGGAGCACGCGCCGATCGCGTTCGACGTGCTGCTCGACATGATGCGGCACTCGCGCTTCGACCCCGAGGAGATCGACCGCGAGAAGGGCGTGATCGTCGAGGAGATGAACATGTACTTCGACACGCCGCGCGACTACCTGAGCGGCCTCTACGAGGCCTTGCTCTACGGCGACCAGCCGCTCGGCTGGGACATCATCGGACGCAAGGAGACCGTGCGCGGCGCGACGCGCGAGACGTTCCTCGACTACGTGGGGCGCTGGTACCAGCCGACGCGTCTCGTCGTCGGCGTCGGCGGAAAGCTCGACGACAGCCTGCTCGCGCGCGTGGAGGAGCTCCTCTCGGAGCTCACCCCCGGCGAGATGCCCGGCCCGGACCCCGTCCGGCTCGAGGCCGCGAACGGCAAGCCGCAGGTGCTCGTGCACACGAAGCAGTCCGACCAGGCCCACCTCACGATCGGCGTGCACAGCTACCCGCTCGCGCATCCCGGCCGCTACGCGCTCCAGCTACTCGCGACCGTGCTCGGCGGCGGGATGTCCTCGCGGCTCTTCACCGAGGTGCGCGAGCGCCGCGGGCTCGCCTACTACGTGTTCGGCACGAACAACAGCTACACGGACGCAGGCTCGCTCTTCTCCCAGGCGGGTGTCGACATCAACCGAATCGACGAGGCAATCACCACGATCGCGTCCGAGCTCCGCCGGATCGCCGAGGAGCCGGTCCCAGCGGACGAGCTGGAGAAGGCGCGCAACTTCACGAAGGGGCGCTTCGTGCTCCAGCTCGAGAGCCCGCACGGGACGATCATGTACGGGCTCCGGCGCGAGGTGCTCGAGGGCGAGGCGACCGAGCCGGCCGAGGTGCTCGCGGCGCTCGACGGGGTCACGGCGGAGGATCTCCAGCGCGTGGCGCAGGACGTGATCGGCCGGAACGCGCTCAACCTCGCCGTGATCGGCCCGTTCGACGACGCCGATCGCTTCGAGCGGCTGCTTGCGTAGCGCGCTCGCCCTCGCGCTCGTCGCGGTCGCGCTCGGCGCGTGCGGCGGGGACGACGAGGCGAAGGGCTACCCGGACGAGGCCGTCGCCTCGTTCGTGTCCGAGTGCCGCAAGCAGCCGAACGCGACCGAGGCGGCGTGCCGCTGCGTGATCGAGCGGCTCCAGGTCTCGATGCCCTACGACGAGTTCGAGCGCGCCGACGCGGCGCTGCGCGGCAACCTTCAGCCCGAGGAGGCGTCGCTGCGCAAGCTCCAGACCGCGGCGGAGGGCTGCCTAGCCTAACTCCGCGAGGTCGCGCTCGAGGTGCTCGCGATCGTCGTCCTCGGCGATCCGCGTGCCGGCGTCGCGCGCGAGCTCGAGGTTCCGCCGGTACCCCGCCTCGTCGCCTGCGACCTTGTGCGCGCGCGCGAGCGCCTCGTAGGCGTACGCGAGGTCCCAGTCACCGATTCCGTGCTCGAGGCAGTGGTCGAGGCAGCGCTGAGCATGGTGGAGCGCCGCCTCGCCGCGCCCGAGGACGGCGTTCACGCGCGAGACCTGCCACTCCCCGCGGGCGAGGTTCTCCGGCGCGCCGACGCGGCTCCAGTGGTACGCGGACGCGTGCGTCGCATGCAGCAGCTCGTCGTCCTCGGCCGGCGTTCGGTCCGGCTTCTCGAGCAGCGACCACGCGTGGTTGAAGAGGTCGACGCCCAGGCGCCGGTGGTCAACGTCGGTCACGCCGCGAGTATCGCCCACGCTCAGCCGACCGCGGCGACCACGCGACGCCCGAGCGCTCGCGCCTCGGCGTCCGTGATCCCCGGCCGGTACGCGAGCACGACCACGATCCTCGGCGTGCGCCCGTAGACGATCGCCGCGCTCGCCCGCGTGTCCGAGATCCAGCCTTCCTTGTGCGCGGTCGGGGCTCCGGCGTAGGGCTGGATCGACCCGCCGCGCACCGAGTGCACGAGCAGCGCGACGGCCTGCTGCGCGCGGCCGCGCGTGAGGCCGGTCCGGCGCTGCACGTGGCGGTTCCCGGCGGCGGCCGCATGGAGCGCGTAGAGGATGCGGCCGAGGTCGTGTGCGGTGGTGACGCGGATGTGCCCGTGCGGCGGCGGCTTCGGCGCGTCGGCGGCGACCGACGTGCCGGCGCGGTAGGGCCCGGGGTACGTGCTCGAGCGCGCCCCGAGCCGGCGAAGCGACGCCTCGACCGCCACCTCGCCGCCGATCTTCCGCGTGACGCGGTTCGCCGCGAGGTTCGACGACCAGCCCGTGAGCTGGCGCAGGTCGTACCAGAGCGAGGAGCGTGGGCCGTGCCCGCGGCGCAGCGCCTCGGCGAGGACGGCGAGCTTCACCGTCGAGGCCGCCGGGAACCTCGCGTCCGAGTTCCAGCCCGCCCACGCGCCGGTGCCCAGGTCGTGGACCCAGAACGCCGACCAGGCGCGGTAGCCGGCTCCGATCGCGGCGAGGCGGGACGCGAGCGCCGCGTCTCGAGCGCGCTCCGCGCGGGCGACCGCCGGGACGCGGAAGACGGGCACGTCGCGCGCGCCGCGCCAGCCCGCCGGACGCTGGTCGTGCCGCTCGGCCCAGGCGACGTCGCGCTGGGCGGCCGCCGCGGCGCTGCGGTTCCCGCGCACGAGCGCGCGCTCGACCGAGTCGCGCGCCGCGTCGTAGCGGGCCTGGAGCAGCGCCGGGTCCGGCGCTGCGGAGGGCAGCAGCAAGCCGAGCGCGAGCAGCGCGGCCCGCACGGCAACTACTCCTCGGTCGCCTCGGCCGCCGCGCGGTCGCGGATCTCTTCGACGACCCCGGGATCGGCGAGCGTCGTCGTGTCACCGAGCGTGCGCTGCTCCGCGACATCGCGGAGCAGGCGGCGCATGATCTTGCCGCTGCGCGTCTTCGGCAGCTCGGGCGTGAAGACGATGTTCGCCGGCTTCGCGATCGGCCCGATCTTGCGCGCGACGTGGTTGCGGAGCTCCTCGAGCATCTCGACCGACCCGTCCTCGCCGCCCTTCAGCGTCACGTAGGCGACGATCGCCTGGCCTGTCTGTGCGTCGTTCCGGCCGCAGACCGCCGCCTCGGCGACACGCGGGTGGTCGACGAGCGCCGACTCGACCTCGATCGTCGAGATGCGGTGGCCCGAGACGTTCATCACGTCGTCGACGCGTCCGAGCAGCCAAAAATCCCCGTCCTCGTCGATGCGCGCGCCGTCGCCGGCGAAGTAGACGTCGCCGTACTTCGACCAGTAGGTCTCGGCGTAGCGCTCGTCGTCCTTGTAGATCCCGCGCAGCATCGCCGGCCAGGGCCGACGCAGGACGAGGTAGCCGCCTCCGCCGGGCCCGACCTCGTTCCCCGACTCGTCGTAGACGGCGGCGTCGACGCCCGGGAACGGCTTCGTCGCGGAACCGGGCTTCGTCGTCGTGATCCCCGGCAGCGGGCTGATCATGATCATCCCCGTCTCCGTCTGCCACCACGTGTCGACGACCGGCGTGCGGCCGCCGCCGATGTGCCGCCGGTACCACTCCCACGCTTCGGGGTTGATCGGCTCGCCGACCGAGCCGAGCAGCCGCAGCGACGAGAGGTCGTGCTTCTCCGCGTGTTCGTGGCCCCACTTCATGTGCGCGCGGATCGCCGTGGGCGCGGTGTAAAGGATGTCGACCTCGTAGCGCTCGACGATCTCCCACCACCGGTCCTTGTCCGGGAAGTCGGGCGTCCCCTCGTAGAGCACGCCGGTCGTCCCGTTGCAGAGCGGGCCGTAGACGATGTAGCTGTGGCCCGTGACCCACCCGATGTCCGCTGCGCACCAGTAGACGGAGTCGGGCTCGACGTCGAAGATGTAGTGGTGCGTCGTCGCGACACCGCAGAGGTAGCCCGCGGTCGTGTGCGCGATCCCCTTCGGCTTGGCGGTCGTACCGCTCGTGTAGAGCAGGTAGAGAAGGTCCTCCGAGTCCATCGGCTCGCACGGGCACGAGGCCGGGTCGTCGGGCTCTCCTTCGACGAGCTCGTGCCACCAGAAGTCGCGGCCCTCGGTCATCGGCACGTCGTTCCCCGTCCGGCGCAGGACGACGACGCTCCGCACCGACGGCGCCTCCCGGAGGGCCTCGTCCGCCGTGCGCTTGAGCGGCACGGTGGTGCCGCGGCGCCACGCCTCGTCCTGCGTGATCAGGACCTCGCACTCCATGTCGTGGAGCCGGTCCGAGAGCGAGTCCGCCGAGAACCCGCCGAAGACGACCGTGTGCGGCGCGCCGATTCGGGCGCACGCGAGCATCGCGATCGCGGCCTCGGGGACCATCCCCATGTAGATGCCGACCGCGGTGCCCTTGCCGACGCCCAGCGTCTTCAGCGCGTTCGCGAGCCGCGTCGTCTCGCGCTGGAGCTCGGCGAACGTGACGTCGCGCCGCTCGCCCTCGGGCTCGCCCTCCCAGTGGTAGGCGACCTTGTCGCCGAGGCCCCGCTCGACGTGGCGATCGACGCAGTTGTAGGTGACGTTGGTCTTGCCGCCGAGGAACCACTTCGCGTACGGGGGCTTCCACTCGTAGAGCTGCGTGAACGGCTCGAACCAGGAGAGCCGCTCGCGTCCCTCGGTCTCCCAGAACTCGTCGAACGAGCGCTCGTAGATGTCCGGCTGCGCGTTCGCCTGCGCCGCGAAGTCCTCCGGCGGCGGGTAGCGCCGGTCCTCGGTGAGGATCGTCTCGATCGCCGGCGTCGTCACGCCGTCAGGTCGTACGGGAAGTCGGTCAGGTTCTCGCAGCCGTCCTCCGTCACGAGCACGAGGTCCTCGAGCCGGCAGCCGCCGTAGCCCGGGCGGTACAGGCCCGGCTCGACGCTGACGACGTCGCCGGCGACGAGCTCCTCGCCGAGGAGCCCGAGCGACGGCGCCTCGTGCACCTCGAGCCCGACACCGTGGCCGAGCGAGTGGAAGAACCCCTCCTCCAGTGGCGTGCCTTCGGGCTTCGTGCGCTGGGTCAGGTGACCGGCCGGCTCGAACAGGTCGCAGGTGCCGTCGTAGACCGAGCGTCCGGTCACGCCCGCGCGGATCTCGCCGAGCGCGCGGTCGAGCGCGACCTTGCAGAGGCGGTGCCACTCCCTGAGCTCGTCGTCGGGCTCCCCGATCACGAACGTGCGCGTCATGTCCGCGTGGCAGCCGGAGGCTCGGTCGCGCGGCCAGAGGTCGATCACGACCGGCTCGCCCTCGGCGATCTCGCCGTCGCCGGCGTGATGGCCGATCGCCGACTGCGGACCGTGCGAGACGATGAACTCGTCCGCGGTGCAGTCGTTGGCGCTGAACCGCTCCTCGATCGCCGCCTTGACGCGCTCGACCGGGATCGGGCCGCTGCGGAGCAGCGCCCGCGCGGCCTCCATGCCGGCCTCGGCGGCCTTCTGGGCGCGGCGGATGCCCGCGAGCTCGTGCTCGTTCTTCACGCGGCGGCGCTGCTCGAAGAGCGCGTCGTCCGCCGCCAGCTCGACGCCGCGCCGACGGAGCGCGTCGGCGACCTCGAGCGGGAACCCGCCCGGGACCTTCACGGCTCGGACCCCGAGGGCCTCGCAGACCCGGGCGTGGAGCTCGTCGCGCACCTCGCGGCGGCTCAGGCCGGAGCGCACGAGCTCGTCGTTGCCGAACTCCTCCAGCGCGTGCACCTGGAGGCCCGGCAGCTCGCGCGCGCGGGGCAGCTCGAGCGACCCGATCACGACGTGCCGGTCGCCGTTTCGCTCCAGATAAAGAAAAGGATCGGTAATGGAAATGGGAATTTCGTGCCGGAGCTCCGGTGAGCGAACGGTGTCCGCGTAGATGAGGACGTCCGACATCGCGCCGATCCTATCTCGGGTGGAAAGCGTTGCTATCCTCCCCCGCGCCGCCGGGTGGTTCCGGTCGGTTTAGGGGTCTTTCAGAGGATTTCGTCCGAAATGGAGTCTCGTATGCCGAATCTGCGCCAGCGCGCGGGGACACCGCGCTTTCTCGTGCTCGTGCTCGCCATCGTCGCGTCGTTGACGCTCGCGGGAGCGGCGAGCGCCGAGTTCCCGACCAAGCGAAGCGACCCGTCCGTCAGCGGCACACCCCAGGAGGGACAGACCCTGAGCGGCAGGACCGGTCAGTGGTTGCTCGCCGACGGCCTGGCCTGCACCGACTGCAAGTTTCGGTACACGTGGCAGCGCTGCGCCGCGGACGCGAGCGGCTGTGCCGACGTCCCCGGCCGGACCGGGTTCAGCTACACGCTCACGGCAGCCGACGTCGGAGCGCGCATCCGGATCGTCGAATGGATCTTCAAGCACGACTGCAGCGAGTGGAACTACTCGAACATGACCCAGGAGTGCCGCGACGTCGAGAAGAACGGCACGTCGGCGCTCACCGCGGTCGTCCAGTCCAAGCCCGTCACGACGGCACAGGCCAGCGCCCCGCCGACGCTCGCGGGCCTGGCGATGGAGGACGAGAGCCTGCAGGCGACCGGCGGGACCTGGACCGGCCCGGGGACGATCACGAAGGCGTTCTTCTGGCAGCGGTGCAACGCCGTCGGCGAAGGCTGCGGGACGATCCTCGGCGCGAACGGCGCGACGTACCGGCTCACGAGCGACGACGTGGGGTCCCGTATCCGCGTGATCGAGACCGCGTCGAACGAGGGCGGCACCGCCCAGGCCGTCTCCACCGTCTCGAACGTGGTCGTCGAACTGCGCCCGACCGCGCAGCGCCCGACGATCGCCGCCGCGCGCGTCGAGCTTCCGCACCGGCTGATCGTCGACAAGATCGCGGTCCGCCAGCGCGGCGACACCGTCCGGCTCCAGATCCGCGTCTCGGACGACCGTGGCTTCCGCGTCACGGGCGTGCTCGTCCGGCCGCAGCCGACCGGGCTGCTCGCCGGATCGACCCGCGCACGCGCGACGTCTCGCACGGGTTGGGCGACGTTCACCTTCCGGGCCAGCGGCGTGGGCTCGACGTACGTCTACGTCGAGGCGCACAAGGCCGGCGAGAAGGCCCAGAGCGGCGTCTCGACGGCGAACCTCTTCCGGATCAAGATCCGGTAGGGCTTCAGCCGACCGTCGGTTCTGCCGACACTGATCGCAGGCGTACAGGCGCCCTCCTCCCCGCGGAGGAGGGCGCCGATCATCACCGAAGGAGCTCGCTTCCCGTGCATTCCCGTCTCACCCTGACCGTCGTCGCAGCGACCTCGGCGCTCGCCCTGCTCTTCGCCGGGACCGCCGCGGCCGAGGCGCCGCAGATCAACACTCCCGCCTCGGTCAGCGGCACCGCCGCGGTCGGGCAGCAGCTCACGGCCCACAACGGCACGTGGCTCTACGCGGACGGCAGCGCGTGCCGTGACGAGTGCACGATGTCCTACCAGTGGCAGCGCTGCACGGGTGGTTGCGCCGACATCCCCGGAGCGAGCGGACGCTTCTACACCGTGCAGGCGGCCGACGCCGGGCACACGCTCCGCGTCATGGAGCGGGTCGCGAAGTACGACTGCGGCGAGTGGAACTACTCGAACATGACCCAGGAGTGCCACGACATCGAGCGCTTCGCGCCCTCCGGCCACACCGCGGTCGTCCCCGGCGGGAGCGCGCCCACGACACCGTCTGCACCGACGGCCCCGATCGTCCCGGCCGTGCCCGCGCCGCAGGCGCCGCTCGCTCCGATGCCGACCGCCGCGCCCACGGTCTCGGGGCTCGCGATGGTCGACGAGACGCTGACCGCGACGCCGGGGACCTGGAGCGGCTCGCCCGCGCTCAAGCTCGAGTGGCAGCGCTGCGACGAGACCGGGCTCGACTGCGTCGGGCTCGGCGTGACGAGCGAGACGTACCGGGTGATCCCCGTCGACGTCGGCAAGACGCTCCGGATCAAGGTGACCGGGTACAACCTCGCGGCCGCGCGTGATGCGCTCTCCGACGCGACCCCCGTCGTCTCGGAGCTGAAGCCGACCGAGCAGAAGCCCGCGCTCGAGGCGTCCAAGGTCGTCGCGCCGCACAAGCTCGTGATCGCGGACGCCGGAGCGAGGCCGGCCAGGCTCGTCCGGCGCGGCGCGGTCAGCCTCCGGCTGACGGTCACCGACACGCGCGGCTTCAAGATCAGCGGCGCGCTCGTCACCGTCGTCGTGCGGCCGAGCGGCGCCTTCGTGCTCCCCGAGGTCGCGACCTCGGCGGAGGACGGCACGGTCGCCCTGACGCTGAAGCCCGGCCGCAAGCTCGACCTGAAGAAGCTGAGGACGGTCCGGCTCGTCGTGACCGCGCGTCGGCCGGGCGATCGCCTCACGAGCCCGCGCGCCTCGATCGCCCGCATCACGCTCGGCGTCGCGAAGAAGAAGACCTCCAGGCGTTAGGAGGGCCGCCTCGCTGCTCCGGCTCCGGCCGTGAGCAGGAGGGCGACGACGACGAGCACGAGCAGCCCGACGCGGAGCGAGGCGACGCCCGAGACGCCGCCGACGAGCGGCGGACCGACCAGAAAACCGAGGTAGCCGAACGTCGTCACCGAGCCGACGGCGACTCCTCGCCGCAGCGGCGCCGCGTCGCGCCCGGCCGCGCCGAACGTGACGGGCGCGACCACGGACACGCCCGCGCCGCCGATCGCGAAGCCGAGCAGCGCGACCGGGACCGACTCGGTCGTCGCGGCGAGCGCGACGCCCGCCGCGGCGGTTAGGCCACCGGCGGCCAGCAGCGACGCGTCGGAGAACCGTCCGCCGAAGGCCTGCGCGAGGACGCGGCCCGCGACCATCGAGGCGGCGAACAGCCCCGGCGCGAGCCCGCCCGCGAGTGCCGAGCCGCCGAGGGAGTCCTCGACGTGCAGCGCGCTCCAGTTCTCGATCCCGCCTTCGACGAGGAAGCCGAGCGCGCAGAGGCCGCCCAGCACGAGCACCCGCCTCGAGAAGTCCAGCTGCGGCCTGTGGCTCGCCGCCGGCGTTCGGGACGCGCCGCGCAGGTTCGGCACCGCCGTGAGCGCGAGCACCGCGGCGCAGGCTCCGAGCACGGCCGGCGCGCTCGTGCCCGCCTCGCGCGCGAGCCCGGCGGCGATCGCGCCCACGACGACCCCCGCCGAGAAGAAGGCGTGCGCGACAGCCATCGCGCGCCTGCCGGTGTCGGTCTCCCACTCCGAGACCGTCGCGTTGATCGCGACGTCCAGGCTGCCCGAGGCGGCGCCGACGAGCACGAGCGTCAGGCCGAGCTCGAGGGGAGTCGACGCGAGCGCCGGGGTGAGGACGGCGAGCCCGAACCCGACGAGCGTCGCAGGCAGGAGCCGCGCGCCCCAGCGGTCGACCGCGAGGCCGGTCGCGAGCAGCGCCGGAAGCGCGCCGACGGCGACGCCGAGCACCGCGATGCCCAGCTCCGAGACCGACGCGTCGGTGCGCGTCCGGATCTCCGGCACGAGCGCGGCCCAGCCTCCCCAGAAGAGCCCGAACGCGGCGAAGGCGGCGAGCAGCGGCCAGAGCGAAGGGCGGTTCGTGCCGGTCACCTGCGGCAGGAGCGTACGTAGACTCCGGCGAGTGGAGGACGCGCTTCAGCGGGCCCAGGAGCTGATCGCCCTCTACGAGGCGGAGCTCCGCGAGCAGCTGCCTCCGGGCGCCGACATCTTCGACGCGCACGTCCACCTCGGCGACGACATCGACGGGATGACGGGTCGCTTCGACGAGCTGATCACGGGGATGGACCGCTACGGCGTCTCGCGCGCGTTCATGTTCTGCCTCGACGAGCCCGACCGCCATCCGGCGTTCACCGCCGCGAACGACCGCACGCTCGCCTACGCGGCACGCTCGGAGGGCAAGCTCGTGCCCTTCGTCCGTCTCGACCTGACGGAGGAGCCGATCGAGGAGGCGGAGCGCTGCCTCGACCTCGGCGCGCGCGGGATCAAGCTCCACCCTCGGGCGCAGCGTTTCCTCCTCACCGACGAGCGGCTGGCGCCCGTGTTCGCGATCGCCGCCGAGCGGCGGGTGCCGATCCTGATCCACGGCGGCCGCGGCCTGCCCCCGATCGCCGACGAGCTCCGCAAGCTCGTCGACGACCACCCCGGCGCGCAGCTGATCATCGCGCACGCGGGGATCGCCGACCTCGGGAATCTCGCCGCGTGCTTCGCCGGCAAGCGCGGCGTCTTCTTCGACACGTCGGTCTGGAGCGCGGTCGATCTGCTCGACTTCCTCCACCTCGTCCCGCCGGAGCAGGTCGTGTACGCGTCCGACTACCCGTACGGCCGCCAGCCGAACTCGCTGCTGCTCTCGCTCCGCACCGCGCGGATCGCCGGCTTCAGCGACGACGAGGTGCGCAACATGCTCGCCGGGAACGCGAACCGGATCGCGAACGGCGAGGAGGCGCTCGAGCCGTCGGAGCCGCGCGGACGCTCGACGTTCCACCAGGGGATGGTCTTCGCGCGCATCCACCAGTACCTCTCGATGGCGACGCCGCTCCTCTGGACCCGGCAGCCCGACACGATCGGCGTCCTCGGCCTGGCGCTGAACGCGACCGAGGAGCGAAACGGTCGTCCCGGCGAGCTCGAGCGCATCCGCGAGCTGCTCCTGACCGCCCGCGAGATCTGGCGCGGCCTGCCGGAGTCGGAGACGGACGACGACCGCCTCGAGGCGTCGCGCGCGACGTTCCGCCTGATCCACCTCGCCGACATCCTCTCGGTCACCGTCGATGCGCCTGACGGTTAACGGCGAGCAGCACGAGCTCGAGGCGCCGTTCGGACGATCGCTCGCGGAGGCCCTCCGCGACGACCTCGGCCTGACCGGAACGAAGGTCTCGTGCGGCGAGGGACACTGCGGCGCGTGCACGGTGCTCGTGGACGGCGCCCCGCACCTCTCGTGCATCACGCTCGTGCACACGGTCGACGACCGCGCCGTCACGACGATCGAGGGGCTGCGCGACCATCCGCTCGTCGACGCGTTCGTCCGCTGCGACGCGCTCCAGTGTGGGTTCTGCACGCCGGGTCAGATCGTGAGCGCGTCGGCGCTCGTCGAGGCGAACCCGTCGCCGTCGTCGGACGAGATCCGGCACGCGATGGCCGGCAACCTCTGCCGCTGCGGAACGTACCCGCGGATCGAGGAGGCGATCCGGACCTGGCGCGACTGATCAAGACCGAGAAGGAGGTCGAGGGCCGCTACACCGAGACGTGGATCGTCGTCGAGGAGGACGCGCTCGACCAGTGGCCCGAGGGTCCCGGCACGGTCGTCGGCCGCCCGGCGACGAAGGTCGACGGGTACGAGCGCGCCCGGGGCGAGGCGCGCTACACCGCCGACGTCCGACTCCCCGGGATGCTGCACGCCGCGGTCGTGCGCAGCCCCCACGCGCACGCGCGCGTGCGGGCGCTCGACCTCTCGCGCGCCCGCGAGGCGCCCGGCGTCCGCGCGGTGCTCGCCCCGGGCGACTGCGACGCGCTCGACGAGACGGCGGAGTTCGAGGGACGCGCCGTCGTCGCCGTCGCGGCCGAGACGTTCGGGCAGGCGCGCGCGGCGGCCGAGCTGGTCGAGGTCGAATGGGAGGAGCTCGAGCCGCTGCTCGACCCCGAGGAGGCGGTGCGCCGCGGGTCGCTCGTCGGGGAGCCGCGGCGCTACGAGCGCGGCGGCTACGAGCGCGGCCTCGCCGAGGCGGACGCCGTGGTCGAAGCGGAGTACCGCACGCAGACGCTGAACCACAACCCGCTCGAGACGCACCAGTGCGTGTGCGAGTGGCGCGGCGACGGGCTCGACGTCTACATCTCCACGCAGTACATCTGGGGCGTCAGGGACGACGTCGCCGCGGCCTTCGGGCTCCCACCCGACAAGGTGCGCGTGATCTGCGAGTACATGGGCGGCGGCTTCGGCGCGAAGAACGGCGCGGGCGGCTACGTCACGCTCGCCGCGGAGCTCGCGCGCCGCTCCGGCCGCCCGGTGCGACTCGCGCTGACACGGCGCGAGGAGAACGTCGGCGGCGGCAACCGCAACGCGACGATCCAGCGCGTCACGGCCGCGGCGAAGGCCGACGGCACGCTCACCGCGCTCGGCGGCGAGTTCATCTGCTCGCTCGGCTGGGGCGGCTGGCTTGCGTCGACCGCGGGCCCGATGCAGCTGCTGCACGCGTGCGAGAACGTGCGCACGGTCGAGTACGGCGCGAAGCTGAACCTGCCCGCGATGGCGGCGTTCCGTGCGCCCGGCTTCGTCGAGGGGACGTGGGCGCTCGAGTGCCTGCTGGACAAGCTCGCCGCGGAGCTCGGCCTCGACCCGCTCGAGCTCCGGCGCCGGAACTACGCGAACGTGGACACGATGGACGGACGGCCGTACTCCGCGAAGGAGCTGCTCGAGTGCTACCGGCGCGCCGAGCCGCACTGGGAGCGTCGGCACGAGGTCCGCGCGCGCTCCGACGCGACGTGGAAGCGCGGGGTCGGGCTCGCGAGCCAGATCTGGTACGGAGGCGGCGGTCCGCCGAGCTACGCGTGGGTGCGCGTCGGCTCCGACGGGCGCGCGAACGTCGTCACGGCGATGCAGGACATCGGCACGGGCACGCGGACCGCGATGGCCCAGATCGCCGCCGAGGAGCTCGGCATCCGGCTCGAGCGCGTGCAGGTGCAGGTCGGCGACTCGTCCCGCGGGCCGTTCGCGTCGATCTCGGGCGGGTCGTCGACGCTCCCGTCGATGGGGCCGGCCGTGCGGGCGGCGGCTGCGGACGCGGCGCGTCAGATCCTCGAGATCGCCGAGCAGCGCTTCGAGCGCGAGGACGGCACGCTCTCGCTGCGCGGCGGCGAGATCGTCTCGCCCGACGGGACGACCTGGCCGCTGGAGGAGATCACGGGCCTGCTCGAGGACGGCCAGATCCTCGGCAAGGGTGCGCGCGGCCCCAACCCGGCGGGGATGCGCGTGCTGACGTTCGGCGTCCAGGTCGCCGAGGTTGCGGTCGACGTCGAGACCGGCGAGGTCGTCGTCGAGCGGATCTACGCGGTGCACGACGTCGGCCGGGTGATCAACCCGCTCGGCGCGCGCAGCCAGATCGAGGGCGGGATCATCCAGGCGATGGGGCACACGTTCTCCGAGGCGAGGCTCGACGACCCGCACCGCGGCACCGTGCTCACGAAGACGCTCGACGCGTACAAGCTGCCGACGATCGCGGACGTGCCGGAGATCGTCTGCGAGCTGATCGACAAGCCCGACGCGCAGCTGACGAACCTCGGCTCGAAGGGCCTGGGCGAGCCGCCGATCATCCCGACGGCCGCGGCGATCGCGAACGCGATCCGCGACGCGACCGGCGCCGACGTGACGTCGCTGCCGATCACGCGCGAGGAGATCCTGGCCGCGCTGCGGGAGGCGAGGGAACGGGAGCGCGTTGGAGCTCCTTCGGCCTAGCTCGCTCACCGAGGCGGTGGGCGCGCTCGGGAACGGGACCCGGGGGCTCGCCGGCGGGACCGACCTCGTTCCGTTGCTGCGCGACGGCCTCGTCGCGGCCGACCGCCTCGTCGATCTCCGTCGGGTGATCCCGAGCGGCATCGACGGGACCGCGATCGGCGCCGGAACGACGCTCGCCGAGCTCGAAGCCGACCCGCAGATCCCCGACGCGCTCCGGGAGGCGTGCCGGCTCGCGGCGTCGCCGCAGCTCCGGAACATGGGGACGATCGGCGGCAACCTGCTCCAAGCGACGCGGTGCTGGTACTGGCGCCTGAACTACCCGTGCCGCTTGCACGGCGGCGACGTCTGCCACGCACGGGAGGGGCAGCATCGCGAGCACGCGATCTTCGCGAACGACTACTGCGCGTCGGCCCACCCGTCCGACGTCGCGGCGGCTCTCCTCGCCCTCGACGCGACCGTCGAGACGACCAGGGCCGCGGGTCCGCTGGCCGGCCTCTATCGCCTCCCGGACGATCACGATCGCAACCTCGTCGACCTCGGGGCGGACGAGCTGATCACGCGGATCCACTACGAGCGCCCGGAGCAGAGCGTCTATCTGAAGGCGATGGACCGCAAGCGCTGGGCATTCGCGCTCGTCGGCGTTGCCGCCGCGCGCTACGACGACGGCGTCCGCCTCGGGCTGGCCGGGGTCGCTCCGATCCCGTGGCGGCTCGCCTCGCTCGACGACCTCGAGCAGGCGACGCCGCTCCCCGGGACGGCGTACAAGCTCGAGCTTGCGCGCGCCCTGGGGCGCCGGGCGATCGCGGCCGTGGGCGGCTAGGATCCGCGCTTCGTTGGCGCGGCGGCTGCTTGCACTGCTCGTCATCGCCTGCGCCTGCGGCGCTGCGGCGGTGACCGTTTCGAACGCCCGGGCAGGGAAGACGGCGGTGCCGGAGACGCACATCCCCGCGATCCCGGCGGCGGCGCCCGTCGGGAACCGCTGCCCGATCCCGCAGCGTTTCCGGCAGGCATTCGTCTACGCGGCCCGCGACACGCGGCTTCCGCTCGCGCTGCTGACCGCGGTCGCTCGCGTCGAGTCGGAGTTCGCGCCGCACGCGCGCTCGAGCGCCGGCGCGCACGGACTGCTCCAGGTGATGCCGACGACGGCCACCGAGCTGAAGCTCGACGTCTCGCTGCCGGGCGAGAACGTGCTCGCGGGCGCCCGCTACCTGAAGACGCTCCTCGACCGCTTCCCCTCGAGCGACCTGGCGCTCGCCGCGTACAACGCCGGGCCGACGGCCGTCGCGAGCGCGGGCGGGGCGCCGAGCGACGAGACGCTGACGTACGTCGCCGACGTCACCTCGATCTGGCGCTCCCTCGTCGGTTGCCGCTAGACGTGGGGGAACCCGTGGTTCCCCCACGAGCCCCCTCCTTCTTCGCAGCGATCCATTCGCCGCTCCGGCTCCGGCGCGGCAAAGCCACCCCTCCGCGCCGTCTGTGAGGTCGCTGGCGACTCTTGTTCTGCTCGTCGGGATCGCATCGGCGTGCGGAGGCGATGAGGACGACTCCGCCGCCGAGACCTCGGCGTCCGGCTGCGTCGCGGCTCAGGCGCCGGACCCCCGCGACCCGGCGAGGCACGAGGCGCCGACCTCCACCCTCGACCCGGCCGAGACGACGCGCGCCGTCGTCGTCACGAACTGCGGGGAGCTCACGATCACGCTCGACCCGCGGGCGTCGCCGAACGCGGCTTCGTCGTTCGCCCAGTTGGCGTCGCACGGGTACTTCGACGACACCGTCTTCCACCGGATCGTGCCGGGCTTCGTGATCCAGGGCGGCGACCCGAGCGCCACCGGCACCGGCGGGCCCGGCTACACCACGGTCGACACGCCGGACGAGGCGACGGCGTACACCAAGGGCGTCGTCGCGATGGCGAAGGCGCCGCAGGAGCCGCCCGGCGCCGCCGGCAGCCAGTTCTTCGTCGTCACCGGCGAGGACATCGGCCTGCCGCCGCAGTACGCCGTGATCGGGACCGTCACTGCGGGGCTCGACGTCGTCGAGCGGATCGGAGCGCTCGGCGGCGCCGACGAGCGGCCGACCGAGACCGTCCTGATCGAGCGGATCTCGATCGAGTCGAGCTAGTGCCCGTCGCCGCCGTCGTGCTCGCGGCCGGCGCGTCGACGCGCTTCGGCGACCCGCCCAAGCAGCAGCTCCTCCTCCCGCGCGTCCTCGAGCGGCTCCGAGCCGCGCCCGTCGACGAGATCGTCGTCGTCCAGGGTGCCCACCCCGTCACGGCTCCGGAACGCGTCGTGGAGTGCGAGGACTGGGCGCGCGGGCCCGGGGCGTCGCTCCGCTGCGGGCTGCGGGCGCTCGGCGCGAACGCCGACGCGGCGGTGGTCGTCCTCGCGGACGGGCCGCACCTGGCGCCCGACGCCGTCGCGCGCGTGCTCGCGGCCTGGCGGGAGAGCGGGCGCGAGGTCGTCGCGGCCTCGTACGGGGGCAACCGCGGCCACCCCGTCCTGCTCGCCCGGAGCGCCTGGGGCCGAGTCCCCGACGAGGGTGCCCGGGTGCTTGAGCCCCTGCTCGTCCCCTGCGACGACCTCGGCCCTCCAGGCGACGTCGATTTCGCCGATGAATGGAAGGAGGACCCCGCCTGACCGCCGAACCAGACGACCCGCATGGAGCTCGCAACCGCACTCGCACCCAAGCGCTCGGCGCTCGCGCAGGCACGCCTCCAGCGGCAGCTCCCCGTTCGCGAGGCCGCGGCCAAGGCAGGGCTGACCGAGGACGAGGTCTCGTGGCTCGAGGAGGGCCGCGTCTACCGCTTCCGCAGCCCCGACGACGCGCTGCTCGCACTCACGCTCTACACGACCGCCCTCGGCGTCGACCACCGTGAGGCCCGGGTGCTGGCCGGGCTCCCCGTCCCCCCGAAGCCGTTCGAGGCGAACCCCCGCGCCCGGCTGCTCGTGCTGGCCGGCGTCGCGGCCGCGGTCGTCGCGCTCGTCGCGGCGTTCGTGCTACCCGGCCGGGCCGAAGAGCAGGCGCGCGCCGCGGAGGCCGCACGGCTCGCGGTCGAGGCGAAGCTGCCGAAGCCGTGGGAGATCGGGGTCGACATCCTCAACGGGAACGGCGACATCAACCACACACGCGTCGTCGCCTCGCGCATCGGCGCGCTCGGCTACCACGTCGCCCGCGTCGCGCGGGCGAACCGGTTCGACTACCCGCAGACCGCCGTCTACTACGAGCGCGGCGGGAAAGCCGCGGCCGAGCGCCTCGCGCGGCAGCTCGACGTCGGCACGCGCCCGCTGCCGGGGGGCGACGACCCACGCCGGCTCGTCGTCATCGTCGGCCCCCCGCGCGGGCCCGCGGGCTGAGGAGGGTTTGGCGGGACGGGCCTCGTCGTCGGGGTGCGCTGGGGGTTGCGAGGCAAGGACGCAGGGAGCCCTCGTACCTGGAGGTACGGGGGCGACTGAGGACGCGGCATCGCGGCGTCCAGCGCGGCCCGGCGGCACAGCGCCTGTTCCGCCAAAGCCCTCCTACTACTGGAGCGGCGTGCGGAGCGCCGCGAGCCGGTCCTTCAGGTCCGGCGCCATCGGCTCGGTGCACGCGACCTTCACGTAGCCGCGCAGCTCGCTCTCGAACGTGAAGCGCTTCGCGCACCACGGGCAGCTCGCGAGGTGCTCCTCGACGGACGTCTGCTCCTCCACGGAAAGCGCGCGGTCGAGGTAGGGCTGCATGACCTCTTCGCAGTGATCGCAGGGATCCATCATCCGGTCTCCACTGCGCGATCCGCGAGCTCCTGCTTCAGCGCGCGGCGCGCACGGTGCAATCGTGACATCACTGTACCGATCGGGATGTCGAGGATCTGCGCGGCGTCCTGGTAGGAGAAGTCGCCGAGGTCCACGAGCACGAGTACGTCGCGGAAGTCGTGGGGGACGGCAGAGAGCGCTCCGACCACGTCATCTTGGGATAAACGCTCGGCGACCTGATCTTCTTCCAGGGGCCGGCTGCTCGACTCCTCGAGCCGGTTGTAGAGGTAGTAGTCGCTCTCCTCCATCGGCTGCGTCTCGGGGCGGCGCTGCTGGCGGCGGGCGCGGTCGATGTTGAGGTTCGTGAGGATCCGGAGCAGCCACGCGCGCAGGTTGGTGCCCGGCGTGAACGACTTCCAGCTCCTGAAGGCGCGCGCGTAGGTCTCCTGCATCAGGTCCTCAGCCTCCTCGCGCGAGCCCACGAGCCCGCGCGCGACGCGGTAGACCTGGTCGGCGAGGTCGAGCGCCTCCTCCTCGAAGCGGACCCGCTCGCGCGCCTCGTTCGCGATGCGGCGGCCCTCCGTATCCGTGTCGGACATCAGCCGACCGCTTCGAGCGCCGGGAAGCCGGCTCCGGACATCGCGGCGACGAGCTCCTCGCGGCTGGTGCGGGACTCGTCCCAGGTGAGCGTCACCTCGCCCATCAGGTTCGCGGACGCCGCCTCGAGCCCCTGGTGGCCCTCGAGCGCCGCGCCCAGCTTCATGACGCAGCGCTCGCAGCGGACGCCGCGCACCTGGATCGTCTCCGTCGTCACGCGGGCGATGCTAGAGGTTTGGCGTGAGACTGGCGTGATGCCGGGGATGGCTCAGACCAAGCCGGGCGCCGTCATCGCTCGCAGGCCAGGCTGTGAGGCCTGGACAAGAGTGAGGGCGGTGATCCGGCGCCGCGTCTGAGCCACCACCGGCGCGCGGCAGTCTTACGTCGAGCCTCCCTGCGACCGAGTCAGGGCGTCGCGGCACGCCGCTCGCGCGTCGCCCTGGGCGAGCTGGCGGTCGGCTTCGCAGGCCTGTGGGTCGATCGGCTCGAGCAGCGCGACGTCCGCGTGCCGCCCGACCAGCTCGACGAGCTCTCGGTAGAGCTCGGGCACCGGCACCAGGCGGTCGTCGTACGGGTGGATCAGGCTCGCGCGGGGGCCGAACCGCGCCGCGAAGAAGCGGTTCGTGTGGTAGTCGGCGCGCACCGTCGGGGCCGCACGACGGTCGTCCTGCGCCGCCCAGACCGCGAGCGCGTGCAGCAGCGCGACCACGGCGCCCGACAGCGCCACGTCGGTCGGCTGGTCGGGCACGCGGAGCTCGAGCGTCCCGAGGGCCGGGTGCACGCGCGCGTCCCACCACGTCTGCGTCGGCCGCGCGAGCACGCCGGCGCGCACCCAGCGCTCCATCATCGCCTCCCACTCGCTCCATGACGAGAAGGGCGGCGGCATGCCCGAGCGCGGAAGCGTCGCGAGGATCTCGGCGCGCGTCGAGAGCAATCCCGTCTCGATGCCGCGGAACCACGGCGAGTTCGCGGCGAGCGCGAGCACGACGGGAAGCCAGGGCAGCACGCGCTCGTGCGCGCGCACGCACGACTCGGGATCGGCCATCGCCACGTGCACGTGCAGGCCGCAGACCCCTTGCCGTCGCGCGACTGGTCCGGTCGCTGCGACGAACTCGAGGTAGGCCGGGTCCTCCGTGATCGGCTGCGTCTCCGGGTCCGCGAACGGATGCGTGCCGATCGCGAGCACCCCGAGGCTCTCCGCACGCGCCGTCTCGACCACTCGGCCGCGCAGCTCGCGGACCTCGGCGAACGCCGCGCCCGGCGAGTCGCAGATGCCGGTCGCAGTCTCGACGAAGGTCCCGATCAGCTCGAGCTTGACCCGCGCGTCGGCGGCGCGCTCGACGACGCGCGTCGCGGCAGCCGCGGGCTCGAGCGTTCGCTCGTCCACGAGCAGCAGCTCCTCCTCGACGCCCACGGAGAAGGGCGCGCTCTGGCCGAATGCGTGCTCGATGCGAGGAACTTAAAGGCTATTCGGCCGACGGGGCTCGGCCGAGCTCGACGGGCACGACCAGCTGGTCGTCGCCGCGGTAGACCGAGACCTCGATCTCGTCGCCCGGCCGCTTGCGGGCCAGGATCGCGCGCAACCGCTCGGGCGTCGTGACCGCCTCGCCGTCGACGGCGACGATGATGTCGCCCCCGAGCCGCCAGCTCTCGCCTCCGACGATCACCGTGCGACGACCCGGTCTCAGGCCGGCCTGCTCGGCGGCGCTGTTCGGGACCACGGAGTCGATCAGCAGCCCCTCGTTCGTCCCGAGCCGGAAGAGCCGTCCGATGTCCTCGGTGAGCGGTGAGGTCTGGACCCCGAGGAACGCGTGCTCGACCTTGCCGCCGCGGATGATCTGCGCCGTCACCGCGCGCACGGTGTCGACCGGGACCGCGAACCCGACGCCGACGTTGCCCGACCCCTGGTTCGCCGTCGTGATCAGGGTGTTCACGCCGATCACCTCGCCGCGCGCGTTCAGGAGCGGCCCGCCGGAGTTCCCGGGGTTGATCGCCGCGTCGGTCTGGATCGCGTTGTCGATCGCGAGCTCGTTCGGGGCCTGGAGGACCCGCCCGATCGCGCTGACGATTCCCGCAGTGACCGAGCGCTCGTACCCGAAGGGGTTGCCGATCGCGACGACCGCGTCGCCGACTCGGACGGAGGCCGAGCGACCGAACCGAAGCGGGGTCAGCCCGCGCGGCGGGGTGTTCACCTTGAGCACGGCGAGGTCGGTGGAGGGATCGACGCCGACCACGCTCGCCCGCACGGCCTCGTCGTTGGAGAAGCTGACGTTGACGTTGACGGCGTTCTCGACCACGTGGAAGTTGGTGACGACGAAACCCGTCTTCGTGATCACGAACCCCGAGCCGAGCGAGCGCGTCCGCTGGGGGAAGGCGTCGAACGGGTCGGCCTGCACCGGGCCGGTGGCCTCGACCTGGACGACCCCCTTCGAGTTCCGCCGGTAGACGTCGCCCGGTGTGAGCCGCTCCTCGTCCGCGAACGAGGCCGGGCTCGTGAACACCTCGGGCGAGACCTCGCGGATGGTCGTCCCGCTGCCGAGCTTGCCGAGCGCGTTCGCGCCCACGAGCGCCAGGCCGCCGCCCAGGAGGCCGGCGGCCACGAGCGCCGCGGTTCCCAGCAGGAAGCGGACGTTCCGGCTCACGCGGCCGGTTATAGCGTCGCCCCGGTTCAGCCGCGTTTGCGCCCGCGTTAAGTTGCGCCCATCGTCACGACCGTCCTCGTCGACGCTCGCAACGTCCTGCGCTCGCGCTGGCCGAACATCCCCGAGCGCGAGCTCGTCGAGCTGACGAGGGCGTGGGCGGAGGAGCAGGGGCTCGCCGCGCTCCTGGTCTTCGACGGCCGCGCGCCGCTCGAGGCGGCGGACGTCGTCGGGACGGCCGGGGAGAGCGCGGACGACTGGATCGCACGCGAAGCCGCGCGCTTCGCCCCCTACTGGCTCGTCACGTCCGACCGCGAGCTGCGGCAACGCGCGGGCGGCGGTGCCGAGCGCGTGCTCGGCGGCGGCAGTTTCGCCGCGACCCTGGTGCGGTAGCAGCGCAGTCGTGACCGAGTTCGGCTACGCCCTCTCCTCCGAGGAGCACTCTCCGGCCCGGCTCGTCGAGAACGCGCGCAAGGCCGAGGAGGCCGGGTTCGAGTTCGCGATGATCTCCGACCACTTCCACCCGTGGGTGGACGCGCAGGGCGAATCGCCGTTCGTCTGGAGCGTGATCGGCGCGATCGCGCAGGCGACGGACCGGATTCGCCTCGGCACCGGCGTCACGTGCCCGACGATCCGGATCCACCCCGCGATCGTCGCGCACGCCGCGGCGACGAGCGCCGCGCTGATGCCCGGCCGCTTCTTCCTCGGCGTCGGCTCGGGCGAGAACCTGAACGAGCACATCCTCGGCGACCACTGGCCGGCACCGGACGAGCGCCTGGAGCTGCTCGAGGAGGCGATCGAGGTGATGCGGCTGCTCTGGCAGGGCGGCTACCAGACGCATCGCGGCAAGCACTACGTCGTCGAGAACGCGCGCCTCTACACGCTCCCGGAGGAGCGCGTTCAGGTCGCGGTCGCGGCGGCGAAGGAGCAGGCGGCCGAGCTCGCCGGCCGCGTCGGGGACGCGTTCGTGAACACCTCGCCGGAGCGCGAGCCGATCGAGCAGTTCGAGCGCGCCGGCGGCGAGGGCAAGCCGAAGTACGGCCAGGTCACGGTCTGCTGGGCACAGAGCGAGGAGGAGGCCGCGCAGACCGTCCGCGACGTCTGGCCGACCGCGGCGCTCGGCGGCGACCTGTCGTACGAGCTGCCGCTCCCGCGACACTTCGAGCAGGCGACCGAGAACGTCGAGGCGGGCGACTTCGAGGGCAAGCTGCCGCTCGGCCCCGACCCCGCGACGTACCTCGAGCAGATCCGGGAGATGGTGGAGGTCGGATACACGCACGTCTACCTCCACCAGATCGGCCGGGACCAGGACGGCTTCTTCCGCTTCTGGCAGGAGCGCCTCGAGCCGGAGCTCGTCGGGTAGAGTCGAAGCGTGAGCTTCGACGCGCGCTCGACGCTGCGCGTGGGCGGCGAGGAGCACGAGATCTTCCGCCTCGACGCGCTTCAGTCCCGCTGGGACGTCGAGCGCCTTCCCTACTCGCTCAAGATCCTGCTCGAGAACGTCCTGCGGCTGGGCGACGAGCACGACGTCGAGGCGGTCGCGGGCTGGAACGCCGCGGCCGACCCGACGGAGGAGATCGCGTTCACCCCCGCCCGCGTGCTCCTCCAGGACTTCACCGGCGTGCCCGCGATCGTCGACCTCGCCGCGATGCGCGACGCGATGCGCGACCTCGGCGGCGACCCCGCGAAGATCAACCCCCTGCTCCCCGCCGAGCTCGTGATCGACCATTCCGTGCAGGTCGACGAGTACGCCACGCGCCTCGCGATCAGCCGCAACGCCGAGCTCGAGTTCGAGCGGAACAAGGAGCGCTACGCCTTCCTGCGCTGGGGCCAGACGGCGTTCCGCAACTTCAAGGTCGTGCCGCCGAACACGGGAATCGTGCACCAGGTCAACCTGGAGTACTTGGCCAGAGTGGTCGAGACGCGCGACGGACGGGCGTTCCCCGACACGCTCGTCGGCACCGACTCGCACACGACGATGATCAACGGGCTCGGCGTACTCGGCTGGGGCGTCGGCGGGATCGAGGCGGAGGCCGGCATGCTCGGCGAGCCGATCTCGATGCTCGTGCCGCAGGTGGTCGGCTTCCGGCTCGTCGGGCGGCTGCCGGAGGGAGCGACCGCCACCGACCTCGTGCTCACCGTGACCGAGGTGTTGCGGAGCGTCGGCGTCGTCGGGAAGTTCGTCGAGTACTTCGGCGCCGGGCTGCCGTCGCTGCCGCTCGCGGACCGCGCGACGATCGGGAACATGTCGCCCGAGTACGGCGCGACGTGCGGGTTCTTCCCGGTCGACGAGGTGACGCTCGACTACCTCCGCCTCACCGGTCGGAGCGAGGAGCGGATCGCGCTCGTCGAGGCGTACTGCAAGGAGAACCTCCTCTGGCACGACCCCGGGCACGAGCCGACGTACACGGAGGTGGTCGAGCTCGACCTCGGCGAGGTCGTGCCCTCGATCGCAGGCCCGCGGCGGCCGCAGGACCGCGTGACGCTCGCGGACGCGAAGACGTCGTTTTTGGCCGCGCTCGGCACGTTCGGCGTGGACTACCTGACCACCCACGACGAGCAGGTCGAGGAGACCTTCCCCGCGAGCGATCCGACCGCCGAGCAGCACCCCGCGACGAACGGCACCGAGGACGCGGCACCGGACCCGCCCGCGCCCGTCCCCACCGTGGCCCTCGCGGAGCGCGCCGAACGCGTTCCGGTCACGATGAACGGCGACCGCTTCGAGCTCGAGCATGGAGCCGTCGTGATCGCGGCGATCACGAGCTGCACGAACACGTCGAACCCGCAGGTGATGGTCGGCGCCGGCCTGCTCGCGAAGAAGGCGGTCGAGCGAGGGCTGCGGCGGAAGCCGTGGGTGAAGTCGAGCCTCGCCCCCGGCTCGAAGGTCGTGACCGAGTACTACGAGCGCGCCGGGCTGACGCAGTACCTCGAGGCGCTCGGCTTCCACACCGTCGGCTACGGCTGCACGACCTGCATCGGGAACTCGGGGCCGCTGCCCGAGCAGATCTCGAAGGCGGTCGACGAGGGCGAGCTCGTGGTCGCGTCCGTGCTCTCGGGGAACCGCAACTTCGAGGCGCGCATCCATCCCGAGGTGAAGGCGAACTACCTCGCGTCGCCGCCGCTCGTGGTCGCGTACGCGATCGCGGGGCGGATGGACCTCGACCTGACGACCGAGCCGCTCGGGCAGGACGAGGCCGGTGCCGACGTGTATCTGCGCGACATCTGGCCGACCTCCGCGGAGGTGCAGGAGGCGATCGCCGCCTCGGTCCGGGGCGAGATGTTCACGCGGACGTACGCGGACGTGTTCGAGGGGGACGAGAACTGGCGCTCGCTCGACACGCCCGAGGGTGAGCTGTTCGCGTGGGACGAGGCTTCGACGTATGTGCGCCAGCCGCCGTACTTCCACGGCCTGCCCCGCGAGCCCCGTCCCGTGGAAGACCTGCGCGGCGCGCGCTGCCTCGTCGTGCTCGGGGACTCCGTCACCACCGACCACATCTCCCCCGCCGGCGCGATCAAGCCCGACTCGCCCGCGGGGAAGTACCTCGTCGAGCGCGGGATCGAGCGGAAGCAGTTCAACTCCTACGGGTCGCGCCGCGGGAACCACGAGGTGATGGTGCGCGGCACCTTCGCGAACGTGCGCCTGCGCAACCTGCTCGTCCCCGGCAGCGAGGGAACGTGGACCGCGCACGTCCCGAGCGGCGACGAGGGGACGATCTACGAGGTCTCCGAGCGCTACCTCGCCGAGCGCACGCCGCTGATCGTGATCGCGGGCAAGGAGTACGGCTCGGGCTCGTCGCGCGACTGGGCCGCGAAGGGGCCGAACCTCCTCGGCGTCGAGGCCGTGATCGCGGAGAGCTACGAGCGGATCCACCGCTCGAACCTGCTGATGATGGGCGTGCTCCCGCTCCAGTTCGGGGACGGCGAGGGACGCGAGGCGCTCGGCCTGACCGGGCGCGAGGAGTTCTCGATCGAGGGCGTCGAGAACGGCGAGGCCCGCGAGGTGCTCGTCCGCGCAGACCGCAAGGAGTTCCGGGCCCGCGTGCGGCTCGACACCCCGCGCGAGCGGGAGTACTTCCGCCACGGCGGGATCCTGCCCTTCGTGCTGCGGAGGCTCCTGGCCGCGTAACCGATCCGGCGCCTCGCCCGTTCGAACGAGTGAGGATGGGTCGCATCGGGGTCATCACGCTGCTCGCGTTGCTCGCGGGCGGGCTGCTCGCCGTCTCGAGCGGCGCGCAGCCGAGCAGCTCGGGCGAGCCCGCGCCGGCGGCGTTCCGGCTCCTCGACGGGTCGGCGGGTTGCAGCTTCGACGGCTCGCGGCTCACGTGCTCGTCGCACGAGGGCGCGACGGCGGTGCTCGAGGAGGACGGGAGCTCGCACCCGTCTGCCGAGGCCGCCAGGTGGGACGCGTCGACGCCGGTGCTTCGGCGCACCGAGAGCTGGTGGCACGGCGGCTTCTCGTGCCGGGTCGCCGGCGAGGAGATCGTCTGCGAGCGCGAGCACGGCTCGATCGCGGTCGGCGGCGACGGCGTCGGCGGCGCGTCCTCGAGCTCGGACTAGTCTCCCCTCCGTGAAGCTCGACCGGCGTGAGCTGGCGGGCGCGGTGGCCGACCTCGGCGTCTTCGTCCCGATCGCCGTCGCCCTGATCGTCACGAACGGCCTCTCGCCGACGGCCGTGCTGCTGCCCGCGGGGCTGCTCTACGTCGCCGCCGGCTTCGTCTACCGGCTGCCGGTGCCCGTGCAGCCGCTGAAGGCCTTCGGGGCGATCGCGATCGCGCAGGGGCTCGGCTCGGACGAGATCGCGGCGGGCGCGCTCCTGATGGGCGCCGTCTTCGTCGTGCTCGGGGCGACGCGCCTCCTCGACCTCGTCGCGCGCGCGTTCGCGCGGCCGGTGATCCGCGGCGTGCAGCTCGTCGTCGGCCTGCTCTTCCTGAAGATCGCGTGGGGGCTCGTCACCGACCCGCCGGCGGCGTTCGCGGAGCATGCGCCGAGCACGGCGCTCGCGCTGCCGCTCGCCGGCGTCGGGCTCGTCGCCGCGCTCGCGCTCAAGCGCTACTCGATCTCGCTCGTGCTCGTCGGCCTCGGTGCGATCGCGATGGTCGCGAGCGAGGGCTCGTCGGTCGCGCTGGGGCCGTCGGCGCTCGCGCTGCCCTCGCTCGACGCCGCGACGTTCGCGACCGCCTTCACCGTGCTCGTGCTGCCGCAGCTCCCGCTGTCGTTCGCGAACTCGTGCCTCGCCACGGCCGACGCCGCGCGAACGTACTTCGGCGAGAACCTGGCCCGGCGCGTGCGGCCGGGCAGGCTCGCGACGACGTTCGGCGGGGCGAACCTGCTCGCCGGCGCGCTCGGCGGGATGCCGGTCTGCCACGGCGCGGGCGGCCTGACCGCGCACGTGGCGTTCGGAGCCCGGACCGGCGGCGCGCCCGTGGCGATGGGAGTCGCGCTCGTCGTGCTCGCGCTCGGCGCGGGCGCGGGCCTCGCGACGCTGCTCGCGGCGTTCCCGCTCCCGATCCTGGCGGCGCTGCTCGCGGGCGCGGGTGTGCTGCACATCGGTCTCCTGCGCGACCTCGAGGGTGCGCCGGCATGGCTGCTGGCGCTCCTCGTCGGGGTGGTGGGGTTCGTCGTCCACCTCGCGCTCGCGGTCGCGCTCGGGCTTCTCGTCTGGTGGGCGTGGCGCGCGGCGCAGGCGGCGCGAATGCGCTTCGCGACCGCCTAGGCGAACGCGTTGTCGAGCGCGAGCATCAGCGCGAAGCCCGTGATCAGCGCGCCCGTCGCCGCACGCTCGTTGCCCGCGGCGTGGCTCTCGGGCACGAGCTCGTCGACGACGACGTAGAGCATCGCGCCGCCGGCGAACGCGAGGCCGAAGGGCAGCAGCACCGACGCGACGCTGAACGCCGCACCCGCGGCGAACGCCGCCGGCGGCTCGACGAGCCCGGTCGCCGCCGCGATCGCCGCCGCGCGGCGGCGCCGCATGCCGGCGCCCACGAACGGCGCCGCGGCGACGAATCCCTCGGGCACGTTCTGCAGGCCGATCGCGATCGCGATCGGGATCCCGAGCTCCGGCCCGCCCGCGGCGAACGCGACCCCGACCGCGAGCCCCTCCGGGACGTTGTGGATCGTCAGCGCGGTGAGCAGGAGCGTGCCGCGCTGCCACGCCGCGTAGTGCCTGTGCTCCTCCCGGAACTGCGCGTGCACGTGTGGGATCAGCCAGTCCACGAGCGCGAGCGTCCCCGCGCCAACGAGCAGCCCGAGAACGACCTCCCCCACCGTGCCCGCGTCGAGCGCGGGCACGAGCAGGCTGAACGCGGTCGCCGCGAGCATCACGCCGGCCGTGAAGCCGAGCAGGACGTCGAGCAGCGTCTGGTTCGCGCGGGGCAGGACGAGGAGCGCGAGGCCGCCGACCGCCGTCCCGCCGCCCGCGGCGAGGATCCACGCCGCGTCCTCCCAGCTCACGTGTAGGCGCCGAGCACGACGAGCGAGATCAGGAGCACGAACGGCGTGGCGAGCGCCGAGAGGACGGTCGCGACGAGGAACGGCACGTTCAGCAGCGGCAGGAGCGGCGCCCACGGCGTCACCAGCTCGCGGGCGCTCCACGCCGCACGGCCGGTGCGCCAGAGGGGCCGGAACAGCCGGCCCCGGCGCGCGCGCGAGAGGTCGCCGAGCGACGACTGGAGCTCCGCAGCGTCCGCCGGTGCGCCACGCAGGCGCCCGGGGAGCTCGGCGGCCTCGATCAGCGCCGTGGAGAAGAGGAAGAGGACGACCGCCGGTCCGGCAGCGATCGCGGCGAGCCCGAGCTTCCAGCCGTCGTCGTAGAGCGCGAGCAGGAAGAGCACCGTCGCGGCTGCGGCAACGTACGAGAGCAGGCGGGCAACGCGGGCGGTGGCGCGGACGGCCTTCACCCGCAGAGGCTTCCCGTCTCGCGGTTAGAGTGAACGCGCCGGGGTGCCTCGCAGGAGGCTGAGATCAAACCCGTCGAACCTGATCCGGGTCATGCCGGCGAAGGGAGAGCGACGTGAGCGAGCGAACGCCGACGTGGGGCATCGACCCGGTCCCCGACCGCCTGCGTGTGCTCGGCGCCCTCGATCTCACGATGCTCTGGGGGAGCCTCGGCGTCTCCCTGCTCGTGCTCGTGATCGGCGCGTTCGTGCTCCCGGGGCTGACCGTCGGCGAGGCGCTCTTGGCCGTCCTGCTCGGCAGCGCGATCGGAAACGCGATGCTCGGCGTCGCGGGCTCGATCGGCGCCGACGGACGCGTGCCCGCGATGGTGCTGCTCCGCGCGCCGCTCGGCCGGCGCGGCTCCTATCTGCCGACGACACTCAACGTCGCGCAATGCCTCGGGTGGGCGACGTTCGAGCTGATCATCATCGCGACCGCGGCTGCGGCCTTGTCGGAAGAGCTCTTCGGGGTGAGCGCGCAGGCGCTGTGGACGGTGGGATTCGGCGCCGTCGCCGCGCTCCTCGCATTCCTCGGCCCGGTCGGCTTCGTGCGCCGGTTCGTGCGCAGGTTCGCCGTGTACGTGGTGATCGCGTCGCTCGTCTACCTGACGTGGTGGGCCCTCGACACGCCCGAGCGAGACGGTCTGCTGTCGCTCGGTGGCGGGGACGGGTCGGTCTGGCTCGGGATCGACCTCGCGATCGCAGTCACCGTCTCGTGGATCCCGCTCGCAGCGGACTACACGCGCTTCGCACGCGACCGCCGAAGCGCACTCGTCGGCACCGGCCTCGGCTACTTCATGGCCGGATTCTGGATGCTCGCGCTCGGCGTCGTCGTCTTCGCGACCCGGGAGCTGGGCGACGTCGCGCAGCTGCCGGCCGCGGTCGTCGCCGCCGGGATCGCAGCGGCGCTCGCCTTGCTCGCGCTCCTCGTCGACGAGACGGACGAGGCGTTCGCCAACATCTACTCGACGGCGCTCTCGCTCCAGAACGCGCTGCCGCGCGTCCCGCAACGCCTCCTGATCGGCGTCGCGTCGGTGGTCGCGACGCTCGCCGCACTCTCGATCGACCTACGGAGCTACGAGTCGTTCCTGCTCTTGCTCGGGTCGTTCTTCGTCCCACTCTTCGGCGTGCAGCTCGCCGACTGGCTCGCCGCCGGGACTCGCTACCAGCCAGACGACTTCTTCGGCGGTCCAGCCGTCCGCGTCGCGCCGATCGTCGCCTGGCTCTTGGGATTCGCGACGTACCATGCGCTCCACGATCCGCCGCTCGGACCCGCACGCTGGGTCGACTTCGTCGAGCGCATCGATCCGGTGACGTTCGGGTACGGCGCCTCGCTGCCGAGCTTCGCGGTCTCGTTCGCGCTCGCGTTCGCGGCAGCGACGCTCAGGCGGCGAGCAGGCCCGTCGCGTACATGACCGCGATCCCCGCCAGGAAGCCGCCGAGCACCCAGCCGCTCGTGAGCCCGCCCGGCGCGCGGTCGCGCAGGTAGCGCCCGACCTCGACGACGACCTCGAAGGCCGCGCCGGCGGCGGCGGCGAAGAAGAGCACGCCGAGCCAGTCGTTCGCCGCGTAGCCGCCGAGCCACGCGCCCGCGATCGTCGGCGCGCCGGCGATCAGCACGAGCGCGACGAGCCACCGCCACGACACCGGCCGCCGCTCCTCCGCCGCGGGCGTCGCGATCCCGAGCCCTTCGGTCACGTTGTGGATCATGAAGCCGACGATCAGGAACGTGCCGAGCGCGAGCTCGCCGAGCGCGAACGAGGTCCCGATCGCGAGCCCCTCGCCGAAGTTGTGCAGCCCGATCCCGATCGCGACGAGGAGCGCGAGCGTCAACCCGGTCGCCGCCGCACCCTCCGACGAGAACCGGCGCGAGATGAAGGTCAGCGTCAGGTACGACAGGGCGAGTCCGAGCAGCACCAGGCCCGCGCCCCCGAGCGCCGACGGCAGCGCGGCCTGGAGCTCGAACGCCTCGCCGAGGGCGTCGAACGCCAGGAACGTGAGCAGCCCGGCCGTCAACGCCATGAAGGCCGCGAGCCACTCGGGCCGCGCCCGCCGAAGCGACGGCAGCCAGAGCAGTCCGAGCGCCACCGGGACGATCCCGACGAGCGCCCCGATCGCGGCGTAGCCGAGGAAGCCGCTGACGGACGGCCCGGGCGTCGCGACCGCGGCCGCGATCTCCTCCGTCGTCTCGATCCCCGTCGAGCTCGTCACGCCGACGAGGATCGGCTCGTCCTCGACCCAGTCGTACGGGACGACGATCGTCGCCGACCGAAGCCGCGAGAGCGTGTCGGAGCCGTCGACCGTGAACGGGACGATCGCATCGTCGACGGTCACGGCCGCGATCGTGAGGTCCTCCGGCTGCGGGTTCGTGACGCGAATCCGGATCTCGCCTCGCTCGAACTCGACGCGGCGGATGTCGAACTCGTCCGCGGCCGGCGGCGTCCTCCCGAGCAGATCGGTGACCGAGCTGCCGGTGGTCGCGAAGAGCGCGACCACGGCGACGAGCAGGAGCAGCGGAACGAAGGCCCAGAGTCGCCAGCCGCCGCCGCGCGGCTCGGTGCGGGCCGCGGTCGTCACTCGACGACGTCGAAGAAGCCCATCCAGCCGAGCTCCGCGAACTCGGACTGGTGCGCGTGGAACATGAAGCGGCCGGTGTTCGCGAAGTCGATCTCGATGATCCCGCGCTCGCCCTGCGCGAGCATCACCGTGTCGGTGTACTCGACGACCTCGTCGCGCCCCGTGCGGTGGTAGCGGAAGAAGTCGCCGTGCAGGTGGAACGAGTTGATCAGGTCGAACTCCGTCAGGTTCGCGATGTAGATGCGCACCGTCTGCGCGCGCGAGACGCGGATCGGGTAGCGCGCGTAGTAGAAGGCGGGGCCGTTCACCGCGTAGAAGTTGTTGCCGCCGTCGCCGTCGGTGTCGAAGCCGTTCATCACCATCACGAGCTCCTGCGCCGGCTTGCGCGGCTTCGGCGGATCGATGATGAACGCGCCGTAGAGCCCCTTGTGGATGTGCTTCTTCAGCGGGGTCGCGTGGCAGTGGTACAGGTGCATCCCCCACGGTCGGGCGGGGAACTCGTAGACGAAGTCGCCGCCGGGGGGAACGACCTCGAAGACGCCGTCCATGTGCGCGGGGTGGATCCCGTGGAAGTGGATCGTGTGCGGGTGCGAGCCGTCGTTGCGGAAGCGAACGCGCAGCAGGTCGTCCTCGGTCGCACGGATGACCGGTCCCGGCGCGGTGCCGTTGTACGTCCACGCCGGATACGTGACCCCCTTGGCGACCTCGATGTCGACGTCGCGCGCGACGAGCTCGTATTCCCGGAGGCGCCCAGGGCTGTGCGGAAGGGCTCGAGGCGGAGTGAGGAGGGCGTCGACGGCCGCGTTCCGCTCGATCGAGGGCGCGTCCTCGCCGATCATCGCCGCGTGGCCCGTGACCGTGTGCTCGTGACCCTCGTGCGTGGCCGAGCGCTGCGGCGGCTCGGCCAGGGCGATCCTCGCCAGCGGGCCGGCCGCGGCGAGGGGCGCAGCGGCCACGATCAGCTTCTTGCGACTGAATTTCGTCATGACTAATCTATATATTAGACGAGCCTTGAGCGAGACCGCAAATCTCTCCCCGTCCGTCCAGGACTACGTCAAGGAGCTCTACAAGCTCCAGGCCGCCGGCCGGGCGTCGACGTCGGGGCTCGCCGAGCGGATGGGAGTCGCGCCGGCGTCCGCCACCGCGATGCTGAAGAAGCTCGCCGTGCTCGGGCTGGCCGAGCACGAGCCGTACCGCGGCGCAACGCTGACGCCCTCGGGCGAGCGGGCGGCGATCGAGATGATCCGGCACCACCGCCTGCTCGAGCAGTACCTCTCGCAGACGCTCGGGCTCTCGATCGACGCCGTGCACGCCGAGGCCGACCGCCTCGAGCACGCGCTCTCCGAGGAGCTCGAGGCCGCGATCGACCAGTCGCTCGGCTTCCCGACGCACGACCCGCACGGCGACCCGATCCCGAGCCCCGAGCTCGAGCTCGCGCACGGAGACGAGGGCACGCTCGCCGACCTCGAGCCGGGAGGCGCTGCGACCGTGCGCCGCGTGCCCGACTCGGACCCGGACCTCCTCCGCTACCTCGACGAGCTCGGGCTCGTTCCCGGCGAGCGGGTCGAGGTGCACGCCCGCGCGCCCTTCGAGGGCCCGGTGACGGTCGGCTCGCGCGGCGGCGAGCACGCGATCTCGCGCGAGCTCGCGGGTCGCATCGGCGTCACGATCTAGGGTCCGCGCGTGCGAGCGCGCGTCGCGGTCTGCGGGAACGTCTCGATCGACGAGATCGACGGCGGCGCGCCGAAGGTCGGCGGCGGGCCGTACCACTGCGGCCTCGGCCTCCGTCTGCTCGAGCGTCCGTCGCAGATCGTCGCGAAGTGCGCGCCGGCGGACCGGCCGCTCGTCGTCCCTGCGCTCGCCGCACTCGGGCTCTACCTGCGCGTGCTCGACGCCGAGCGGACGGCCGCCTTCGCGCTCTCGTACGACGGCGAGACGCGCACGACCGAGGTGCGCGCGGTCGGCGATCCCTGGCGCCCGGAAGACGTCGGCGGCATCGAGGCCCGCTGGGTCCACGTCGCACCGCTCGCGCAGACCGACTTCCCCGCGGACACGCTGCGCGAGCTCGCGCGGGGCCGCAGCGTGTCCTACGACGGCCAGGGCCTCGTGCGGGCGGCGGAGCCCGGGCCGGTGCGCCTCGTCGGCGAGTTCGACCGGCGCGTGCTGGAGCACGTGTCGTTCCTCAAGCTCGCGGAGGAGGAAGCGGCGGCGATCCTGCCCGAGATCGGCGACGACGCGGTGTTCGCGCTCGGCGTGGCGGAGGTCGTCGTCACGTACGGATCCCGCGGCTCGGTCGTCTACGCGAACGGGACCTCCACGCCCGTTCCCTGCCACCCGATCCTCGGCGTCGACCTGACGGGCTGCGGCGACGTGTTCGGCGTCGGCTACCTCGTCGCGCGCAGCGACGGCCTGGCGCCCGTCGCCGCGGCGCGGCGCGCGACCGCGCTCGTCTCGGTGCTCCTCTCCGGGCGGAAGCGCGGCGGGCGCTAGAGCCTGAACTCGCCCCGCGCGACCACGACCGCCGAGCCGCCGACCTCGACGCGCTCGACCGTCTCACCGGATCCGTCGGCCTGCGCGTAGAGCGTCGACGGCCGACCGATCTCGACGCCCTGCGAGATCACGATCTCGTCGCCCCACGCGATGCGCCCGTGCCGCGCGAGGTGGACGGCGAGCGGCCCCGCCGCCGAGCCGGTCGCCGGGTCCTCCGGCACGCCTCCGCCCGGAGCGAACATCCTCGTCTTCCAGCGCGAGCCCGAGCCGGCGAAGCAATTGAACCCGATCGTCGGCCCGAAGCGCGCGAGCGCTGCGGCGTCCGGCGCGAGCCGGGCGACGTCGTCCTCGCCAGCGAGCGCGACGTAGACGTGCCGCATCCCGTTGTCGTACAGCTCGACCGGGAGCTCGGACCGCTCGACGCCGAGCGCCGCGAGCACGGGCCCATCCTCGAACGGCTCGATCCGCGGCCGCGGCTGCTCCATCCGGCCGAAGACGACCTTCGCGCCCTCCCGCTCGAGCCGTACCGGGACGACGCCCGCCTGCGTCTCGAGCGCGATCGTGTCCAGCTGGAGCGGCTGGCCGAGCACGAACGCCGACCCGAGCGTCGGATGCCCCGCGAAGGGCAGCTCGGCGCGGGGCGTGAAGATCCGGATGCGCGCGTGCGCGGCCTCGGACGGATAGACGAACACGGTCTCGCTGAAGCCGATCTCGAGCGCGAGCTGCTGGAGCAACTCCTCGGGGAGCTCTCGCGCGTCGGTGAAGACGGCGAGCTGGTTGCCGGTCAGGGCGACGTCCGTGAAGACGTCGACCACGACGTAGCGAAAGACGGCCATCCGCCGACTCTAGTCGGCGGATGGCCGGTCGACTCTCAGCGGAAGCGCTTCTGACACTCGCCGAGGTCGACGCGCTGCGTGCGTCCTCGGTCGACGGTCACCTGGGCCGTCTGGAGCACCGTCCCGTCCGGCCGCTCGCACGTGAGCGTGTAGCTCTCGACGATGTTGCCACCGAAGACGTCCTCGCCGACGAGCGCGTAGACGCCGACGGTCGTCGTGAACGTCGTCGTCACGGAGGCGTAGTTGACGACCCGGAGGACGTAGTTCCCCGGCTCGGGCAGCTCGACCAGCGCCTCTTCCTTCTCGGCGACGAAGTTCCCGGAGCTCCCGACCTCGACGAGCGAGCCGTCGGGGTTGACGGAGTAGACGACGAGGTCGAGGTCGTCGGGCGTCGGCCAGTCGAGGTTGACCCTGATCGCGCCGACGTCGCTCTCGGTGAGCGTGAAGGGCACGTCGACGTGGTCGCCGGGCGCCCAGACCACGGCGCTCTTCGTCGTCGTCTCCTCGCGCGAAGGCTCCTGGGCGAGCAGCCGCACGCGGTGCTCCATCACCTCGGGCCGTGTGGACGGATTGATGTGCCAGGCGTACTTGTTGCCCTTGCCGACCACCAGTGTCGACTCGAGCCGGTCCTGGATCCCCGGCCCCGTCGTCGTCGCGGTCGTGAACTCCTTCGTCAACCGCAGAACCGCGCCCGTCGGCGCGCGGCCGGAGAGCACCGAGTGGTGCGCGGTGTCGACGGCGTTCTCGAGCGCGAGCAGGTACGCCTCGCGGTTGCCCTTGCCGGTGTAGATCCCGGCGCCCAGGTACTCGTCCACGACCTCGGGGAAGGGCGGGTGGAACTCGTTGGGCCCGATCTCGAACGTGTAGCCGTAGCCGCCGGTCGCGTTGTACGACCAGTCCTCGGTCGTCCCGGTCGTGTCGTACAGCTGCCAACCGTGGATGTTGCGGTAGCCGTTCTGCGCGGCCATCCGCGCGCCGAGCTCCTTCATCGCGGCCTCGTCGACGGTCTCGCCTGCGGAACGAATTCCCGGCGGGCGCAGGACGAGGTTGCTGAAGGTGTGGTTCGTGACGAGCGTCGTCACCTGTCGCGTCGAGATCAGCTCGCGCACGGCCTGCGTCTCGGGCTCCGAGAACGGCGCGGCGCCGCGGTACGTCGGGTCGGCGAAGAGCGACGAGGCGCCCGGGCCGCCCCAGAGGCCGCCGTAGTTGCGGTTGAGGTCGATGCCGATCCCGAAGCCGCCCGGGCTCGTCGGCTCGCAGGCTCCGGGCGGTGTCGACGCGACGCCGTCGGCGACGCGGCAGTTCTTCCGCTTGTACGCGTTGCCCGGGTTGCCGAGGATCGTGACCTGGCCGCCGTCGTCGACCTCGCGGATGTCGACCAGGTCGCCCCACTTGCGCGACTGGTCGAAACCGTCCGGGTTGACGATGGGAACGGCGATCACACGCGCGTTCGCGAGCAAGTCCCTGATCCGGGCGTTGCCCGACGTGTAGCCGTTGACCAGGTCGATCGCGAACTCGATCGTGTGCTCACCCGAAGGCCACTCGCGCGCGTGGTGCACGCCCATGATCAGGAACGTGGGCTTGCCGTCGGTCGTCGACGCCACCGACTCGCTGATCTCAACGCCGAGGATGCCGCGTCCCTCGAGCGACGTGCGGCTCAACGTGACGAGCTTCACGAGCGACGGGTTGCGATTCGCGAGACCACGAAGGTCGGACTCGTAGTCCGCGAGCGTGCGGTAGGTGTCGCGACCCGACGGGAGCGGCGAGACCATCGTCGCCGATGCGTAGGCGGCGCTGAGCTCGTTGTTTCGCAGCTGGCGCAGGGCCAGATCCGGGATCGTCACCGTCCACGTGAAGCCCGCCGAGGCGAGTCTCGTCGCGTCGGCGGCGGAGTGCAGCACGACCTCGACGTACGCCGGGCCGCCGTGCTCCGTCAGGTCGAGGCCGAGGTTCGTGAGCCGGTCGCGGTCGGCCTGCGCGGGAACGTTCACCCGCACGAGCTGCACCGGGAACGGGTCCGAGTCGGCGGCAGTTGCGGCGGGCGTCAGCATCGTGAGCATGGAGATGGCCGCGAACGCGGACAGCAGCGCGCGCGGCGATCGGCGGGATCCGGAAAGCATGTGTGTTCCTCCTGGGCGTGGAAGCGGGCTCGTCCGGAGCCCGACGCCGAGGCATCCCCGCCCTCACGCGGAACGAATCGACTGACGAGTCAGTCGGTCTAGACGGCGGCGGCGTCGAGCGAGAGCGCTGCGCCTGCGCGGTAGCAGTCGCCGCAGCGCGCCTCGTACGAGTCGAGCGCGCCGATCTGGATCGTCGCGCCGTCGAACGGCGCGGGGGCGCCGTCGACGAGCCGCTGCGTCCGGGTCGCGGCCCCGCCGCAGCGGTGGCAGACGGCCTGGAGCTTGTCGACGAACTCGGCGCGGCAGAGGAGCAGCGGCATCGCGCCGAAGGGCTCGCCGCGGAAGTCGCGGTCGAGGCCGGCGGCCACGACGCGCTTGCCCTCTCCGACGAGGCGCTCCACCGTCTCGACGATGTGCTCGTCGAAGAACTGCGCCTCGTCGACGCCGATCGCGTCGTACCCGTCGGCGCGACGGAGCGCGTCGCGCGAGTCCTCCACGGAGACGGCCCGCATCTTCGCGCCGGCGTGGCTGACGACGTGGGCGACGTCGTAGCGGTCGTCCACGCGCGGCTTCACGATCAACACCCGCTGGCCGGCGATCTCCGCGCGCCGGAGCCTGCGGATGAGCTCCTCGCTCTTGCCGCTGAACATCGGTCCGCAGATCACCTCGAGCCAGCCGCCGCTGCCGGGGACGTTCCTGATCACGGCGCCGGACCCTACAGCGGGGTCCCGACGGCACGGTCGTATGCTGCCCGCGTGCGCCTCTTCATCGTCCGCCACGCCGAGGCCGCCTCCGGGCGCCCCGACGAGCTGCGGCCGCTCACCACGGCCGGTCGCGAGCAGGCGCGCGGGGTCGGGAAGCAGCTTGCCGCCGACGGGATCCGGCCCGACGCCATCCTGACGAGCCCGCTCCTGCGCGCCCGCGAGACGGGCGCCGAGATCGGCCGCGCCGTCGGAGTGGACGCGGAGCCCGACGAGCGGCTCGCCCCCGGCGCCGAGGCGGACGATTTCCGTGCCGTTGTGACGGGTCGCGGCGAGACGGTCGTCGTCGTCGGGCACCAGCCCGACTGCGGGCGGAACGCGGCCGCGCTCGGCGGCGTGCCCGAGCCCGCGTTCCCGCCGGCCGGCGTGTTCGCGGTCGAGCTCGACTGACCGTGGCGGCGGTCGACGTCCGGGGCCTGCGCAAGTCGTACGGCGGGCAGGAGGCCGTACGCGGGATCACCTTCGCGCTCGCCGAAGGTGAGGTCTTCTGCCTGCTCGGGCCGAACGGCGCGGGCAAGACGACGACGATCGAGATCCTGGAGGGCTACCGCACGCGCGACGCGGGCGACGTGTCGGTGCTCGGCCTCGACCCGCAGCGCCGCGACCGCGCGCTGCGCGAGCGGATCGGCGTCGTGCTCCAGCACTCCGAGTCGTGGGCGAACGTGACCGTGACCGAGACGCTGCGGATCTTCGCGGGCTACTACCGGCGGCCGCGCGACGTCGACGAGGTGGTCGCGCTCGTCGGGCTCGACGCGAAGCGCGACGCTCGGGTGAAGACGCTCTCGGGCGGGCAGAAGCGGCGGCTCGACCTCGCGCTCGCGCTCGTCGGCGACCCCGACCTGATCTTCCTCGACGAGCCGACGACCGGCTTCGACCCGCAGGCGCGGCGGAACGCGTGGGAGCTCGTGCGCGGCCTGCGCGCGCTCGGCAAGACGATCCTGCTCACCACGCACTACCTCGACGAAGCGCAGCAGCTCGCCGACCGCGTCGCCGTGCTGCGCGACGGCGTGATCGTCTCCGAGGGGACGCCGTCCGAGCTCATGGCCTCCTCCCGCACGGAGATCCGCTACCGCGAGAACGGCGCGGTCAAGGTGATCGCGACCGACGAGCCGACGCGCCTGCTGCACGAGCTGACCTCGCGCGCGGTCGCCGAGGGCCGCGAGCTCGAAGAGCTCGAGGTCCGCCGCAGCTCGCTCGAGGACGTCTACCTCGACCTTCTCGACGACACGCCCGAGTGAGCCTCTTCGCGCACCAGGTCCGTGCCGACCAGCTGATCTTCTGGCGCGGGAGGGAGAGCGCCGTCTTCGTCTTCCTCTTCCCCGTGCTGCTCTTCCTGCTCCTCTCGACGGTGTACTCGGGCGAGTTCGAGGGGCGGCCGCTGACCGACTACCTCGTCCCGTCGCTGATCACGTACGGCGTCGCCAACACCACGTTCGGCGGGCTCGCGATCATGCTCGTGATCCGGCGCGAGGCGGGCGTGCTCAAGCGCATCCGCGCGACGCCGCTCCCCGCGGCGACGTTCCTCGGCGCAACGCTCTGCTCGACGCTGCTCGTGTTCTCGCTCCAGGCGGTCGCGATCATGCTGCTCGGCCGGCTGCTCTACGACTGGCACTTTCCCGCCGAGTGGCCGTCCCTCCTGCTCGGGTTCGCGCTCGGCGCCCTCTGCTTCGCCGGGATGGGTTTCGGCGCGGCGGCGCTGATCCGCTCGGCGGAGGGCGCCTCCGCGGTCGTGAACGTGCTCGTCCTGCCGATGGCGTTCCTCTCCGGCGGCTTCGGGCCGACGCGCGATTTCCCACAGTTCCTCCAGACGATCGCCGACCTCCTGCCGCTCACGTACCTCGTCGAGATCGTCCAGGCCGCGGTCTACGACGGCGAGCCGATCTGGGAGGAGCCGGTGGCAGTGCTCGTCCTGCTCGCCTGGGGCGTGGCGGGAAGCCTGATCGCGTGGCGGCGCTTCGGCTGGGAGCCTAGAGAGCGTTAGACGGCCCTTCGGGCGGGGTAGGCGGGGACCATGGACGAGCCCACGATGGTCTTCTCGAGCGGCGACCGCGAGATCCGCGTCAACTTCGGCGTCATCTCGGGCCGCGCCGCCACCGCGGCGGAGATCGAGGAGCTCGCGCGCGACCTGCACGCGCGCGTCCAGACGTTCTCGATCGTCTCCGAGCAGCGTTACGAGTTCGCGGGCGACGTCGAGGCCTCGGTGCACCAGGTGCGGATCGAGGTCGAGGACCCGATCGACACCGAGCAGCGCGGACGCCTGGTCGAGATCGCGGACCGCTGGGCGAGCGCGTGTGCGGCCGAGCGCCACGTCGACGTGCCCACCGCGAGCACCGGCTCCATCTAACCTCGACGCGCCCCGCGCAGGAGGCGGCGCTCCTGAAGGCGCAGGGCCAGAAGCATGGCGGGCGAGGAAGCGTTGACCGGCAGCAGACGAAGGCATAGGTTGTCTCCCAGTCGGCTCGCGCGAAGGAGCAGGTGAGGTTGTGGCGGAGAGGCGACTGCGGCTGAAAGCTAGGGCGTCGTGATCGGGCCGAGCAAGACGGCGTCCGTCGAGGCGCCGCCGTCTCTGTCGTCCGCGTGGGCGCAGCGGGCTCGGGACCGGGCGGCCGGCTTCTTCCGGAACACCGCGCGAAGCGCCCAGGAGGCGTTCGAGTTCGAGGACCGCTTCTACGGAGCGCCCGACGTCAGGGAAGCGCTCTTCGCGCTCTTCAACGGCAAGTGCGCGTACTGCGAGACGCCGGTCGGCGCCGTCCAGCCGCTCAACGTCGAGCACCACCGGCCGAAGTCGGGCGCGATCGACCTCGACGGCGCCTTCAGCCCCGACCACTACTGGTGGCTCGCGTACGAGTGGGAGAACCTCCTCCCCGTCTGCGTCGACTGCGCCCGGGCAAAAGGCAGCCGGTTCCCGGTTGCGAAGGAGCGCGCGCACGATCCGCAGACGGGTATCGACCTCCTCGCCGAGGAGCCGTACCTCCTCGACCCACGCCTCGAGGTTCCCGAGGAGCACATCGCGTTCGCCGAGGACGGCACCGCGGTCGGCCGCACCGACCGCGGACGCGTGACGATCGAGACGCTCGGTCTCAACCGCACCGGTCTCGTTCCACAGCGTGCGCACGTGCTGACGCAGATGAAGGCCGAGTGGGGCGCACTCGCCGAGTCCGGACAGCTCGACCACGGCGCGATCGAGCGGATGCTCGACCCCGCCCGGCCCTTCGCGGCGATGACGCGCCAGTTCGTCGCGGCGTGGACGCGCGAGCGCGACAGCGCGCTCGTCGAGGAGGTCGTTGCCGCCGCCTCGGAGCCCCTCCCCGAGGTCTCGATGGCCGAGCAGCGCAAGCTGAAGAGCTCGCACGACCGCGCCCAGGTCGCGCAGGAGCAGTTCTCCGTCACGAAGGGCGCGGACAAGGCGAACTACTTCATCCGCACTCGCCTCGTCGATCGCGTCGTGATCAAGAACATCCGCGGGATCGAGGAGCTCGAGTTCGACGCGTCGCCGCCGGCGACCGAGCGCGCGCCGTGGCTGATGCTGCTCGGCGAGAACGGCACGGGGAAGAGCACCATCCTCCAGTCGGTCGCGCTGGCGCTGATGGGCGACGCGAGGCGGGCGCGCCTGAAGCTCGACCCGCGCGACTACCTGCGCACCGGCGAGCGGCGCGGCTGGATCGAGGTCTACCTCGGCGACGAGCACCCGGTCCGGCTCGAGGTCACCCGTACCCGGTTCAAGTCGAGCGAGCCCGACCCGAAGGTCCTTCTGCTCGGCTACGGCGCGACACGGCTGCTTCCGCGACCCGGAATGCGGGGACGGGCTCTGACGAAGGAGTTCGCCCGCGTGGAGAACCTCTTCAACCCATTCGCCCCGCTCGGCGACGCGACGAAGTGGCTCCTCTCCCTGCCGGAGCCCCAGTTCGACGCCGTCGCGCGCGCGTTGAAGGGGATCCTGATGCTCGACGAGAGCGCGTCGCTGGCCCCGAACCGCCGCGCCAAGCGCGTCGACGTCCGGGCGCACGGGCGCGAGGACCCGCTCGAGCACCTGAGCGACGGCTACCAGTCGGTCCTCGCCGTGGCGGCCGACGTGATGAGCGTGATGCTGAGCCGTTGGGAGGCGATGGAGGTGGCCGAGGGGACGGTGATGATCGACGAGCTCGGCGCGCACCTGCATCCGCGCTGGAAGATGCGGATCGTCTCCGCGCTGCGCGACGTCTTCCCCCGCGTGCAGTTCCTCGCGTCGACGCACGACCCGCTCTGCCTCCGCGGACTGCTGGACGGCGAGGTCACGCTCCTGCGGCGCCTGCCCGAGGGCGAGATCTACCGCGTGGAGGAGCTTCCGCCCGTCGAGGGGCTCCGCGTCGACCAGCTCCTCACGTCCGAGTTCTTCGGCCTCAACACCACCTTCGACCCGGAGGTCGACAAGCTCTTCACGCGCTACTACGAGCTGAAGGGCAAGTGGGAGCTCGACGAGGTGGAGACGCAGGAGCTCGAGCGGCTTCAGGAGGAGCTCGACAAGCACCAGGTGCTCGGCCGCACGAGGCGCGAGCGGATCCTGCTCGAGGCGGCGGACGACTACCTCGCGACCGAGATCGTGACCGTGGACGACCAGGAGCGGAAGGACTTGTACGACAAGACGCGCGCCAAGCTGGCGGAGCTGTGGGCCGAGACGCCGCCGGTCGGGACGCCCGCCCCGTGATCCGCGTCCGCCCCGTGCCGCCGGTGCCGGAGTTCCTCCTCGGCGAGAAGGCCCTCGCGGAACAAGGCGACGCGATCAAGGCGTTCAGGAAGGACAAGAACGCGAAGTTCGTCTTCAAGGCCTACAAGGACAAGTCCGTCCGCAGGGCGCTGAACGAACGGTTCAAGTTCAAGTGCGCGTACTGCGAGGCGTTCTTCGGCGCGACGCAGCCGGTCGCGGTCGAGCACTACCGGCCGAAGTCGGCGGTCGTCGGCGCCGACGGCAAGCTCAAGAAGCCCGGCTACTACTGGCTGGCCGGCACCTGGGAGAACCTGCTGCCGTCGTGCACCGACTGCAACAGCGCACGCGAGCAAGAGGTGGCGGGCGAGGATCCGCGCACGATGGGCAAGGCGAACAAGTTCCCGCTCAAGAACGAGAAGACGCGGGCGAAGAAACCGAAGCAGGAGAAGAACGAGCAGCGACTCCTGCTCCATCCGTACCTGGATCACCCCGAGCGGCATCTCGTCTTCGAGGCCGACGGCAGCGTCAAGCCGGCGCGGAGCGCGCGCGGCGAGAGCGACAAGGGCGTCCACTCGATCGAGGTCTACGCGCTCCGACGCCCGGGGCTGGCCACGGACCGCAAGCGGGTCGCGACGTTCGTGCTCGCGTCCGTGAAGCGGATCGACCGGGAGCGCATCCGCCTCGGTCGCGGAGATCCGTTGGCCGTGGAGGCGCTCCGGGAGGAGATCGCGATCCTGAAGGACCTGCTCGCCGAGACGTCGCCGTACAGCGCGATGGCGAAGCAGCTCGCGGGCGACCTCGTCGACGAGATCGGATGACGGCCGACCCCAAGACCTACGACTACTCGCGGCCGACGCACAGTTGCGACGTCGTCATGAAGGGCGGGATCACGAGCGGGGTCGTCTACCCGCACGCCGTCTGCGAGCTGGCGCAGACCTACCGGCTGCGAAACGTCGGCGGGACGTCGGCCGGCGCGATCGCGGCGGCCGCCGCGGCCGCGGCAGAGCTCGGCCGCGACGACGACGGCTTCAAGAAGCTGGCAGCGCTTCCGGGCTGGATCAGCGCGGGCGACAACCTCTTCTCGCTCTTCCAGCCGCAGCCGGGCACGCGCCGCCTGTTCCGGTTCCTGATGGCGGGGCTCGGCTCGCCGCGCGGTCGAGTCCTTCGGCTCCTGCGCGCGGCGGTGACGAGCTTCCCGCTCGCCGTGCTCGCGGGCGCGCTGCCCGGCGCCGCGCTCGTCGTGCTCACGGCGCTCTTCGCCGAGTCGACGGTGATGCTCGTCGCCGGGATCGCCGGCGGCCTGCTCCTGCTCTGCATCGGCCTCGTGCTCGGGCTGATCGCCGGCGTGCTCAGGGCGCTCGGCTCGGTGCCCGCCAACGAGTTCGGCCTGTGCTCGGGCCTTCCGAGCGACGGCCGGCCCGCGCTGACGCCGTGGCTCGGCGGCGTGATGGACGACCTCGCGGGCCGCACGGAGTCGGACGATCCGCTCACGTTCGGCGACCTCGAGGATGCGGGCATCCGGCTCGAGCTGATGACGACGAACCTCACGAACCGCCGTCCGCACAAGCTTCCGTGGGAGACGCGCGAGTTCTTCTTCGATCCCGGCGAGTTCCGACGGCTCTTTCCCGAACGGATCGTCGCGTGGCTGGAGGACCATCCGCCGCCCGAGCCCGACACGCCCGCGGGCCGCCGCGACTGGAAGCTGCGGTGCGCGCTGCTCAGCCCGCTGCTCCCGCTCCCCGCCGCGGAGGACCTCCCGGTGATCGTGGCGACGAGGATGAGCCTCAGCTTCCCCGTCCTGCTGAGCGCGGTTCCGCTCTGGAGCATCGACGCGAGCCGGACAGCGAACCAGCGCGCGCTCGAGACCTGGCGCCGCTGGGCCCGCGAGCACCCAGACGAGGCGCCGGGAGCCGGCGGGCCGGCGGAGCGTCCGACGCCGGAGCGCCTCTGGTTCTCGGACGGCGGGATCAGCAGCAACTTCCCGGTGCACTTCTTCGACGCCGCGCTCCCGCGACGCCCGACGTTCGCGATCAACCTGCGCCCGTTCCACCCCGATCGCCGGCGCTCGGAGGACGAGCGCGAGAACGTGTACCTCCCCGCGGGGAGCGGCGGCGGGTTGCTCGAGTGGTGGTACCGCTTCCCCGAAGGCGGCGGCCTCGGGGCGCTGTCCGCGTTCGCGCAGTCGGTCGTCCGGACGATGCAGAACCGCGTCGACGAGGCGCAGATGCGCGTGCCGGGCTACCGAGACCGCGTCGCCCACGTCAGCCTGACGAAGGACGAGGGCGGGATGAACCTCACGATGCCGACCGAGGTGATCGTCGCCCTGACCTCCCGGGGGCAGCATGCGGCAGCGGCGCTCGTCGACCGCTTCGCGAAGCCCCCCGCCAAGCCGGGCGACCTTTCCTGGGACAGCCACCGCTGGACGCGGTTCCGGTCGGCCCTCGCGGCGATCGCCGAGCTCGCGGCGAGCTTCCACGAGGGCTACGCAGCACCGCCCGACCAGCCGGGCGACCGGACGTACGCCGACCTGAGCGCGCGCACCGAGGACGAGCACCCAGCCGCGTACCGGTGGGCCGGCCGCGCGCAGCGCCGGCTCGGCGAGGACCTCGTCGCGGAGGTCGACTCGGCTGCGGCAGTCCTCGCCGCCGCGAACCCGACGACGCTCGAAGAGGGCGCCCCGCGCCCGCGCCCGGAGCTGCGACTCGCGCCGAGGGATTGACGCGCCCCCTCCGGGCTACCCTGTGCCCGCGCCCCCGTAGCTCAGTGGATAGAGCAGCGGTTTCCTAAACCGCGTGCGCTGGTTCGATTCCGGCCGGGGGCATCCCGCTATCCGCGCGGGGCGTGGCCATGGCTTTCGTCGTCGTGGGCCCAGGAGCCGACCGAAGTGCGGACACGGTATTTTGTCTCCCGTTCCGGTTTGCCTTCGACCGCCGACACCCAGGACCTGAAGCGTCTCCGCGTGCTCGTTGCAAACGAGCGTCAGGACCGCTTGGCCGATGTCGCAGGACTCGTCGCCGGCCTGGGGCACGAGGTGATTGCTCCACAGATCGAGGTCAGCGAGGTCGGGCCCGTGACGGCGCGCGAGCATCCGGATGTTGCCTTCGTCGGTCTCGGCGAGAGCTCGAAGCACGCGCTGGAGTTGATCGAGCAGATCGTCCATGAGGCGTCCTGCCCGGTCGTCGCACTCCTCCACGCGCCGGATCCACCGTTCCTGATCGAGGCCGCCAGACGGGGCATCTTTGCCTACATCACCGACGGCGATCCGCAGGAATGGCAGAACTCGATCGAGATCGTCCTGCGGCGCTTCGCCGAGTTCCGCGACCTCGAAGGGGCGTTCAAGCGTCGCACAGTCACCGAGCGCGCGAAGGGGATCCTGATGGAGCGCCACACGGTCGACGAAGAACGCGCGTTTCAGATGCTGCGCGAGCACGCTCGCCGAACGCAGAGCGTGCTCGTGGACGCGGCTCAGTCGGTCATCGACGGGAAGTCGCTTCGCCGCGAAGCCTGAGGAGCGCGCCTACGCCAACGCGGGAGGCTTGCCGGGGGGCGCCTCCGCGCAGCTTGGGCAGATCGAGTGTGACAGCGTGTAGGGCGCGTCGATCGCGGTGAGCGCCGCTCGCGGCGCGAGAAGCCACTCGCCGTCGATCTCGATCCGCCCGCACCACGCGCACCTGGTGATCAGGCCGCCGGCCTCGTACTCCGCCAAAACCTGTCTCGTCACCTCGCCGGCGGCCATCGGGTACCTCCTCCGAGACCCCTAGCGCTCGCCAAGAGGAGGCGAGTCGAGACACACTGTACTCATTCGTGCCAGGTCACGGAGCGCTGACAGACGGACGAAGAGGGCCCGGAGGCCCTCTTCGTCACCCAACCGATCGCGCTGGACTTACGCGCGGACGAAGCCGTTCTTGTGTGCAACGACCTTGCCGGTCGTGACCTTCGGCGGGTTCGGGAACGCTGTCTCCAGCTTCTCGTCGCGGACCCACGAAGCGGTCATCGTCGTCGACTCGTCGGCCTGCTCGACGTTCTCGAAGAGCCCGAGCGAGCTCATGACGCCGTTGCCGGCCTCGATGAGGTAGTAGCCCTTGAAGCCGTCGATCTTGCTGAGCTTCGGGAGAAGGCTCTCGTCGATCCTGCGGGTGAGCTCTTCGGTGCGTGCAGTGTCGACGCCGTCGTAGCGCCTGATGGTCGCATGCATGTGATGCTCCTGACTCTCTAATCGTCCATGGCAGGAAAACCCGATGGAGCTCTCCTGATCGCACAGTCCGGCGGAGTGGTCATCGAGAAGCCTTCGAAGCTCCTCGGCCAACGCCAAGACCGATGCGCTTTCACACCATAGCCGCGATCGCGCTGCGCTGTGGAGTTGCCCTGAATGGCGGCCTGGGGGACGCGGATACAGTGACGGAGGGCCCCCGTAGCTCAGTGGAAACGGACGAGGCATCCGCCGCGAGTTGCCTTTCAAGCGGTCGGCGCACTTCACAGGAGGGGAAGAGACGATGAGCCTGACCCTGACCGAAAGTCCCTCCGAGTTCCCTGCATTTGGCAGACGCTGATCCCTCTGGGGGCTGAGCGTCACCGCGACATTGCTTAGTTTGGAGGGTGTACGCGAGCTACACCGAGGTCAGAAGCTCCCCACGAGCGGTCTCAACCGTGGTTTGTCCCAACTCGCTGCGCGAAGACCCAGAGTTGGCCCTCAGGATCGGTGGCCGTGAATCGACGATCTCCTGCAGGCGAAAGTTCGAGATCAGTCACTTCAGCCCCAGCGTCTGTCGCTCGTTCGTGAAGCGCGTCGACATCATCGACGTAGACATGGATCATCGAGGGCGGGAACGCGCCGAGTGTCCGTGAGCTGGAGAAGCTCTCGTGAGCCTGGCCCACCATGACCAATCCGTCCTCGCCGAGCAGGAGCTCGTTGTGCGTACGACCCGCGGCGCCAGTCTGCGAAACGCGAAGCCTGAAACCGAAGCTCTCTTGCAGGTAGCCCACGGCTGCTGCCGCGTCCTCGTACAAGAGGTAAGGCGAGACGCGCGGATACCCCGGAGGTGGATTGGACATGCGCCGAGTATGCCGAGCGCGCCTTCCCACGGCACCGGGCACGTGGGGCGTCGGCTGCGCCAGTGTTCAGCAATGTCCCCCGAGGTCAGCCGACGGAGACGCGCTCGACGACCTCGAACTGTTCCGCTAGCGCAACCTCCAGCGCAGGTCTCGCCTCGATTTCCCAATAGGAGCTGTCGAAGCATCGGATCTTGGCGCGTGTCCCATCTTCAAGGTCGCCCACAACCTCCAGGTTCGTCAGATCATCCAGCAGCCGCGACAACAGCTCAAGCCACTCCCAAGTGACCGCAAGCGGCTCTACCGCAACCTGCTCCTGAAGACGAACTGCGCCGTCCGGATAGAGCGCGCTGATGTCACCAAGGGCGTCAAAGATCGTTAAGCGCCAGTTTCCGCTGCGGCCGTATCTGCCGAACGCATGCGCCACCACAACGAGTGGCACCAGCGTCCGGCCGACGGTGTCGCGGATTCGAATCACGGCTGATCACCATAAGTCGCCAGCGCGCACCAGCGTGTCGCACGGGCCAGTGTTCGGGAATGCCCCAAGCTGCGAGGCTACGGGACCACGACGAGCTTCTTTCCCGGACCGTCGACCTGGCGCTGCCACGCATCGGCGACGGAGTCGAGCGGCACCCGCTCGACGTCGAGCCGAATGTCCCCCGCGATTGCGTGGTGAACGAGACGGCGGTACTGCTCGGCGAGCACCTCGGACGGTACGGCGTATACCGACATGCCGTGGATCGTCAGGCTCTTGAACCGCACCGCCTCCGAGGAAAGGGAGGCCGTCGCGCCGGCCGACTGGCCGAGGTTGACGATCGTCGCCTTCGGGACGGAAGCGAGAACGGCGGCTTCCCCTGGCCCGCCCCAAAGGGCATCGAAGACGAAGCTCGGCCCGTCGCCGTCGAACGCGTCCATGAACGCCGTGACGAGGTCGCTGGCTTCGTTCAGCTGGACGGTGGCATCGGCGCCACGATCTGCCGCGCGTTGGAGTCCGGCTGCACTACGACCCGCCGCAACGACGCGGGCCGCACCGAGGAGCTTCGCGGTCTGGACTGCGACGAGGCCGACGGACCCCGTCGCGCCCAGCACGAGCACGTCCTCGCCACCCGTAAGCGGCGCCCGCCATGCGAAGGGCAACCAGCCCGCTAGCCCAGCGATCCCGAGTCCCGCCGCGAGCGCGGCATCCGCACCCTCGGGCACGTCGACCGCATACGCGTCGGCGACGGCTGCGCGCTCCGCGAGCGCACCGTCCGACGTTCGCCCCAGCGACCCGCCGAAGAGCCAAACGATCCTGCCGTCGGCCGTGCGACCGACTGCCTCGCAACCCGGCACGTAGGGCAGTTCGGGATGACCGATCGAAAGCGCACCACGCGAAACGGCGAGGTCGATCGGATTGATCGGGGCTGCCAGCACGTCGACTGTCTCGCCGACGGGCTCATGAGCGACGCCCAGCTCGGGCACAGCGCCGACAGCATGTATCACCGCAGCCTTCACGACCGGATCATCCCCGATCGCAAGGAGAAAGGAGTCGCATGGGCGAGGTGCTCTCGCCTGGTCAGTCGACGACTGGCGCAAACGCTGGCGCGCAGCCTATTCTCTTGGTTGAGAACTCCGCCGTTTGCAGGTGGTCTGCGCGAACGGCACGCCGCTTCCTAAACCGTGTGCGCTGGTTCGATTTCGGCCGCGGGCACCTGTCCCCCTGTGCGGCGGCCGCGACCGGCAACGGCTCCGGCCGATTCGCGGGGCGCGGGGTCGCTTCACTAGGCTCCGGCTGATGGGATCGGCCGTCACCGAGGCGACGCCGGCTCGCTCCCTCCCACTGCTCCGGCTCGTCGCCGTGGCGATCTACGTCGTCGCGCTCGTGACCGCGTGCGTCGTGCGTGGGATCCCGACCTCGCGCGACGCGCTCTTCCTCTGGATCGTGCTCGGGCTGCTCGCCGCATCCGTCTGCGACCTGCGCGGCTGGTTCCGGGGCATCGTCGTCGACTGGCTGCCGCTCGCGGCGATCCTCTTCGCCTACGACCTCCTGCGCGGGAGCGCGGACGAGCTGTTCGCTGCCCACGTGGAGCCTCAGCTCCGCGCGGACGAGCTGCTGTTCGGCGGGCAGGTGCCAACCGTGTGGCTCCAGGAGCGGCTCTGGGACGGCCCGGCGGGCGTCGACTGGATCGACTACGCGGCGTGGCTCGTCTACCTCACGCACTTCTTCGCCACGCTCTGCGTCGCGGCCGGGCTGTGGCTACGCGCACGGCCGCTCTTCCGGCCCTACGCGTCGATGGTGGCGCTGCTCGCCGCCACGGGATTCGCGACCTACGCGCTCTTCCCGGCCGTGCCGCCCTGGATGGCGAGCGAGCAGGGCGCGCTGCCCCCGACCGACCGGATCGTTCGGTTCGTGTCCGCCGACGCGCCGGTCGACTTCTTCGGCGCGCTCTGGGAGCACGGTGCGGCCTACGCGAACGATGTTGCCGCCGTGCCGTCCCTGCACGCGGCGTACGCGCTCCTGATCACGCTCTTCTTCTGGTCGCGTGTCGGCCGGATAGGCAAGCTCGCCCTCGCCGGGTACTCGCTCGCGATGGGGTTCGCGCTCGTGTACACGGCCGAGCACTACGTGAGCGACCTGCTCCTCGGGTGGCTGTACGCCGCCTTTGCGTTCGGTGCCGTCACGCAGGTCTTCCGGCGCCTGCGCCGCGCAGATGGCTAACGTCGGCCTCCTGCTCCTGCCGCTCGCGGCGCTCGCGCTCGTCGCGGTCGCCGGCTGCGGGATCGTTGCGCTGCTCGCGCCGAACCTGCCGGCGGACGCGGCCGCGGCGCTCGTCCCGCTCGCGGGCGCCGCCTGGCTCGCCGCAGCGAGCACGCTGCTGCCGCTCGGCGTCCCGGCGAAGCCGCTCGCGGTCGTCGCGGTCGGGGCGGCGGTCGCGCTCGCCGTCGGCGTCCGGCACCGGATCCGCCGACTCGCGCGAGTGGCCGCGGTCCCCGCCGCGCTCGCGCTCGGCGCGGTCGCGCTCGCGGGCGGTCCGTCGGTCGCGCGCGGCGACTGGCGGGCGACGAGCCTCTACGAGAGCACCGACGCGTACCACTGGGTCTCCCAGGGCCGCGCGTACTTCGAGGGGCCCGCCCCGGAGCCCGTCTCCGAGCATCCCGACCGACTGACGTACGAGCGGTCGCGGACGCAGCACTGGGCCGTCGCCGTGCCGTTCGGCGCGGGGCTGATCGGCTGGCTGTCGCGCTCCGACGTCGCCGACGCGTACGGCGCCCTCGCGGCGGCGCTGTTCGCGCTCCTCCCGCTGGCCGGATACGCGGCCGCGCGCGCCGTGCTCGGCTGGAAGAGGCACCTCGCGGCGGGAGCCGGCGCGGCGCTCGCGCTCAACGCGTCGCTCCTGTTCGCGAGCCACTTCTCGTGGCAGCAACAGGTCGTCGGGAGCGCGCTCGCGTTCGCGGCGGCCGCGCTCCTCTGGCTCGGCCTCCGCGGCGAGGCGGGGGGAAGCGCGCTCCTGCTAGCCGGCTTGCTCGCGGCGGGTGCGATCGGAACGTACCGGCTCGGCTTCGCGCCCTTCCTCGCCGCGCTGCTCGCGACCGTCGCGGTCGCGTGCATCTGGCGCAGCGACGATCGGCGCGGGGCCGCGCGCCGCGCCGGCCTCTTCGCCGGCGCCGCGGGCGTCCTCGCGGCCCCGTCGCTCGTCGCGCTCGTGCGCGGCCTGCCCGGCTTCATCGACTCGGGCGGGTTCTCGACGGCGTTCAAGGAGGGGTTCGCCGGCGGGCAGCCGGGCGAGGCGCTCGGGCTGGTGCCGCACGTCTGGGCGATCGAGAACGGGTGGGCGGACCCGCTCCGGATCGGGTGGCTCATCGCCGCCTCCGCCCTGACGGCGGGGCTGCTGGTCGCGGGCGCGCGCCGGAGCCGGCCGAGCGGCTTCGTGCTCGCCGGGACGGCGCTCGTCGCCGCCGGCTATGCGCTGCTGCTCCTGCCCCGCTTCGCGCCCTACCTGTCGTACAAGCTGCTCGCCTACGGCGCCCCCTTCCTCGTCCTGCTCGCCCTGACGCCGCTGGCCGAGCGGGCCGGCTGGGCCGGACGCGGCGCCGCCGCCGCGGCGGGCGTGCTGCTCGTCGCGTCGGGCGCGGTCGCGACCGTCGCGGCGGGACGAGACGCGCGCGCGGCTCCGCGCCTCGCAGCGATCGGCGGGCTCCCCGCGGACGCGATCGTCACCGTGTCGACGGACGACCCCTGGCGACAGGCGTGGGCGATCTACGACCTCCGCGAGCTGCGCGTCTCCGTCGAGCGACCGACGTTCCTGCTCACCGGACAGGGCGTGGAACGCCGGCTCGACTACCGGAACCGCCCGATCTCCCACGCGGTGGTCTACACGGCCGCGGGCGTCCCCACGGTCGTCCCCGCCGCGAGGCGCACTGCGGCCGTCAGCCGCTGAGCGCTCAGGCGCGCGCGAACGGCCGCGATCGGGAGTGCGTTCGGGCGCGCTGCCCTCGTGCTTCCTCCTTGAGGCGCGCGCACTCCCAGCAGATGCCGAACGGGTCGTCCACGGCGTGCCCCTTGATGCACATGACGCGCCGACGAGCGGGACCGCGCACCGGGATCGCGTCCGCGCAGAAGCCATCGCGCACGTGCTCCGCCCAGACGACGTCCTCGACCGCACGGCGAGCCACCTCGGCGAACCAGCCGCATTCGGGGCAGGCGATCACGTAACAGGTGTAGCAGCTGCCCCGCCGTCGGTCCATGGGACCTGCCTGCCGATCGTCGTAGGATCGGCGCTCGTGGCCGTGACCGATGCCGCCGGCGAGCGCTGGGCACAGCTGGCGCCGCGTGACGTGCGCGGGCTGCTCGGCGGGCTCTCGATCCGCTGGTGGATCGCCGGCGGCTGGGCGCTCGACGTCGAAGGGCGGTGCGAGCACGGTGACGTGGACGTGATCGTGCTCCGGCCGGAGCACGAGGCCCTGCGGCGCGAGCTCGCGGGCTGGGATCTCCGCATCGCCCACCGCGGAGCGCTGCGGCCGTGGCACGGCGGCCCGGTGGGGCCGCCCGAGTACGCCGTCTGGGCCCGGCCGACGCCCGCCGACGCGTGGCACCTCGACTTCAAGATCGAGACGGTCGAGGGCGACGAGTGGGTGTACCGGCGTGATGCTGCCGTTCGCCGGCCGTTGACGGAGCTGGGCCTCGTGGTCGACGGCATCCCGTTCCTCGCGCCCGACCTCGCGGAGCTCTACCGGACCGGATCGTCCGACTCCGCGAGCAGACGCTCGTAGGCGGCGACGAACGCGTCGGCCGAGCGCTCGACCGTGTGCTCGAGGCTTCGGCGCCGCCCTTCTGCCCCCATGCGCGCCCGCAGGCCCGGATCGGCTGAGAGTCGCGCCAGCGCCGCTCCGATCGCGCCGGCGTCGCGTTCGACGAGCACGCCGGCCTCGGAGTCTCCGACGAGGTCGGTGACTCCGTCGACGGCCGTTCCGACGATCGGCAACGACGTTGCCGCCGCCTCGTACGCTGCGCGACAGAACGTCTCGCAGAGCGTCGGGAGGACCAGTACGTCCGAGGCTTGGTAGTACCGCTCGACGTCCGAGCGGAGGCCGAAGAACCGAACGCGATCGGCCACGCCCGCCCGCGCGGCAACTCGCTCGTACCGCGGCACGTCGCCACCGCCGAGGACCCAGAGGTGAAGGCTGCCGGGGCCGAGCCGGGACGCCTGGGCAAGACCCTCGATCGCGAGCTCGAGCCCCTTGAGCGCCCAGTAACGGCCCACGAAGATGGCGATCACGTCGTCCTCGCCGATGCCTTCCTCGCGCCGGAGGGCGGCGCGTTCGGCGGGCGCTGCGCGGAAGCGCCTCGTGTCGATCGGGAACGTCGGCACGACCGCTGCCTCGACGTCCGGGAAGTAGCGCTCGAGCGTCCGCCTCCCGCTCTCACATTCCGCGCCGAGCAGTCGCACGCGCCCGGGGCGATAGCACGCGCGCTCGACGGCGAGAAAGGCGGCGAGGGCGAACCGCCACGGCCTCCGCACGCCGTGGACCGGCCAATGCCCGACCGCGCCGTGGTACAGCGAGTGGCAGTAGCCGACCGACGCCAGATCGACCCGCCCGGGCACGAGCGGGGCCGGTCCGACCGTGTGCACGAGGTCCGCACGCACGCCGCGCAGTCGAGCCCAGGCGGTTGCGAAGAAGACGGCCCAGGGAAGCCGGCCCCACCCCGCCCCGACGCGGGGGACGCGACGCCAGCGGACGAGCGGCCTGAGCTCCGGGGCCAGCTCGGTGCACACGACGGTGAAGTCGACTCGCTCCGACGCGCGCTCGACGATCCGGGCGAGGTGGCCGGCCGGCAGATCGGGTGACGCGATCCTCCAGGCGACGAGAGCGACGTGCGGCTTCCGCATCGTCCGATGTTCCCATCCCCGCCGGGGGCGACGAGAGGTAGCGTCCGGACGGATGGGCGACGACAACGTCTGGTCGGACGAGTGGGACGACGCCGACGACTGGTCGGGCGGCGGCGGGCGGAGCAAGCGGCTTCCCCGCGGGACGAGCCTGGGTGCGAGCGTGTACGAGCTCGGGCCCGGCAACTTCGTCGTCTACCACTTCCATCACGGATCCGAGGAGTCGATGGTCGTGCTGCGCGGACGGCCGACGCTGCGGACGGACGACGGGACGCGCACGCTCGCCGAGGGCGAGGTGGTGCATTTCCCCGCCGGCCCCGACGGCGCGCACGGCGTCTCGAACGAGACCGACGAGCCCGTGCGCTTCGTGATGGTGTCGACGCTCGTCTCGCCCGAGGTCGTCGAGTATCCCGACCTCGGTCAGATCACCGCGCAGGCGCGAACCGGCTCGCAGACCGGCGAGCGGCTGTGGTTGATCCACGACGTCAAGGACTGACCGGGAGCGACGCCTCGGCGGAGTTGGGGCTGCGGTTCGCCGACGTGTCGAACGCGCGGACGATGTAGGAGAGCGTGGCGTTCGCCGGCGGAGCAGCGTCGCGGTACGTCGAGCGGACGATCGCCGTCCTCGTGAGCAGGCGGTACGGCCCGCCCGCCGTCGTCGCGCGGAAGACGCGGTAGCCGGCGAGGTCCGCCTCCCTGCCGTCGCTCCAGTCGACGAGCACCGCGCCCCTGGTGCCGGGCTCGCGGGTCGCGGTCACCGACCGGGGCGTCGCGGGCGGACGCCTGTCGCGCAGGAACGGCAGGAGCGCCGGGAGCTGCACGACGTCGACGTCGAGCGTGTTCAGCCGCGGGAAGTCGCCGTAGCCGGGCAGGTCGTCGCGCGCGCACGTCGCGGCGTCGGCGGCCGCTGCGGTGAGCCGCGACGACCACTCGAGCGGCGCGAGCCCGGCCGAGCGCGCGAGTCGTGCGAGCTTCTGCCGCCGCAGCTCGTCCGCGAGCACGCCGCGCGCGATCGAGACGGTCACGCGGCGCTGCTGGACCGCGCGCACGTACGCCCGACGGGAGCCGCGGAACGAGCGGGCCACGAGCTGCGACTCCGCCCGCAGCAGCTCGGCCGCCGTCACGCGTGCCCTGCGCTCGAGCACGGCCCGGGCGAACGCGGCGGTCACGGCCTTGTGCCGGTCGCCCGTCAGCCGCTGGATCGCTCGGACCGCCTGCTCCCGGACGACGCCGCCCGGGAAGGCGCAGTGGACACCCGAGGGAAGGACGATCTGACCCTCGGTGCGCGATGCGTCGAACGCCGGGCCCGCGACGGCGGGACCGTCGCAGAGCGCCGGATCGCGCGTCCAGAGGTACACGCACGCCGCGGCTGGCTTGTCGGGGTCGATGCTCGCCGGGCCGAAGTTGCCCCACCCCCACGACCACACCGTCGGCGTGCCTTCGTCGCGTGCGACCTGCTGTGCGGCGAGCGCCTGCCACTTGACCAGGCGGAACCACTCCTCGCGCGGCTGGAGCCCCTCCCTGCCGAGCGTGCCGGGCGCCACGTGGAAGCCGAGCATGAACCCGATGCGGTTGCGCGGGACACCGGCGCGGACGAACCGCCGGACGATGCTGCGCATCCCCAGCCGCACGCGGCGGTTGCCGATCAGCGGACCGAGCGCGCTGATGTTGCGCGCGTTGTAGTACGCCTCGTAGACGACCGTGCCCGCGCGCCCGACGCTTGCCCACCACGCTGCCGCTGCACCGGCGACGTTCGGGTCGCCGTGGACGAGGAGCACGGGCCGCGCGCCGCGCTGTGCGAGCCTCTCGATCAGCGCGAGGACGTTCGCGCGGTACTGCGCGTTGTTCGGCGTCCAGGGAGCGGCGAGGCCAGGGCCGAGGAGCTCGTTCAGCGCGATCCAGGGGCTCGCGCACGCGGTCGACGCGACCGCGAGCTCGTACAGGAGATCCGCGCCCGCGGCGATCGACGCGGGGTCGTTCGGCGTCGCCGGCTCGCCGACGAACGCAGGCAGGTTCAGGACGAAGTACGTCGTCGCCGCGCCGGCCGCCCGGTACTGCGCGGGGAGCGCGGTGCCGCTCGCCGCGAGCACGACGCCCGGGCGCGCGAAGACGGTGCGCACCTCCGGCGGAACGGAGCCCTGCCCGAACTCGATCCAGAGCGGGGTCGTGTGCGGCAGGCCGCAGTCGTGGCTTGCGAGCGCCTGCTTCTGGCCGGGTGCGACCCACGCCGCGAGCGCGGCGAGGAAGACCACGGCCGGCACCACGTGACGACGGCCACGAGACCCCAATGCCCCTCCAGGGTGCCACCCGCGCCGTGCGGGCGCAAGGACGCTACGGTCGTCCCGGCTTGACCGCGAGCAGGGCGTTGAAGTGCGCCGTCACCCGCCCGGCGGGCGTCGCGCCCAGCCGCTCGAACGCCCCGAGCACGCGGAGGAAGCGAGCCTGCACGCTCGAGGATCGCCGCTCCAGCGCCGCCGCGACGACGACGGCGAGCACGCGCGGGGCGTGCACGAGCGTCCGCTCGTCGACCGGGTCGAGGCCGGCTGCCCGTACCGTCTCGCGCATCGCGGCGCGGCCGAGCGTCGCGCCGATGTAGTACGGCTTCAGGCCGATCCGTGACGTCGTCCGTCCCGCGGCACCCCACAGCCGGTGGAGCGCCTTCCTGGGCAGCGCCTTGCCGAGCGCGAGCACGGGGTTGGCGGGGTTGTCGAGCGTGAGCACGAGCCTGCCGCCGGGCCGCAGCACGCGTGCGAGCTCGGCGAGCCCGGCGCCGATGTCGTCCTCGTCGTCGAAATGGTCCAGCGTCGAGTTCGAGACGACGGCGTCGAACGTCTCCCCGTCGAACGGAAGCTGACGGACGTCCGCGACGATCGACTCGATCCCGGGATGCCGTGCTCGCGCCGCAGCCGCGATCGCCGGCACGAGGTCGATCCCGACCACCCGTTCCGCGCGCGCGGCGAGCAGCGGCGCGAGACCCTCGCTGACGGCCTCGTCGAAGAGGTCGGTCTTCAGCACCGCGTCGAGCCGCGGCGGCAGCCAGTCCTCGAGGAGCGACCGGTTGACCACGTCGCTGTGCCGGCGCCAGAGCCCGCCCGCCGGGCGCTCCAGCCAGACGCGGGCCATTGCGTCCCATTGGCTCACGCGCGCGGAAGCACGTGGAAGGCAGGGATCTTCCCCGCGCGCGTCGAGATCGGCTCTGCGCGCTCCACCGTCAGCGTCGAGCCGTCGCGCCAGATGTCCGCCATCATCCGCCGGTAGCCGGGACCCTCGGCGAGGCCCGCGAGCGTCCGCTCCAGCAGGGCGCGCTCGTCGACGGCGCCGATGCGCGGGCTGACGAGCAACCGAACCCGCGGCAGGCCGCCGTGCTCGTCCTCGACGAGCTGGTAGTCCGTCGGCCCGCCGCCGAAGCGCCGGGGCAGGTCGTCCTCGACGAGCCGGATCACGTCTCCGCCGAGGAAGTTGGTCCCGTCGCTCGTGAGCTTCTCGTAGCTGCGGATCGTGTGGAGGTGCAGCCCGAGGCCTGCGGCGCCGACGACGCACCCGCAGTCGCGCTCCTCGAGAACGGCCGTGTCGCCGCTCTCCACGTTGAGCAGGAGCTTCGGCGACGTCGGGTCGAGCGACGTGAGCACCAGGGCGTCGACGTCGACACGCTGCTGCACGCTGGGCCTGCGCAGGATCGCCACCTTGCCGCTCAGCACGTGGACGTCGTCGACCGCGGCGGGCTCGTCCGCGGCGCAGGCGATCCCGACTCGACCGAGCTCCGACATCGAGTAGTTCGAAACCGCGCGGATCCCGACGCGCTCCATCGCCTCGAGCTTCGCGTGGGTGAGCGGCTCCCCGCCGACGCGCGCGAACGTTCCCGTCAGGTCCAGGCCGCCGGCGTCGGCGGCATGCGCGACCCGAACCGCGGCTCCGGCGGGTGCCTGGAAGTGCGCCGGCGTTCCGCGCCCGACGTAGTGCGCCAGGCGCCGGGCGATGACGTCCGGTGCGGTCAGCGGGACGTGCCGCGGCATGCGCAGCGCCGGCCCGCGCAGGCGGGTGGCGACGTGCGCCGTGCGCAGGGCGATCCAGTCCTGGAGCTGCACGTCGCGGAACCCGAAGCGATTCTGCGCGTACCACTCGAGCCGGAGCCCGAGGCGGAGCGACCGCAGCACGTTGCCGAACCCGGACCGCGCGGGCGGGGTCGGCCGCCAGATCACGGCGGGCCGGTCGAGGAGGTCGAACGCCTCGAGGAACAGCCGGTAGTACGCCGTGTGGTGGACGACGTGCCCGAAGTCCATCATCGTCCGTCGAGGGGCGCCGCTCGAGCCGCCGCTGACGCCGCTGTAGCCCGGGCGCAAGACCGGGTTGTCGAAGTCCTCGTGCCTGGTCGGCAGCTCGAGCCCGCCCGGCCGAACGATCGGCCGGTGACCCTTGAACTCCTCCAGCGTGAGGTACACGCCCTGCTCGTACAGTCGAGCGAGCGCGCCCTCCAGCCCGACGTCACGGACGAGCGAGGCGACGTCGCCGTGCGCGACGCCGACGTGGTCGAGCAGCGCGCGGTAGCGGCTGTCGGGTCGCGCGTAGACGGCGCGCTCGAGGTGGCCGAGGAACGTGCGCTCGCGGTGGCGAAGCTGCTCGTCCAACAGCCGGCGGCACTCCTCGGGCGGGAACTCGCTGCCGAGATAGCGCCAGAGATCGCCCGCGAACGTGCGGAAGCGGCGCAGCTCAGCGAGCATCGTCCGCCTCCGCCACGGTGCACGCCCCGGGCTCGAACCGCAGCCGCACCTGCGTGCCCGGCCTGATCGTTCCGGCGCGCACCGGTCCTCGTGACCGAACCTCGACGTCGCCGACCGCGACGACGTGGTCGACGGCACTGCCGAGGTACGCGCGCGTGACGACGACGCCGCGCCAGCCTTCGTCGCCGTCGTCCGCGTCGAGCTCGAGCACGACGTGCTCGGGCCGGACGACGACGAGCACGGCCGCGCCGGGCGCGACCGTCTCCGAGCGCGCGCGGAGTGTGCCGTGCGCGGTCCGCACGACTGCGTGACCGTCGCCGCCGCCCGCCTCGACCACGCCCTCGAAGAGGTTGGACGAGCCGACGAACCCCGCGACGAACCGCGACGCGGGTCGGGTGTAGACGTCGCGTGGGCGTCCAACCTGCTCCAGCCGTCCGCCTCGCATCACGCCGATCATGTTCGACAGGGCGAGAGCCTCGAGCTGATCGTGCGTCACGTAGACGCTCGTCACGCGGAGCTCGCGCTGGAGCCGCTTGAGCTCGAGCCTCATCTCCTCGCGCAGCTGCAGGTCGAGACTGGACAGCGGCTCGTCGAGCAGGAGCAGCCGGGGCTCCGTCACGAGCGCCCTGGCGAGCGCGAGCCGCTGCTGCTGACCGCCCGAGAGGTCGGTCGCGGGCCGGCCGGCGAGCTCGGCGAGCTGCACGGCCTCGAGCACGCGGCCGACGCGGGCGGAGACCTCGCGCTTCGGCGGTCGGCGTCGGCGCGGCCGGGAGACGAGGGGGAAGGCGACGTTTCCGAAGACCGAGAGATGCGGCCAGATCGCGTACGACTGGAAGACCATCCCGAGCTCGCGCCGGTTCGCCGGCACGAAGCGTCCCCCGGTCGCGGAGAAAAGCGTCACGCCGTCGACGGCGATGCGGCCGGCATCCGGTCGCTCGAGCCCCGCGACGCAGCGCAGCAGCGTCGTCTTGCCGCAGCCCGAGGGCCCGAGCAGGCTGAACAGGCGCCCTTCCTCGACCGTGAACGAGACGCCGTCGACCGCGACGACGCCTCCGTGCCGGCCCTCGAACGTCTTGACGAGGCCCTCAACCTCGAGCACGGCTCACCTGCCTGCCGAACCGCTGGAACAGGAGCGTCGCCGCGAGGACGAGCACGAGCGAGACGACGGAGACGACGACACCGAGCGCGCCCACCGAGCGGAAGCTGCCGTTCTGGAACTCGTTCCAGATCGCAACGGCGAGCACCTCCTGGCCCGGCGCGTAGAGCACGATCGACGCGGACAGCTCGCGCATCGCGAACACGACGACCATGATCCACCCGGCGAGCAGGCCGGGCCCCGCGAGCGGGAGCACGACCCGCCGGAACGTCTGCCACCACGACGCGCCGCTCATGTGTGCGGCGTCCTCGAGATCCTGCCCCAGCTGCGACATCGCCGCGGACGCGGTGCGAAGGCCGTAGGGCAGGAAGCGCGTCACGTAGGCGACGAGGAGCAACCACAGCGTCCCGTAGATCGTCCAGGGCGCACGGAGCCAGAACGCGAGCAGCGCAGCCCCGAGCACGAGCCCGGGCAGCGCCAGCGGCAGAAACGCCGTCGCGTCCGCGAGCCGGCGACCGCGCACGCCGGAGCGGACCGAGAACCACGCGACGACCGCCCCGATCGCGACGGTCGTGGTCGCGGCAGCCGTCGCGAGGAGCAGAGAGTTGCGGAACGCGCGGAGCGTCACCGAGCTGTCGAAGACGTCCCGGTAGCCGTCCAGCGACGCGCGACCGAGGCTGTCGCCCGACGGAGCGGCGAGATACGGCTGCGTCGAGATCCAGCCGAGCGCGAGCATCGGCAGGACGATCGCGATCGCGACGTAGAGCGACACCGCCGCGAAGACGGGCCAGCGCGAGCGTCCGAGCGGAAGCGGGCGCCCGCGCGCTCCTCGTCCTGTGACCGTCTCGTACGAGCGCCGACGTCGCGTGAGCGACGCGAGCAGGACGGCGCCGGCGCACGTGAGCGCGAGGAGCGGCAGCGCGTACGCCCCTGCGAGCGCGATCCCGTCGGGGAACCGCTGGAGCGCCTGGAAGATCCGGGCGGTGAACACCCAGGTGTCGCCGGGGATGCCGAGCAAGGCCGGAACGTCGAAGCTCTCGAGGGCGCTGATCATCGACACGAGCGCCGCCGCCAGCAGGGCCGGGCGCAGGAGCGGAAGCGTGATCCGGCGCACGACCGTCGGCAGGGACGCACCGGCCGTGAGCGCCGACTCCTCGAGCGACGTGTCGAGCGAGCGCAGCGCCGCCGCCGTGAGCAGGAGCACGAGCGGCACCGCGTGGAACGCCTCGACGACGATCATCCCCCGCAGACCGAAGACGTCGACGGTGCCCGCCCCCGCGACCGAGTTGATCAGGCCCGCGTTCGGGCTCGCCAGGAAGATCCAGGCGATCGTGTAGAGCACGCCGGGGACCACGAGCGGGAGCAGCGCGACCGCGAGGACCGTGCGCCTCAGCGGCAGGTCGGTGCGCACGATCAGCCACGCGAGCGGGACGCCGATCAGCATCGCGAGCGCCGTCGCGCCGGCCGCGAAGAGGAGCGAGGTCCACGCCATGCCTCCGAGGCCGTCCACCGCGTACGCCTCCCGGACGTAGCGGAGCGAGACGCCGCCGTCGTCGAAGAAGGTGCGCCAGAGCAGGTACCCGAGCGGGGTGAGCACGAGGAAGCCGACGAGAGCCGTGACCGCCGCCACCGGAAGCTGGGGATGGGCGATCGAGGCGAACGGTCGACGCCCGTCGGAAACGGCAGGCACGGTTGCGTAGTCGCTCATGGAAGGGTGGACCGGACGGACGCCTGCCGGCCAACCGAGCGACCATAATCGCACGGTGCTCGCTTCCCGAACGCTGCGCTGCGGGCTCGCTTGCCTGGTGCTCCTCGCCGGTTGCGGAGGCGGGGACGAGTCGCCGGACGGGCCCACGTTCGAGGAGGTGCTCGCGGCCGTCGAAGGCCTGAGCGGCGACGAGGCGGCTCGGAAGCTCGCCGAGCTCGCCGCGCAGGAGGACGGCCGCCTGAGCATGTACTCGTCGCTGAGCGACGAGGTGGGCACGGAGATCGCCGACCGCTTCGCGGAGCGCTACGACGTCGACGTCTCGATCTACACCGCGAACTCGAACGTGGTCGCACAGCGCCTGTCAGAGGAGGCTGCGGCCGGACATCGCGGCGCCGACCTCGCCGAGCTCTCGACCACCGTGCTGATCACCTTGGCGCGAAACGGCGTGCTCGCGAAGGGCCTCCCGGTCGACACGGAGGGGATCGACGAGGTCGTGGTCGACGAGAGCTGGGTCGCGGTCCGCCACAACCGCTTCGCGGTGAGCTGGAACACCGAGCGCGTCCCGGCCGGGACGCAGCCCCGGCGCTGGGAGGACCTGGCCGACCCCCGCTGGAACGGCAAGCTGGCGCTCGAGCTCGAGGATCACGACTGGTACGCGGGGCTCCGCGGCCACTGGGCCGAGCAGGGCAAGTCGGCGGAGGAGATCGACCGCCTGTTCGAGGAGATGGCCCAGGGCGCGAAGGTGATCAAGGGACACTCCCTGCTGGGCCAGCTGACGGCGTCCGGAGAGGTCTCCGTCGCCGCGTCGAACTTCAGCCACATCGTCGACCGGGAGCGGCTCCAGGGCGCGCCGCTCCGCTGGACGCCTGCCGTCGAACCGACGTTCCTCCGCGCGCAGGGAATGGGGATCGTCGCGGGCGCGAGACGACCCGCGACAGCGGCCCTCTTCATCCAGTGGGCGCTCACCGAGGGGCAGGCGCTCTACGCCGAGAACGAGTGGGTCCCGGCGCGTCGGATCGGCGCCACGAAGGACGACCTCGAGCAGGTCGTGCTCGACGTGAAGCGGATCGCGGCGGAGGAGCAGCGGTGGATCGAGGAGTACAACCGTCTCGTGCGGCGCGGCACGCTCGTGGCGGAGGACTAGCGGGGTTGGCCGAGCCGGCGGCGTCGTCCGGCCGCGATGGCGGCGATCGAGGAGCGCTGCCGGCGGCCGTCGCTCGAAACGTCGAGCTGCTCGCCGCCCTGGTGGCGTCCGACCTGCGCGCGCGCTACGGCCGCGGGCGGTTCCGGATGCTCAAGTGGCTGCTCGACCCGTTCGCGCTCGTCGGCGTCTACCTGCTCCTCGTCACGTTCGTGCTCGACCGCCCCGGTCGCGCGCCGGGCGTGAGCCTCGCCTGTGCGGTGATCCCCTTCCAGCTCGTGATGATGGCGGTCATGAACGGGATGAACTCGGTCAACCTGCGCCGCTCGATCGTGCTGAACACGCCGCTGCCGCGCTTGATGATCCCGCTGTCGGGCGCGCTGACCGAGACCGTCGCGTTCGCCGCCAGCCTGAGCCTGCTTGCGCTGATGGTCGCCGTCTACGACGTCCCCCTGACGGCGGCCGTGCTCTGGCTGCCGGTCGTGCTCGCGGTCAACGTGCTCCTCGCGATCGCGGTCGCCTACCTCGCGTCGCTCGTCGGTCTCTGGTTCCGGGAGCTGCGTCCGTTCATGATCAGCTTCGTCCGCGCGCTCTTCTTCCTCGCGCCGGGCCTCGTCCCGCTGTCGACGATCGGCGGGCGCGCCTACGACCTGATCCGGCTGAACCCGCTCACCGGCCTGTTCGAGGCCTACCGCGCCGTCGTCGTCGAAGGCCACCGCCCGGCCGCGTGGGAGCTCCTCTACCCCACCGCGGTCGCGCTGCTCCTGCTCGCGGTGCTGCTGCCCGTGTACCGGCGGGAGGCGCGCCACTTCGCGAAGGTCGTGTGACCGCGTCGATCGCAGCGGACGGGCTCGGCGTCAGGTTCCAGTTCGACCGCCAGAGCCGCGTGGTCTCGCCGCAGCTCGCGCGCCTGCGCCGGCGCGGCGAGGAATCGTGGGGCCTCCGCGGCGTCTCCTTCTCCGTCGGGCCCGGCGAAGGGGTCGCGCTCGTCGGCGCGAGCGGCTCGGGCAAGACGACGCTCCTTCGCTGCATCGGCGGGATCTTCGCCGCGGACGAAGGGCGCATCGCCGTGCGCGGCCACGTCGCCTCGCTGCTGTCGATCGACGCGGGCCTCACGGGCGAGCTGACGGGGCGGGAGAACGCGATGCTCCTCGGCGTCGTCGGCGGGCTGACCCGTCGCGAGGTGCGGCGCTCGCTCGACGAGATCCGCACGCGCACCGCGCTCGAGGACGAGTTCGACCACCCGGTCTCGAGCTACTCGCAGGGGATGCGGGCGCGGCTCGGGTTCGCCGTCGCGGTGCAGGCCGGCGCGGACGTGCTCCTGCTCGACGAGGTCCACGAGGCGCTCGACCACGAGTTCCGCTCCGTCGTCGAGGCGTTCACCCGCAGCCTCCTCGCGCGCGGCGGGGTCGTCGTCGCCGCGGGCCACGACCACCCGCTGCTCGAGCGGATCTGCGAGCGGGGGATCCTGCTCTCGGCCGGGCACCTCCGCGCGGACGGTTCCTTCGCCGAGGTCGTCCGCGAGTACCTCCTGACGTGACCGTCGACTACTCGCCCTCTCGTTCGTCTTAGAGAGTGGGGGGACGACCGAGCGAAAGGAGCGGGCTGATGGCAGGGCAGATGGTGCACCTGGAGATCCCGGCCGGCGACACGGCGAAGGCGCGCGAGTTCTGGGGCTCGCTCTTCGGCTGGGAGTGGCAGGCGTTCGAGGGCCCGTCGGAGTACCATATGACGCGCTTCTCGGAGACCACCGGCGGCGCGATCTACGTGCCCGACGAGGCCGCCAAGCGCGGCATGCGCGTCTACTTCGACGTCGACGACATCAACGCGGCCAACGCGAAGGTGCAGGAGCTCGGCGGCGAGGCCGGGGAGGCCGGCTCCGTCCCGGGGATGGGCTGGTTCTCGATCTGCAAGGACAACGAGGGGAACGAGTTCGGGCTCTGGCAGAACGATCCCAGCGCGCCCGCACCGGGCCAGTAAGCGATCCCACGCGACCAGGAGGGGCGGGCTCGTGCCCGCCTCTCCCTGCTAGCTGCCGACCGACAGGATGCGGGCGCGCCATGGGCCCCGCGGCGCGTCGATCTCGACTTCGTCGCCGGTGCGAGCCCCCAGCAGCGCGCGGCCCAGCGGCGAGTCCGGAGACACACCGCCCACGCTCGAGATCTCGATCGCCATCCGCTCGCCGCGCTCGTCCTCGATCTCGACCTTGGAGCCGACGACCACGGTGATGCTGGTAGCGGGATCGTCTTCGGCGATCACCGCTCGGACGAGCCGGTCTCGCAGAATCGCGATCTTCCGCTCGAGCATGCCCTGCTCGTTCTTGGCCGCGTGGTACTCGAAGTTCTCCGAGAGGTCGCCGAAGCCGCGCGCCGTCTCGATCGCCTCGATCGCGGCCGCGCGGCGCGGCCCCTCGAGCTCCCGGAGCTCCGCCTCCAACTGCTCCTTCTGGGCGCTCGTCAGCGGTTCGGGTCTGTCAGGCATCTACGACTCGGCGCGGATGTGGTCGGCGAGCGACTCGGCCTCGGCGATGAGTGCCTCGATCGCGTCGAGGCCGCGCTCCCAGAGCGCCGGGTCGGCGAGGTCGAGGCCGAGCCGCGCGACGAGCTGCTCCGGCGGCTCCGACGCCGACCGCGCCAGCATGTCGAGGAGCGGCGCGACGAAGGACTCGCCCTCCTCGCGGAAGCGCGAATAGACGGCGAGCGTGAGCAGCCCGCCGAACGCGTACGCGTAGACGTAGCCCGGCGCGACGACGAAGTGGGGCACGTAGCTCCACCACGTCCGGAAGCCGCCGGTCGCCTCGACCGCGTCGCCGTGGAACTCCGCGACGGCCGCGTCGAAGAGCTCCTCGATCCGCTCGAGCGAGAGCTCGCCTTCGGTGCGGCGCGCGGTGTGCAGCGTGTCCTCGAAGCGGTTGTACATCACCTGCGCGAACGTGACGGAGACGAGGTTGTCGATCCGCGAGACGAGGAGCGAGAGCCGCTCCTCGGGGTCCTCGACGCGCTCGAGCAGCCGATCGAACGCGAGCGTCTCGGCGAGCGTCGACGACGTCTCGACCATCGTCAACGGGATCTCGGTGTTGAGGAAGCCGACGTCCTTCGCGAGCACGGCCTGGAGCCCGTGGCCGAGCTCGTGCGCGAGCGTGAGCGCCGCGTCCCGCGACCCGCCGAAGTTCATCAAGATGTACGGGTGCGCGTCCGGCGCGCGCATCGCGCAGTACGCGCCGTTGACCTTCCCCGGCCGCGGGTCGGCGTCGATCCAGCGCTCGTCGAAGAAACGCGTCGCGATCTCGACCGCCGCCGGCGACAGGGACCCGAAGGCGTCGAGGGCGAGCGCGCGCGCCTCCTCCCACGACATCTTCCCGGTCTCGGCGCCGATCGGCGCCCAGCGGTCGTAGTCCGCGAGCCGCGGCAGGCCGAGCAGCCGCGCCCGCAGGCGGAAGTGCCGGTGCGCGATGTCGAAGCGCCGCCCGACGGCCGCGATCAGCGCGTCGGCCGCCTCGTCCGAGATCTCGTTGGCGAGGTTCCGCGCCGAGAGCCAGGTCGGGAACCCCCGCAGGCGGTCCTCGATCGAGTGGTCGTGCACGATCGTGTTCAGGACCAGCGCGCGCGTGCGGAGCGTCGGCTCGAGGGCCGTGGAGATCGCGTCGGCGACGCGCCGGCGCTCGTCGCGGTCGGCGGTGGTGCGAAGCCGGTCGCGTGCCTCGTCGAGCGAGAGCTCGTCGCCGTCGTGCTCGACCTGGATCTGCGAGACGAGGTCGGAGAAGAGGCGCTCCCACGCGCGCACCCCGGAGAGCGACTTCTCGGCGACGACGCGCTCCTCACCCTCCGAGAGGAGGTACGGACGGAACCGACGCTGCGAGGCGAGGAAGTGGCGGTGCTCGTCGAGCTCGGGCGACGCCAGCACGGATTCCGCCGCGTCGTCGTCGACCGCGGCCCACTCCAGCGTGAAGAACCGCAGCTCGTTGTCGACCGCGACCTGCTGCTCGCGCGCCCACTGGAAGCGGGTCGCGCGCTCGCTGTCCTGCGTGGCGACGTCGAACGCGAGCTCCGTGAACAGCTCGACCCGATGGACGAGCGCAGCGATGCGCTCGAGCTCGCGCGTCGCCTCGGCGAGCTCGGCGGCCGAGAGCCCGGCGACGCGGCCGGCGTAGCTGGCCCGGAACGCGCGGGCGTCCTCGAGCGCCGCCGCCGCGTCACGCGCGAGCGCCGGGTCGTCGGAGCTCGCGTAGAGGTCGCCGAGATCCCACTCCACGCCCGCGGCGGTCGCCTCGCTCACTTGAGCAGCTTTCGCTGGAGGCGGTGAGCCGTGAACCAGACGCCGAGCGCCATCACGCCGAGCAGGTACGCAACGTTCAGCAGCGCGTCCCAGCCGACCTGGCCGAGCGTGAGCGAGCGCATCAGGTCGACGCCGTGGTACAGC
>JAICPI010000066.1 GCA_025929895.1 Thermoleophilia bacterium
CGGGCTCCCGAAGCTGATGGCGCTCGAGCTCTTCAAGCCGTTCATCATGAGCCGGCTCGTCGAGCGGAAGACCGTCCAGAACATCAAGGCGGCGAAGAAGTACGTCGACTCGATGACGCCCGAGGTGTGGGACGTGTTGGAGGAGGTGATCGCCGAGCATCCGGTGCTCCTGAACCGCGCACCGACGCTCCACCGCCTCGGCATCCAGGCGTTCGAGCCCGTGCTCGTCGAGGGCAAGGCGATCCAGGTCCACCCGCTCGTCTGCCACGCCTTCAACGCCGACTTCGACGGCGACCAGATGGCGGTCCACGTCCCGCTCTCCGCGGAGGCGCAGGCGGAGGCCCGCACGCTGATGCTCTCGGCGAACAACATCCTCTCGCCGGCGCACGGGCGGCCGCTCGCGACGCCGTCGAAGGACATGGTGCTCGGCCTCTACTACCTCACGTACAGCCCGAAGAACCTGATCGACGCGGATCCCGCGAAGCTCGACCCGCGGCCGAAGCGGTTCCAGTCGGAGGAGGAGATCGAGCTCGCGCTCGACGCCGAGCAGGTCGGCATCCAGGACGCGATCCAGTTCCGCTTCCAGAGCGGCGAGTCGATCGTGACGACGCCGGGTCGCGTCATCTTCAACCAGGAGGTCGAGCAGGTCCTCGCCGAGGCCGTGAACCTGGGGACCGACGACGAGTGGCTGCACGACTTCATGAACTCCACGCTCTCCAAGCGGGAGATGGACACGTTCCTCAGCCAGCTCGCCGAGAACTACGGCGCGCACGTGATGGCAGCGGTGCTCGACAAGGTCAAGTCGCTCGGCTTCCACTACGCGACGCAGGCCGGCGTGACGATCTCGAAGAACGACGTCGTCATCCCGCCCGAGAAGGAGCAGATCCTCGACAAGTACGAGGGCGAGGTCAAGGGGATCGAGGACCAGTACTTCCGCGGCCTGATCACCGACGAAGAGCGCAAGGAGGCCATCGTCAACAAGTGGACGGAGGCCACCGACGAGGTCGCCGACGCGATGCAGCGGAACCTGAACGAGCTGAACCCGATCTTCATGATGGCCAACTCGGGTGCACGAGGCTCGATGAAGCAGATCCGCCAGCTCGCCGGCATGCGCGGCCTCATGGCCAACCCGAAGGGCGACATCATCGAGCGCCCGATCAAGGCCAACTTCATGGAGGGCCTGTCGGTGCTCGAGTACTTCATCTCGACGCACGGCGCCCGCAAGGGCCTTGCCGACACCGCGCTCCGCACGGCGGACTCCGGGTACCTGACCCGGCGGCTCGTCGACGTGGCGCAGGACGTGATCATCCGCGACGTGGACTGCAAGACCGACGAGGGCGTCGAGCTGCCGCTCCTCACCGTCGACGGGCCCAACCGCAGCCTCTACGGACGGCTGCTCGCGGGCGACGTGCACAAGCCGCTCGCGTCCGGCAAGCCCGGCAAGACCGTGCTCGCCGAGCGGGGCGACATCCTCACGAAGCCGCTGGTCGAGGCGCTCGCGGAGGAGCTCGGCGGCGAGACGACGATCTCGGCCCGGAGCGTGCTCAAGTGCCGCTCCGAGCACGGCGTGTGCCGCTCCTGCTACGGCATCTTCCTCGCCACGGGCGAGCTCGCCGAGATCGGCGACGCGGTCGGGATCATCGCCGCGCAGTCGATCGGCGAGCCGGGCACGCAGCTGACGATGCGGACGTTCCACACGGGCGGCGTCGCCGGCGCCGACATCACGCACGGCCTCCCGCGCGTCGTGGAGATCTTCGAGGCCCGGAACCCGAAGGGTGCCGCGGTGCTCGCGGAGATCAGCGGGCGCGTCAGCGTGGAGGACAGCGAGCGCGGTCCGAAGATCACGCTCACGCCCGACGACGCCGAGGCGGACGAGAAGGAGTACCAGCTCCCGCGCCGCACGCGGCTGCTCGTCAAGAAGGGGGACGTGGTAGCTCCGGGTGACCCGCTGAACGAGGGCTCGATCGCCCCGACCGAGCTGCTCGAGCTGCACGCGCACTCGGGCAAGGGCTCGACGGAGACCGAGGTCTACCTCGTCGGCGAGGTGCAGAAGGTGTACCGCTCGCAGGGCGTCGACATCCACGACAAGCACATCGAGCTGATCGTCCGGCAGATGCTGAAGAAGGTGCGGGTGGAGAACTCGGGCGACACCGACCTCCTGCCGGGTCAGCTGGTGGACAAGGTCGTGCTCGAGCGCGAGAACCTGCGCGTGAAGAAGGAGAAGGGCAAGAAGGAGCAGGCGACGTTCGAGCCGCTGATCCTCGGGATCACGAAGGCCTCGCTCGCGACGGAGTCGTTCCTGTCGGCCGCCTCCTTCCAGGAGACGACGAAGGTGCTGACCGACGCCTCGATCGAGGGGAAGATCGACCGGCTGCTCGGGCTGAAGGAGAACGTGATCATCGGGAAGCTGATCCCGGCGGCCACGGGCCTGAAGCGCTACCGGAACATCGAGATCGGCCCGTCCGACAAGGTGCCGCCGTCGGCGTACACCCGTCCGGCGACGGAGGAGCAGCTGCTCGCGGCGCTCCAGGAGATCGGCGGCGACGGCGACGGGCTCGACCTCGAATCGCTCGGCCTCGACTTCGGCGGCACGCCGGGCGCCGACGAGACGACGTCGCACGACGCGGGCGAGGCTACGGAGACGCCCGAGGTCGATTCTCCGTTGGACGAATAACCGTCGGAGATCCGGCCGGCTTCGCCCGGCCATGACGATCTCCGCCGGAGGATGTGGCGAGGCCGGGCAAAGCCCGGCCTCGCGGCGTTAACAGAGCCGACGGATCTCTCTGCTACAAGTGGCGCCGTCGTGCGGAGAGTGCTGCTAGTAGCGATCGTCGCGCTCGTCTTCCCGGCGCAAGCGCTGGCGGGACCGTGCGGCCTGCCCGACGGGCAACCCGTCTGGGTCGACTTCGGCGCGCTCGACGTCCGCTCCGTGATGGCCCGGCCCGGGACCGTGCTCGCGGTCTCGACGGGCTCATACCCAGCCGAGGCACGCGCGGCCGGGGCCCAGACCGTCTACTGGGACATGAACCTGAACGGGCGCGTCGGGATCCCCACCGCGCCCGCCGACCCGGCGACGATCGCCGAGCGCGCGAACCGGCTCTACGTCTTCGCCGCCTCGCAAACGCAGTGCGCGACGCCCTGGATCGCGCTCAACGAGCTCTTCGGCGCGAACCTCGAGACGCCGTGGACGTCGAACAACGCGCAGTACCGCGACAACGTGCTCGTGTTCGTCCGGGAGCTCGCTGCGCGCGGGGCCCGGCCCTTCCTCCTGATCAGCAGCACGCCGTACACCGGCACAGACGAAGCGGCCGCCTGGTGGCGGGCCGTCGCCGCGGTCGCCGATCTCGTGCCCGAGGTCTACTTCAACGGCCGCTCGCTCGCCGCGCAGGGCCCCGTGCGCGCGAACCGTCACGTTCGCGCCGCGTTGCGCCGCGCCGTCGCGCGACTCGTCGAGATCGGGATCCCGGTCACGCGCATCGGCCTGATGCTCGGCTTCCAGAGCGCCGCCGGGACCGGCGGGCGCGAAGGCTTGCGCCCGCGCGAGGAGTGGTTCCGCGTCGTCAAGTGGCAGGCGCTCGCCGCCCGCGAGGTCGCGGCCGACATGAACGTCGCGACCGTCTGGTCGTGGGGTTGGGGCACGTACAGCGAGGCAGGCCGCGACACCGACAAGGTCGACGCGGCGTGCGCGTACCTGTGGGCGCGGAGCGCGCAGCTCTGCAACGCGCCGGCCAGGATCGGCAAGCGGTTCAACGCGTCGCGCGTCGAGGGGCAGCTCCGGCTCCCGAGCGGTGCGATGTGCAAGATCGGCGCGAGCGCGATCGGCATGACCGCGATCGCGAAGCTCAACCGCCTCGTCGGCGACCGCGACGTCGCGTACAGCGCGCTGCTCGCCCGCCTCGCGGACTCGAGCGGCGTGCGCGTGACGAGCCGGGACGTCCTCGCCGCAGAGCGTGCGGTGGTCGCGCTTCGGTTCGGCGGCAGCCGCGCTGCGTACGTCGCCGCGCTGGCGCGCGCCCAGGCGAGCGTCGAGGTCGCGCGGGGGATCCTCGCCGACCAGCTCCGCCGCCGCCGCCGCGCCGCGCGGGTGCGGGCACCGGCTCCGAGCGCGGCGAGCGTCGCCGCGTTCTACTTCTCGTACCCGGACCTGCTCGTGCGAACGGTGGAGGCGGCGCCGGCGCCGTGGTGGCTCGCCGGGCGCCGGACGGGGCTCGCGATCTCGTCGTTCGCGCCGGAGCAGCTCTTCCGGGTGCCGGCGGGACGCCGGTCGACGCTGACGACGCTCGAAGGCTCCTTCGCCGTGCGGCCGATCGGCCTCCCGCGTCCACTCGGCTCGGTCCCGGTCTCGCAGCTACGGCCGTCGATCGCCGGCCTGCTCCGCCAGCACGCCCGACTGGACGCAGCCGTGCGCTCGAGCGCCTGGCGTCAGCAGAGCCTGCTCCAGCAGGCGATCTGCCGCCGCGACGACCTGCCGCAGCCCGCGGTGATCGAGTTGACCGACTTTCTGCCGTTCCTGGAACTGGTCTAGCGCCGCCAGGGGAACGCGGCGTTCGGGCGCAGCTCCGCCGCGGTGCCGTCGCGGAGCGCGAACACGCGGACGCGTCCCTCCCCGGGCGCGGGGAGCAGGCTCGGCGGCAGCTCGAACTCGAACCCGGTTCTGCCCAGCTCCGGCTGGCCGAGGACCGCGTGCGGCTTCAGGTTCTCGGCGCGCCCGGAGTACACGGCGCGGTCCCCGACGAAGACGACGATCGTGTCGACGCGACGGTTCGTGCGGCGCTCCGCCGCCCAGCCGCTGAGGGTCCAGCCGGTCGCTCCTCGGCGTGCGCGCACGACGCCGCGAAGCGACCCGGCGCGGACGGGGACGGTGCGCGAGCCGACGCGGATCGCGGTCCCGTTCCCGACGAGCGAGAAACGGACGTCGCTCCCCCGCAGACGGACGAGTCGCGTCTCGCCGCCGGAGCGATCGACGACGAACACCTCGACGTCGTTTCGGCCGTTCCGCAACGCGTCCTCCGGCACCATCGCGGAGAACCGTGTCTGACCATGCTGGTCGAACGAACGCGTCACGGCGGCCACGCGTCCGTTCAGCGCGACGGCGAGGTCGCTGCGCGGGCCGGCGGGGAGGAGGCGTCCCTCGAGGAACGTCGGCACGAACCCCGACGCTCTGTCGACCGAGTCGAGCAGCGTCCGTCCGTCGAGCTCGATGCGGGTCGTGCGTGCGGGGATGACGGTGAGCGACGACACGCCGCGCCCGACGAGCTCGCGGTTGGGTCCGACGCGGAAGACGTTGTCGAGCGCCCCCGTGCCGAACGCGGCGATTCGGCTCTCGAGCGCGCGAGAGCGCTGCGCCAGAAGCCTCGAGAGCGGCGCCGACACGCGCGTGCCGTCCTGCTTCAGCACGGTGACCGTCGCGTCGCCGGACGGACGCCGCCCGACGAGCGGACGGCCGTGTGTGCGCCAGCGGAGCGGCAGCTCGAGCACGCGCGCGACCGTCGGCAGCACGTCGACGTTCCGGGCCGGCGCGTCGTCGATCCGCGCCGCGCTCTGACCCGGCAGCTTGACGAAGAGCGGCACGAACGCGATCTCGTCGAGGTTCCCCGGAGTCGGGAGCCGGCGCTGGTCGCCCACGCGGAAGCCGACGCCGTGGTCGGCCGTGACGATCACGAGCGCTCGGTCGTAGACCCCCGTGTCGCGCAGGCGCCGGAGGACGGTCCCGAGCGCACGATCCGTGTACCCGAGCTGGAGCAGGTAGCGCTGCTGGCCCTGGAGCATCGGCCACGACTCGAGCCAGCGGCCGTTGTCGATGCCGCGCAGCGGCCTCGCGTCCACGGCGTACCGGCGGCCCGAGGGCAGGTACACGTAGGGCACGTGCGGGAGGAGCGAGTGGACGAAGTAGAGCGTCGGCCGCGTGTCGCGATCGATGAGGTCGCGGAACTGGCACGTGTTCCGACCGCACGGCTCGAGGTCGCCCTCCGCGCGCCGTTGCACCTCCTCCTCGGCGGCGGCGTCCTGGCCGAAGTTGCCCCACGCGTCGTCGATCGGCGGAAGCCGGTCGTCGTAGGGCTCCGGAAGCAGTAGGTGCAGGTACACCGTCCCGACGTCCGAGGCGAACGAGCGGACCGTGTTCGGCACGGCCTGCGTCTGCGCGCTCTGCGTTGCGCGGCAAAGCGAGCGCGGGCACAGTCGCGTCAGCGTTTCGACCACCCGCATCCGATAGCTCCGGCCGAGCAGCGTGAAGAGGTTGTTCGGGTAGGCCGACGCGACGGGCAACCGGCCGGGCACCGGATCCAGCCCGCTCAGGATCGAGGGGACAGCGACCTCGCTCAGCCAGTAAGCGGTCGTCGCGCTGCGGTACCACGTCGAGTCGGCCGCGAGCGAGGCGAAGTTGGGGAACCGCGCGGCGTCGACGCGCTGCCGCCGATCCATCAGCGAGACGGTGCTGAGCTCGTCGTACACGATCAGGACGACGGGCGTCCGCGACCTGACGGGCGCGGCGGCGCGCGCCTCCGGCTCCTCCGCGAAGACGAGCTCGGAGACCGGTGAGTTGAAGAGGAAGAGCGCGGCGAAGACGAGGGGGACCGGGGCGAGCACGGTCAGGAACATCCTCGCCGCGCTCGCCGCCGCGTAGATCGCGGCCGCGAGTGCCCCGAACGCGGCCGCCGCCGCAACGGCGGCGCCGTCGCCCAACGCCTCGGTCTCCGTCACCGCGAAGAGCGCGAACAGTGCCGCGAGCGCGGCGACGAAGAGCAGGTGCAGGGCGCGGGCCAGCCGGGGCTCGAGCGCACGCGCCGTGAGCTCGACGAGCACGAGGACGGCGGGCAGCCCGAGCGTGAGCGCGAGCGCAAAGAGGACGATCTGCGTACCCGTCGAGCCGCGGACGGCGAAGAACGCCGGGTTCCTCCCGAGGACGTCGAGCACCGGCTGGGCGACCGCGAGTGCCGAGAGGACGGCGAGGTGGACGCCGCCGCGGAGGAAGTCGGCCCTACCGAGGCCTGGCACGGTAGAGGATCCTCGTGCCTCCGCCGAGCTCGAGCGAGTCCAGCACGTCGAAGCGCTCCGCGAGGCACTGCTCGAACCAGTCGCGGCGGTAGTCCGGGTGGTCGTGCTCTCGCTTGCGGGCGAGCAGCCGGGCGACCATCGGGTCGTCGGGCGTGGGGAACTCGACCACGACGGCTCCCCCGAGCTCGCGCAGCCAGTCCAGGAACGCCGCGACGGGCACGTTGCCGGAGATCGAGACGTGGTGGACGAGGGCGAGGCAGATGGTGAGGTCGGGCCGGCCGCGCTCGGCGAGCGGCTTCCGCTCGAGGCCGCGCCAGCCGAGCCCGGGCGAGGGGTCGACGACGTTCACCACGAGCGGCAGGACGTTCTCCGTGCGTTCAGCCGCCAGCTCGCCGTAGAGGCGGTCGACCACGACCGCGTCCGCGTCCATCGCCACGACGTAGGAGGCGCTTTCCGCGGCGTCGCGGGCGTGCCGGCCCTCGTTCGCGCCGACGTCCCACACGAGCGCGGGCGACTCGCTTCGCACGACGTCGTCGACGAAACGGCGCTTGCGCTCGGCGTCCTCCTCCGAGTACGTCGTGGTCAGCCCGTAGCCCGACCAGGTCGAGTGCGAGCGCGGCGGCCGGAGGCGCGAGACGAGGCGCTCGAGGCGGCCGACGTTGGCGACGATCAGCTCCTTGCGGAAGCCGGCGGACTTCAGCTCGCTCTTCACGTCGCGCGTGCTCTCGGCGTAGCGGCGCTCGAGCCGGTTGTGGAGCACGACATCCGTGAGGACGCCGCGCCGGAAGAGGTCGCGCGCGGAGAGCAGGTTCCTGCACTCGGCCGGCGTGATCCCGTCGATCGCGCCGCGCAGGCGCGGCTGGAACGCGACGTCCTTCCACGCCTGGAGCATCAGCGGGTAGAGGAAGAGCATGCAGAACTGCCGGTAGCCCGCCCACGGCTCGCCCTCGCGCAGCGGCTCGAACGAGCCGACGTCCACGAAGACGGGCCGCGCGCCCATGAACTGCACGTTGTAGGGAGAGGAGTCCTTCAGCATCAGACCCGCCTCGACGGAGCGCCGCACGAGCTCGAGCTGGAGGAGCGCTGCGTCGCGCAGCATCCCGAACGTCCACTCGTACGGGTACGAGACGAACGGGACGACGTCGTGCTCGAGCACGCCGTCGACCGCGCTGGGGAGGCCGGTCAGACCGAGGTCGAGCCCATCCGTCTCCCGCGTGGCGATCAACTTGCCCTCCTCCACGAGCTCGCCGAAGAGGGGTGAGGCGGCGAACGTGCGCCACTCCGCGGCCCCGCGCTCGGAGAGGACGCGGAAGATCCGGCCGTCGGAGCGGACGACGCGGCTGTCGGGGTCTCTGAACGACCCCGAATCGACGTCGGCGGTGGGCGCGCCTTCGTGCACCCGGCCCGCCGTCAGCTCAGCGTGCCTTCGTCCTCGGCGCGCCGGGGGCGGAAGACCCGCTTCACGCGGCGCCAGTACAGCTTCGCCGTCACGGCCGCGGCCGCGACGCCGCCGGCGATCATCTGGAGGACGAGGCTGCCGGTTCCCGGGTCGATGTACGCGAGCATCGAAGGCGGAGGATACCCTGCCGCCCGGCCTGTCGTCCCCCGCCCGGGTGGTCAAGGGGCGGCTCGACCCCGCCGATACCGCTCGAAGTGCACTGCGTGCGTCTCACGATCCTGCTCCCGATCCTCGCCGCCCTCCTCCTCGCCCCCTCCGCCGGCGCCAGCGAGCAGTTCGCGGACATGAACCTCCGCAAGCCGACCCTGAAGGTCAACAAGAAAGGGCAGGCGCTCGTCGAGTACACGACCGAGCAGGGCCTGCGGCGCCGCGTGCTCATGTGGGGCGCGATCAACGCGAACCACCCGACCCGCGAGGCCAACCAGGTGCGCTTCCGCCGCGACTTCACCGGGGGAATGCACACGTTCAAGCGGCCGGTCTGGAAGCGGTTCGCGAACGCCTGCAAGCGCTACGACGGGCCCGCGCTCGCGTATCTCGTGGCCGCCTGCAAGGCGCCCGACGGCTCGTACTGGGCACTCCAGTCCTGGCAGCGGCGCCTCCCGCTCCTCGGCTTCGACCCCTGGCTCCCGATCCACGACGACTACGAGCTGCACGTCTCGCACTGGAGCGGGCCGCTGCCCGAGCTCGAGGTCTTCGTCAACTGGACGTACGGGCTCCAGTTCGTGGGCGTGTTCGGACGCCTGAGCTATCAGGGCCAGCCGGTCTACGGCTTCTCGAGCTCCCGGGAGGGCAACCCCCGCGACCGCTACAGCCGCAACGTCTACATCGACACGTACGACTCGGCCTACGGTGCCGGCTGGAGGCGCGAGTCCGGGATCCTCACCCACCAGCAGACCGGGACGTTCTGCCACAGCTTCGTCCCCGGACAGCGACCCTTCGCCGGCTATCCCTCGCAGGAGCCGCGGCCGGCGGCGCCGGGCTCGCGCTACCGCGTCTCGGTGATGGGCCCGGGCGTGACCCCGGTGCTGATGTGGGAGGGCAACGGCCTGCCGCGCTTCAACGGCGGCGACCCCTCGCACCACTCGTACGAGGCGCAGGCGAACGCCGCGTTCGACCGCGTGATGGCGGGCGACCGCATCTGCTCACGCGAGCGGTAGCGGCTCAGCCGGCGGGCGCGACGATCTGGCCCTTACCGGACTCCTTCGCCCGGTAGAGCGCCTCGTCGGCCCGCTGGAAGAACGAGACCGCGTCGTCGTCGGGCTTCAGCTCCGCGACCCCGGCGGAGAAGAGGAGCCGGCCCGCAGCGCCGATCGGCTGGCTCGAGACCGACTCCTGGATCCGGCGGTAGAGCTGGTCGGCGTCCGCGAGCGCGGACTCCGGGAGGATCACGGCGAACTCGTCGCCCCCGACGCGGCAGGCGATGTCGGCGGAGCGCACGACGTCGCGGACCCGCGCGGCCGCGTCCGCGAGGACACCGTCGCCCGCGAGATGGCCGATCCGGTCGTTGATCGCCTTGAAGTCGTCGAGGTCGAACACGACCAGCGCGAGCGACCGGTTGTACCGGTGCGCGCGGGCGACCTCGCGCGCGAGCGTCTCGTGGAAGTAGCGCCGGTTGTGGAGGCCGGTCAGCGCGTCGAGGTCGGCGAGCTGCCGCGCCTCGCGGAAGCGCTGCGCGTTCTCGATCGCCGGCGCCGCCCGCTGCACCAGCTGCTCGAGCTCGTCGACGATCTCGTCGCCGAACTCCTGCTCGCTGCGTGAGAAGACCGCGAGGAAGCCCTCGTCGTCGTCCCGCTCGCCCATCGGCACGGCGAGGCCGCAGCGGATCAGGTCGCCGTTCTGGGCGAGCTCGTCGGCGCCGTAGCGGTAGGTCATCCCGATCGCGCGCGCGCGGCGCCCGTTCGGCGGCCCCGCGATCGCCTGGCGCTCGGCCTCGTCCTGGGTCAGCCCGAGCGTCGCAACGAGCGGAGGCCCGGACGGGTTCGGGATCCAGACGAGCGCCCCGTCGGCACGAGTGGCCTGCCCGGCCGCCTCGAGCACCCGGCTCAACACCTCGTCCAGGTCGATCGTCCCGCCGAGCTCGCTCAGCGTCCGGGTCCGGCGAAGCTCCTCCTCGGCCTGCGCCCTCGCCCCGGCGAGCTCTCTCGCCAGCTGGTCGATCCGGCTGTTCAGCACCTCGACGAGCTCTGAGACGCGGCGGTCGGCCCGCCTCGAAGAGCGGCGCGCGAGCGCCGCCGCGGAGACCACCGCGACGAGGGCCAGGACGGCCACCGCAGAGACGAGCAGATAGGTCATGAGACGCCTCCCCGCCCTGGGGCAGGGGCCGTCTCACTGTAGTGGCGTCCCGGCCGCAGTTCTACGTTTTGCAAGTGAGAAAACCAGGTGGTGCTGCTGCCTGGTGAAACGCGGGAACGCGCCGCGGAGCTCCGCTTCGCAAGCGGGATTCCGCGGTTTGACGCTCGCGAGCGCCGTCCGCTACCATGGCCTGCGCGGTTGGCAGGGCTCCGCCCCTGCCGACCTTCTGTGTGTCAAGGGCCACCCTCGACCGATCGGACGTTCTTCACGTGCCTACCGTCAACCAGCTGATCCGCAAGCCCCGCACCGCGCCCAAGGCGAAGACGAAGACGCCGGCGCTCCGCGGAGCCCCGCAGAAGCGGGGGGTCTGCACGCGCGTCTACACGACCACCCCGAAGAAGCCGAACTCGGCTCTCCGCAAGGTCGCGCGCGTCCGGCTGACGAACGCGATGGAGGTCGGCGCGTACATCCCGGGCGAGGGCCACAACCTCCAGGAGCACTCGGTCGTCCTGATCCGCGGCGGGCGCGTCAAGGACCTGCCGGGCTTCCGCTACAAGGTCATCCGCGCCGCGCTCGACACGTCGGGCGTCTCGGACCGCAAGCAGGGCCGCTCCAAGTACGGCGCCAAGAAGGGCTCGTAGTGCCGAGGCGCGCCGAGGTCCAGGCGCGGCCGATCGAGGCCGACGCCGTCTACGAGAGCCCGCTGGTCACGCAGGTGATCAACAAGGTCATGCTCGGCGGCAAGAAGTCGCTCGCCGAGCAGATCGTCTACGGGGCGCTCACGGAGATCGGCGAGAAGACCGGCAAGCCGCCGATCGAGGTGCTGGAGCAGGCCGTGAAGACGGTCACGCCCGTGCTCGAGGTCCGGTCCCGCCGCGTCGGCGGCGCGAACTACCAGGTGCCGGTCGAGGTGCCGCAGCGCCGCGCGCGGACGCTCGCCGTCCGCTGGCTCGTCCAGTTCGCGCGCGAGCGGCGCGAGAAGGGGATGCAGGCGAAGCTCGTCGGCGAGATCCTCGACGCGACGAACCAGCAGGGCGGCGCGTTCAAGAAGAAGGACGACATCTACCGGATGGCGCAGGCCAACAAGGCCTTCGCGCACTATCGCTGGTAGGCGGGTAGGGGTCTCCGTGGCAGTCACACAGCAAGCGATCGCGCTCGACCGCGTCCGGAACATCGGGATCATGGCCCACATCGACGCGGGCAAGACCACCACGACCGAGCGGATCCTCTACTACACCGGTCGCACCCACAAGATGGGCGAGGTCCACGAGGGCGCCGCGACGATGGACTGGATGGCGCAGGAGCAGGAGCGCGGGATCACGATCACCTCGGC
>JAICPI010000056.1 GCA_025929895.1 Thermoleophilia bacterium
GAGGACGACCGAGAGCTCGGGGATGTTTCCGAGCGTCGCCTGGAGCACGCCGGTGGCGGCGGGCCCGATCCGCGTGCTGAGTGCCTCGGTCGAGAACGTGATCGTCCAGGCCAGCCCGGCGAGCGCGGCGAGCGAGACGAAGAAGAGCGCGACGAGGGCCGTGTCGGCGTAGCGGAGGACGGCCTGCGACCGCGGTCAGGGCGAGGATCGCGGCGAGCAGCCCCAGCCGCGTCCGGCCGAGCTCACGCACGCACGAAGCCCATCCGCTCGTACATGCGGGCGAGCGTGACGTTCGAGATCTCGGCCGCCTTGTCCGCGCCGCGCCGCATCGTCGCCGCGAGCTCGGCGTCGTCCGCGCGCAGCTCGTTGTAGCGGCGCCGGAACGGCTCGATCAGCGCGACGACGGCCTCGCCGACGTCCTCCTTGAACTGCCCGTACCCCTGCGCGTCGTAGCGCGACTCGATCTCCGCGATCGACGCGCCTGTCGACACGGCCATGATCTCGATCAGGTTCGAGACGCCGGCCTTCTCCTCCGGGTCGTGCTTGACCTCGCGCCCGGAGTCGGTCACGGCGGTCTTGAACTTCTTGCGGATCACGTCGGGCTCGTCGATCAGCCGCACGACGCCGGCGGGCGCGCCGCGCGTCGTCGACATCAACCGCTCGGGCTCTTGGAGGTTCTTCACCCGCGCGCCCTCGTCCGGGTAGACGCCACGCGGGACGACGAGCGTCTCGCCGAAGCGCTGGTTGAACCGCTCCGCGAGGTCGCGCGTCAGCTCGACGTGCTGGCGCTGGTCGTCGCCGACCGGGACGACGTCGGTGTCGTAGAGCAGGATGTCCGCCGCCATCAGGACGGGGTAGTTGAAGAGCCCCGCGGAGACGAAGTCCTGCTCCTCCGCACGGTCCTTGAACTGCGTCATCCGCCGCAGCTCGCCCATCGCCGTGACCGAGCCGAGCAGCCACGCGCCTTCCGAGTGCGCCGGAACGTGGCTCTGGACGAAGACGATCGAGCGGTCGGGGTCGAGGCCGGTCGCGAGCAGCCACGCGAACACGGAGAGCGTCGCCTCGCGGAGCACCTCCGGCTCGAACGGCGTCGTGATCGAGTGCATGTCGACGACGCAGAAGACCGCCTCGCCGCTGGCGGCGAGCGCCTCCTCCTGCGTGCGCACGTACTGCCGGAAGCCGCCGCTGTAGTTGCCGAGCGTCTTGTCCCCCGAGGCTCTGATGCCCGAGAAGACCCTCACGACGACGACACCTCGCGCTTCGTCAGCTCGATGATCTGTCGGTAGAGGCCGCGCAGCCCTTCCTGCGACATCGGTCCGCGGTTCGCGCGCGAGAGGTCGCGCAGCACCGACTCCTCTTGCTTCGGGTCGACGAATTCCAGGCCTTGCGACTCCTTGAAGCGCTTCAGGCGCGCGACGAGCTCGACTCGCGTGTTCAGCGCCTTGACGATCGCGCGGTCGTTGTCGGAGATCTGCGCGCGCAGCTCTTGGATCTGCTGTTCGGCGTTGCCGGAGTGCACGCGGCTGAGATTACCGCCCGTACACTGAGCCGATGGCAACCCAGGTCGCGCCAGAGCTCCTGATCGTGATGGGTGCGGGCGCGACGCCCGCCCAGACCGAGCACGTCGTCGCGCGGCTCGCCGAGGTGGGGGTCTCGGCCCGCGTCTCGCGCGGGCGCGAGGCGACGGTGATCGGCGCGATCGGGGAGCGCGACCTCCTCGCGTCGCTGCCGCTCGAGGCGTACCCCGGGGTCGAGCAGGTGCTCCTGATCGTGAAGCCCTACAAGCTCGTCTCGCGCGAGCTGGCCGCGGACCCGACCGTGATCGACGTGAACGGACGCCTCCTCGGCGACTCGCACTTCGGCCTGATCGCGGGGCCGTGCACGGTCGAGTATCGCGAGCAGACGCTCGAGACGGCGCGCGTCGTCGCCGCCGCCGGCGTGACGATGCTCCGAGGCGGCGCCTACAAGCCGCGAACCTCGCCGTACACGTTCCAGGGCCTCGGCGCCGCCGGGCTCGAGATCCTCGCGGAGGCACGCGCGGAGACGGGGCTGCCGCTCGTGACCGAGCTGCTCGACCCGCGCGACGTCGAGGCGGTCGTGGACACCGCCGACGTGATCCAGATCGGGGCGCGCAACATGCAGAACTTCATCCTGCTCTCCGAGGCGGGCCGGAGCGCGAAGCCCGTGCTGCTCAAGCGCGGCCCCTCGGCCTCGCTCGAGGAGCTGCTGATGGCGGCCGAGTACGTGATGAAGGAGGGCAACGAGCGCGTGATCCTCTGCGAGCGCGGGATCAAGACGTTCGAGACGACCATGCGCTACACGCTCGACCTCGGCGCGGTGCCGGTGCTCAAGCAGGAGACGCACCTGCCCGTGATCGTGGACCCCTCGCACGCAGCCGGGCGGCGCGACCTCGTCCTGCCGCTCGCGCGCGCGGCGGTCGCGGCGGGGGCGGACGGGATCATCGTCGAGGTGCATCCGCGCCCGGAGGAGGCACTCTGCGACGGGCCGCAGCAGATTCCGGCGGACGAGTTCGCCGAGTTCGCGCGCGAGGTCGTCTCCGTGGTGACGCTGATGGGAAAGACCGTCGGTTGACGTGGTCTCGCGGCTCGCGATCGTCGGCACCGGGCTGATCGGCGCATCGGTCGCGCTCGCCGCGCGTCGAGCCGGCGTCGCCTCCGTGCGCGGGTTCGATCCCGATCCGGACGCGCTCGCGGAGGCCGCGCAGGGCGGAGCGGTCGAGCCCGCCGGCTCGCTGTCCGAAGCGGTCGCCAATGCCGAGCTCGCGGTGGTTGCCGCGCCCGTCGCCCAGCTGTCGAGCTCCGTCGCCGAGGTGCTCGCGGCGTCGAGCGGGACCGTCACCGACGTCGGCTCGACGAAGGGCGCGGTCGCGCGTGCGGTGCGCGACGACGCACGGTTCATCGGCGGCCACCCCGTGTGCGGTTCCGAGGCCCGAGGCGCCGCGAACGCCCGCGCGGAGCTGTTCGAGGGCGCGACCTGGTTCCTCACGCCCGGCGCCGCGACCGAGCCCGCGCGCTACCGTGAGCTGCACGCGTTCGTCTCGTCGCTCGGGGCCGTGCCGGTCGCCGTCGACCCCGAGGCGCACGACCGGCTCGTCGCGCTGACGAGCCACCTGCCGCACGCGCTCGCGAACCTGCTCGTCAACCAGGCGGGCGCCGCGCGGATCGAGGGGCACGAGCCTCTCGCCGCGGCCGGCGGGTCGCTGCGCGACCTCACCCGCGTCGCGGGCGCGAACCCCCGGATCTGGGTCGACATCTTCCTCGACAACGCGTCGGCGCTCCGCGAGACGCTCCGCGAGCATCGCCGCAGGATCGAGCAGCTCGAGGCGGCGCTGGAAGCGGGCGACGCGGGATTCCTCGCGCGCTGGATCGCGGAGGCCTCGGGCAACCGCCGCCGGATGCTCGCCGAGGCGTTCGAGGATCCCGGCGCGCTCCAGCGCCTGCGCGTGCACGTGCCGGACCGCCCCGGCGTGCTCGCCGGGATCACGCAGGCGCTCGGCGCGGAGCGCATCAACATCGAGGACTTCGAGCTCCAGCACTTCTCGCCCGAGCGCGGGGGCGTGCTGAACGTGCTCGTCACCGGCGAGGAGCCGGCGCGCCGAGCCGCCGAGCTGCTCGAGGCGCAGGGGTACGGCGTCGTCGTCTCCGCGGTCGTCGAGTGAGGATCGAGCCCGCGCGCGCGCTCGTCGGGCACGCGGTCGTTCCCGGCGACAAGTCGATCTCGCACCGCGCTGTCCTGCTCGGCGCGATCGCCGACGGCGAGACCGAGATCGTCGGCTTCGGGCGCGCGGGCGACACCGACTCGACGCTGCGCGCGGTGCGGGCGCTCGGCGTGCAGGTCGACGAGCTCGACGTCGACCTCGTGCGCGTGCACGGGCGCGGGCTGCGCGGGCTCGTCCCTCCGCCGGAGCCGGTCGACTGCGGCAACGCGGGCACGCTGATGCGGCTCCTCGCCGGGATCCTCGCCGGCCAGAACGGACGCTTCGAGCTCGCGGGCGACGCGTCGCTCTCGCGAAGGCCGATGGAGCGCGTCGCGACGCCGCTGCGCGAGCTCGGCGCCCGGGTCGAGACGACCGAAGGCCATGCCCCTCTCCTCGTCGAGGGCGCGCCCCTGCGCGGGACCCGCTACGAGCTGCCGGTCGCGAGCGCGCAGGTGAAGTCCGCCGTGCTCCTCGCCGGGTTGCTGGCATGCGGGAGGACGACGGTCGTGGAGCCCGCGGCGACGCGCGACCACACGGAGCTCCTGCTCGAGGCCGCGGGCGTGCGCGTCGAGCGGAAGGCGCAGGCGATCACGGTCGCGGGCGTCGACTCGCTCCGGCTCGACCGGGTCGAGGTGCCCGGCGACTTCTCGTCCGCGGCCCCGCTGATCGTCGCGGCCACGCTGCTCCCGGGCTCCGAGCTGTACCTCCACAACATCGGCGTCAACCCGACGCGGACGGGCCTGCTCGACGTGCTCGAGCGGATGCGCGCGCGCGTGACGCTGTTCAACAAGCGCCGGCTCGGCAGCGAGCCCGTCGCCGACGTCGAGGTGCGCTCGTCGTCGACGCTCGTCGCGACGAAGGTGTCCGCGGCGGAGGTGCCCCGGATGGTCGACGAGCTTCCGCTCGTGGCGTTGCTCGCAGGGATGGCCCGAGGGGAGACCGTGATCGAAGGTGTCGCAGAACTGCGCGTAAAGGAGACGGACCGGGTCGAAACCGTCAAAGATCTGCTCCGACCCCTGGGCATCCGCATCTCGGCGGGCGAAGATGAGTTGCGGGTGGTCGGTCTCCCCACCCGCCCAAAGGGGGGAGGCACGGCTCGTTCCGAGGGCGATCACCGGATCGCGATCCTTGGGGCGGTGGCCGGGCTCGTGTCGCGCGGGGGGCTGCGGCTCGAGGGGGCCGAGGCGGCGGCGATAAGCTTCCCCGGGTTCTTCGAGCTTCTCGACTCGGTGAGCAAACGGTGATCGTCGCCATCGACGGGCCCGCAGGGGCCGGCAAGAGCACGGTGGCGAGGCGGCTCGCCGCGCGGCTCGGCTTCCGCTACCTCGACACCGGCGCGATGTACCGCGCGCTGACGTGGCTCGCGCTCGAGCACGGGCGCTCGCTCGACGACGGCGCGGCGCTCGGCGCGCTCGCGCGCGAGTACCCGATCACGTTCGCGCAGCAGGACCTCGTGCTGATCGACGCCGTCGACGTGACCTCCGCGATCCGCGACTCGCGCATCGACAAGGTCGTCTCGTCCGTCGCGCGGCACCCCGAGGTCCGCGAGGTCATGCGCGAGCGGCAGCGCGAGCTCGGCTCGCTCGGGGACGTCGTGATCGAGGGACGCGACATCGGCACCGTCGTCGCGCCGGGCGCGGAGGTGAAGGTGTTCCTGAACGCCGACGAGGTCGAGCGCGCGCGCAGGCGGATCGCGGAGCGTCCCGGGCGCGCTGCCGACGCCCTCGCCACCGACCTCCGACTGCGGGACGAGCGCGACGCGGCCCAGATGCAGGCCGCGGACGACGCGGAGCGGATCGACACGACCGCGCTCACGATCGACGAGGTGGTCGAGCGGATCGAGGAGCTCGTGCGGGCGAGGCAGCCAGCGTGAGCCGCGTCGACGTCGCCTGGAAGATCGGCCGCCTGACGATCGGCAGCCTCGTGCGCGCCTTCGTGCCGCTGCGCGTGTACGGCCAGCAGGACGTGCCGGCCGAGGGCGGCATCGTGCTCGCGTTCAACCACTTCCACTGGATCGATCCGCCGGTCTTCGGCCACGTCTGCCCCCGCACGATCCACTTCCTCGCGAAGGTCGAGGCGCACCGCATGCCGGGTGTCGGGCAGCTGATCCGCGCGTTCGGGACGATCTCGGTGCGCCGCGGCGAGTCCGACCGGGAGGCCGTCCGGCTGATGCGCGAGACGGTGCGGGCGGGTCACGCGCTCGGGCTCTTCGCCGAGGGCACGCGCCAGCGCGCAGGCGTCCCGGGCAAGGTGCAGCCGGGCGCCGCGATGGCCGCGCTCCAGGAAGACGTCCCGGTCGTCCCGGCGGCGATCCACGGCACGCAGAGCTGGCGGCCCGGGAACTGGCATCCGGTCTCGGTCGTCTGGGGCAAGCCGATGCGCTTCGACGGCCTGCCGAAGAGCGGCAAGGGCTATCGCGAGGCCTCCGCCGAGATCGAGCGCGAGATCCACCGCCTCTGGCGCTGGCTCGCCGAGCTGCACGAGGCGGGCCGCCCGCGCGCGGTGGAGCTGCCCTGACCGGCGAGCTCCTCGGCACCGTCGCGATCGTCGGCTTCCCGAACGTCGGCAAGTCGACGCTCGTCAACCGCCTGACCGCGACGCGCGCAGCCGTCGTGCACGAGACGCCGGGCGTGACCCGGGACCGCAAGGAGCTCGTGTGCGAGTGGCGCAACCGCCGCTTCCTCCTGATCGACACGGGCGGGATCGACGTCGCGGAGAAGGACGCGATCACGCGATCGATCGCGGAGCAGGCCCGCGCCGCGGTGGAGGAGGCCGATCTCGTGCTCTTCGTCGTCGACGCCCGCGCCGGCGTCACGCCGGGCGACGAGGAGGTCGCCGAGATCCTGCGCCTCTCGCACAAGCCGGTCGTCGTGCTCGCGAACAAGATCGACGACCCCTCGCAGGACGCGAACGCGCTCGAGTTCCATCACCTCGGTCTCGGCGACCCGGTCCCGCTGTCCGCGATGCACGGCTACGGGTCCGGCGACCTGCTCGACGAGATCGTCGACCGGCTCGAGCAGCTCGGCGCGTCTCGGCCGGAGCTCCCGGAGGACGCGATTCGCGTCGCGATCCTCGGCCGGCCGAACGTCGGGAAGTCGTCGCTGCTGAACGCGCTGCTCGGCCGCGAGCGGGTGATCGTCTCGGAGATCCCGGGCACGACGCGTGACTCGATCGACACCGTGCTGGAACGCGACGACCGCACGTTCGTCCTCGTCGACACCGCCGGGCTCCGACGCAAGCGCAGACATCGGCAGGGGATCGAGTACTACTCGGAGCTGCGCGCGCTCGAGGCCGCGGCGCGCTCCGACGTCGCGCTCGTCCTGATCGACTCGAGCGAGGGGATCGTCGAGCAGGACCTGAGCGTCGCCGACGTCGCGCGGCACGCGAGCTCGTCGACGCTCGTCGTGCTCTCGAAGTGGGACACGACGCAGCTCTCGATCGAGGAGGCGCGCGGCCACCTGCTGCGGCGGCTGCGGCAGCGCCCGCCGATCATGGCCGTCTCCGCGAAGACGGGTCGCGGTGTCGGGCGCGTACTCGACGAGGTCGAGAAGCTGTTCGAGAAGCACACGACGCAGATCGGGACGCCCGAGCTGAACCGCTTCCTCGGCGAGCTGCGGGAGTCGCGGCAGCCGCCGTCGCGCAACGGCCGGAGCCTGAACCTGCTCTACGGGACGCAGGTCGACGCGCGCCCGCCTCGGTTCAAGCTGTTCGTGAACGACCCTGCGCTCGTTACGCGCGACTACGGCTACTGGGTCGAGAACTCGCTGCGCGAGCGGTTCGACCTCAGCGGGGTCCCGGTCGTGATCGACTTCGTCCGCAAGTGAGAGCGATCGTCGTCGGCGCCGGGTCGTGGGGCACGGCCTTCTCGAAGCTCTTGCTCGAGCGGGGGCACGAGGTCGCGCTGGCCGCGCGCGACGCCGCGCAGGCGCGGGCGATCTCGACGACGCGCCGCAACCCGCGCTACCTCCCCGAGGTCGACCTGACCGGCGTGTCGGCGACGACCGTCGAGAGCGTCCCGTTCGACGAAGCGGACGTCGTCGTGCTCGCGGTTCCGAGCCGCTCGTTCGGGGAGGTCGTCCGCGCGCTCCCGGGCCGCGCGCCCGTGCTGAGCCTGACGAAGGGCCTCGACCCGGAGAGCGGCGAGCGGCTCTCGACGCTCGTCCGCGACCGGCCCGTCGCGGTCCTCTCGGGCCCGAACATGGCGGAGGAGATCGCCGCCGGCCTGCCCACGGCCGCGGTGATCGCGTCCGACGACGCAGCGCTCGCGGAGCGGCTCCAGTCGGAGATCAACTCCCTCACGTTCCGCGTCTACGTCAACCCGGACCTCGTGGGCGTCGAGCTCTGCGCCGCGGCGAAGAACGTGATCGCGCTCTCGGCCGGCGGCGTCGACGGCCTCGGGCTCGGGGACAACGCGAAGGCGGCGCTCATCACGCGCGGGCTCGCCGAGATGGCGCGCCTGGGGGAGGCCGCGGGCGGTCAGCCCGACACGTTCGCGGGCCTCGCGGGGATGGGCGACCTGATCGTGACCTGCTGGCACCCGAGCGGGCGCAACCGCCGCGCCGGCGAGCTGATCGCGCGCGGGCGCTCGCCCGAGGAGGCCGTCGCCGAGATCGGCCAGACCGTCGAGGGGCTGACGACGGCCCCTGTCTTGAGGGATCTTTCTCGGCGGCTCGGAATCGAGCTGCCGATAACCGAGGGCGTGTGTACCGTGCTCGGTGGGATGCCGTTGTCGGAGCTGCTCGCGAGCCTCATGGGCCGCACGCCGAGGGAAGAGTGAGGGTCGGGCTCGCCTCGGTGCTCGCCGCGCTCGCGCTCGCGGGGTGCGGCGGCGAGGGCGCAGGCGCCGGCGAGTCCGCGGCGGCGGTCGTGCCGTCCGGGACGCTCGGGTTCGTCGAGGTCGACGTCGATCTCGAGTCCGACCAGTGGTCGCGCGTGCAGGACCTGCTCGACCGCTTCCCCGACCGTCCGCAGCTCATGGAGCTGCTGAACGAGCAGGCGCGCGAGAGCGACCTCGAGTACGAGCGCGACATCGCGCCCGCGCTCGGGGACACCGTCGCCTTCGTCTTCAACGGCTCCGAGGAGGACGACGTCGTGGTGCTGACGCAGCCCGACGACGACGCCAAGTACGAGGCGCTGATCGCGAACCTCGAGGAGGAGTCGGGCGAGGAGGTCGTGACCGGCGAGGTCGACGGTTGGCGCGCAGCCGCCGAGAGCCAGGCGAGCATCGACGCGCTCGGCGAGGGCGGCGCGTCGCTCGCCGACGACGACGCGTTCGAGGCGGCGCTCGCGGAGGCGCCGGAGGACCGGCTCGCGTTCGGCTTCGTCCGCGGTGACTTCGCCGACAGCTTCGGGGGCTACGCGAACACCGTCGACGTGGAGTGGGCCGCGGGCGCAGTCGAGGCCCGCGAGAACGGGCCCGTCGTCGACTTCACGATCCGCGGCGAGGGCGCGTCGACCGGCGAGGCCTACGCCTCGGAGCGTCTCGAGCAGGCGCCCGCGGACGCGCTCGCGTTCCTGTCCTTCGACGGCGAGGCGCTGCGCTCGCGGAAGTCGATGCTCGGGCCGCTCGCGGACGTGCTCGGCGTCCGGCTCGAGGAGCTGCTCGAGGGCGTGAACGGCGAGGGCGCGCTCTGGGTCCGGCTGGGCGGCGGCATGCCCGAGGTCACGCTCGTCGTCGGCGTCGACGACGCGGACGGCGCGCGCGAGGCGCTCGAGCCGCTCCTCCAGGGGCTGCCGCTCGAGGTGCGCATGGGCGTGGTCGACGGACGGCTGGTCGCGACGACCGCGTCGAGCCCCGAGGAGGCGGTCCGCCCGAGCGGTGAGACGCTCGCCGACAGCGAGGATTTCCGCGAGGCCGCCGACGCCGCCGGGATGCCCGACGAGACGAGCGGGTTCCTCTACGTGAACGTCGCCGACGCGCTGCCGCTCCTCGGCCTGGCGGGCCTGGCCGGGGCCGAGCTGCCCGGTGAAGTCGTGGAGAACCTCCGCCCGATCCGCTCCGTCGTCGCCTGGAGCGAGAGCGACGGGGATACCACCGGCGCGACCCTGTTCGTCCACATCCAGTAGGTAGGCTGCGGCGCGTATGGCCGCCCGCGGGTTCCTCTTCACGTCCGAATCGGTCACGGAAGGCCACCCGGACAAGATCGCCGACCAGGTCTCCGACAGCGTCCTCGACGCCGTCCTGGGCGACGATCCGCAGGGTCGCGTCGCCTGCGAGACGCTGATCACGACCGGCCTCGTCGTGGTCGCCGGGGAGATCACGACGGAGACGTACGTCGACATCCCGAAGCTCGTGCGCGAGCGAATCGCGGAGATCGGCTACACGCACTCGGAGTGGGGCTTCGACGCGAACACGTGCGGCGTCGTCGTGGCGATCGACGAGCAGTCGCCCGACATCGCGCAGGGCGTCAACACCGCGTACGAGGTCCAGCACGACCCGGGCGACGACGACCCGCTCGACCGTGTCGGCGCAGGCGACCAGGGGATGATGTTCGGCTACGCGTCGAGCGAGACGCCGGAGCTGATGCCGTTGCCGATCATGCTCGCGCACAAGATCGCGCGGCGGCTCGCCGGCGTTCGCAAGTCCGACCAGCTGAAGTACCTCCGCCCGGACGGGAAGGCGCAGGTCACCGTTCGCTACGAGGTCGACGAGCACGGCAGGCAGACGCCTGTCGAGGTCGTGCGCGTGCTCGTCTCGACCCAGCACGCCGAGGGCGTCGACGCGCAGACGATCAAGGAGGACGTGATCGAGCACGTGCTCCACCCGATTCTCGACCCGCGGCTGTACGACGAGCGCAGGCTCTACGACGACCGCGACTTCGTCTACGTCAACCCGACGGGCAAGTTCGTGGTCGGCGGCCCGATGGGCGACACCGGTCTGACGGGGCGCAAGATCATCGTCGACACGTACGGCGGCGCGGCCAGGCACGGCGGCGGCGCGTTCTCGGGCAAGGACCCGACGAAAGTCGACCGCTCCGGCGCCTATGCAGCGCGCTACGTCGCGAAGAACCTCGTCGCGGCTGGTCTCGCCGACCGCGCCGAGGTGAACGTCGCGTACGCCATCGGCGTCGCGCGGCCGGTCTCCCTGACCGTCCGGACCTTCGAGACGGAGCACGTCCCGGTCGCCCGCATCGAGGAGCTCGTCGCCGAGCACTTCGACCTGCGCCCGGCGGCGATCCTCCGCGACCTCGACCTGCGCCGGCCGATCTACGGCAAGACGGCGGCGTACGGCCACTTCGGCCGCGACGACCACGACTTCTCGTGGGAGCGGGTCGACAAGGCCGTCGCGCTGCGCGAGGCCGCGGGCCTCGACGGCGACCCGCCGCACGTCGAGGCCGAGGTCGGCGTCGTCGGCGCCGGCGACCGCGACTGACCGACCCGGTCGCACCTCCACCCGAGCAGCGGCGCCGGCCGGACGTTCCGGGGTGGGCGATCGCGTTCGCGCTCGTCGCGCTCGGGCTCTGGCTCATGTTCGGCGCGCTCGGCGGCTGCCTGCCCTCGTTCTCGAACCCGTTCCGGGAGGAGACCGTCGACCGCTCGAGCCCGGTCGTCCTGCGCGCGATCGAGAACCTCGCGCGCTTCCAGGCGGCGACCGGGCACTTCGAGGTGATCGTCGACCTCGAGAAGGACACGCGCTTCGTGCCGTCGGCGATCCGCGGCGAACGGGTGCTCTTCGTCGCGGTCGGCGAGGTGGACGCGGGCGTCGACTTCGCGAACCTCGACGAAGACGCGGTGGAGGTCTCGGACGACCGGCTCACGGCGGAGCTGACGCTGCCGTCGGCGACGTTCTTCGACGTTCGCGTCGACCCGGCTCGCAGCTACGTCTACGACCGTGACCGCGGGCTGATCGACCGCGTCGCGTCGCTCTTCCAGGACAACCCGACGAGCGAGCGCGAGCTCTACCAGCTCTCCGAGCAGAAGCTCCGCGCCGCCGCGCAGACCGACTCGGGCCTGCTCGCGCGCGCCGAGCAGAACACGCGCCGGATGCTGACGAGCCTGCTCCGCGCGCTCGGCTTCGAGCGCGTGACGATCACGTTCGTCGAGCCGGACCGTTAGGCGGGGCGGACGAAGAGCCCGGCGGCGGCCTTGTCGCTCAGGCCGACCTCGCCGCCGTTCAGGCGGACGGCCATCGGCTCGGTCGAGCGCACCTCGAGCTCGCGGCCGGGCTCGAGGCCCTGGTCGTAGAACCAGTGCAGGAGGTCGCCGTCGTGCTCGGCGAGCCGGACGATCGTCGCCTTCGCGCCCGCGGGCAGGTCGGCGAGCGGTGCGAGCTCGTTGTTCTCGCGCTGCTCGAAGGCCGGGTCGACCGGCCAGCCGTGCGGGCAGCGGTCGGGCTGCCCCAGCCGCTCCGCGATCCGCTCGACCATGTCCTCGGAGAACGTGTCGCCGAGCTCGTCGGCGTAGACGTGCGCCTCGGCGGCGGTATAGCCCATGAAGTCGGTGAGGAGGCGCTCGATCAGGCGGTGCTTGCGGACGACCTTCTCGGCGCGCGCGCGGCCCGTCTTCGTGAGCAGCGCCTCCTTCTGCTCGCCGCGCTCGATCAGCCCCTCGGCCTCGAGCCGCTTCAGCATCTCTCCGGCCGAGGCGCGCGAGACGCCCAACATCTCGGCGACGCGCACGGAGACGGTCGGGAGCCCGTCCGCCATCGGCCGGTACTCGCCGATCGGGAAGGCGAGGAAGTAGATCGTCTCGAGGTACTCGTCGACCGAATGCCCCTGCTGCGCCATCGCGGCCACTCTACCCGGGCGCGGAAACGTCGGAGCTACGCCGCGTCGAGAGCAGGTAGACGAACGGCGCCGAGACCACGATCAGGAGCAGCGCGGGCGGGGCGGCGCGTGAGTACGAGCCGAGCGAGGTGAAGCGCCAGATCTCGGTCGCGAGCGTCTCGAAGCCGATCGGGCGCAGCAGGAGCGTCGCCGGCAACTCCTTCATCGCGTTCAGGAAGACGAGCGCGCCGCCCGCGAGCACGCCGCGACGGATCAGCGGCACCGTCACCGTCGCGAGCACGCGGATCGGTCCGCGCCCGAGGCTGCGGCCCGCCTCCTCGATCCGCGGGTGCACGCGCTGGAGCGCCGAGCCGACGCCGGCGAGCGCCTGCGGGAAGAAGCGGACGACGTACGCGAACACGAGCAGGGCCAGCGTCTGGTACAGCGTGGGGAGGTAGTTGGCGGCGAAGAAGACGAGCGAGAGCGCGATCACGATCCCCGGCAACGCGTTGCCCGTGTACGCGAGCCGCTCGATCGCACGTGTCCAGCGCGCCGGGTGGCGTTCCGCGAGAAACGCGACCGGCACGACCGCGACGACGGCGACGACGGCCGCCGCGAGCGAGGCGGTCAGCGAGGACAGCGCCGCCTCCCAGGCGAACGAGATCCCGTGGCCGAGCTCGACCGCACGAGTCGACCAGTAGACGAGCACCGTGATCGGGACGACGAGGAAGAACGTGAGCACGCCCGCCCCGAACGCGAACGCGGGCCAGCGCCAGCGGCCGAGTGCGACGAGCGCCGGCGGCCGCTCGGTCCCGCTCGCCGACGAGCGAACGTTGCGGCGCGTGCGCGCCTCGAGCGCGAGGAGCGCGAGCGTGAGCGCGACGAGCACGAGCCCCAGCACGGCGGCGGGGGTGCGGTCGAACAGCGACCGGTACTGGAGGTAGATCGACCGGGTCAGCGCGTTGTACTGCATCAGCGAGACGGCGCCGAAGTCCGACAGCGTGTACAGCGCGACCAGGAGCGACGACGCGCCGAGCGCGGGGCGGAGCGCGGGGAGCGTCACGCGCCGGAACAGCCGCCAGCGCGAGTCGCCGAGGCCGCGCGCGGCGTCCTCGAGGGCGGGGTCGAGGCCGCGCAGCGCGGACGCCGCCAGGAGGAAGACGTAGGGGTAGGTCGAGAGCGTGAGCGCGAGCCACGCGCCGACGAAGCCGTAGATCTCCGGCAGCCGCTCGACCCCGAGCGGCTCGAGCAGCTGCTGGAGCAGCCCCCGCGGCCCGAAGGCGCCCAGCAGCGCGAGCGCCGCGACGTAGCTCGGGATCACGAGCGGCAGCGGGCTCGCGACGGCGATCAGCCTCCGGGCGGGGAGGTCGGTCCGGGTGACGAGCCACGCGAGCGGCAGCCCGACCGCGATCGCCGACCCCGTGACCGCGCCGACGAGCAGCAGCGTCTGGAGGACGAGGTCGAGCGTGTCGCGGTCGAGGACGCGGAGCGCGTCGGCTCCGCCTTCGGCTGCGCGCAGGACGAGATACGCGAGCGGCAGCAGGACGAGGGCGACCGTCGCGACGGCCGCGAGGGCCAGCGCGACGGGCGCCCTCGCGCGCCTCACGTCGTGAACCCGACCTCGTTCAGCAGCTCCAGCGTCCGCTCCAGCTGCGGGCCGAGGTCGTCGAGCTCGAGCTGCGGGCCGCGGAGCTCGTCGAGCGGCGGAAGCCCCTCCTTCGCCTCGATCCCGTCCACGAGCGGGTACTCGGCCTCCTCGGCCTCTTCGACGTAGAAGCGCTGCGACTCGTCCGAGAGCAGGAACTCGACGAACCGGCGTGCCTCGTCCTCCTCGTCGGAGCCGTCGATCACGCCGACTCCCGCGACCGAGACGAGCGCACCGGGATCCTCGCCCTCGAGAAACAGGTTCTCGATCGGCGCGTCGGGCTGCTCCTCCTTGACGAGGTAGAGGTAGTAGTGGTTCACGAGCCCGATCTCGATCTCGCCGGCGGCGACGGCCTCGACGATCGGCGTGTTCCCGTCGTAGAGCTTCGGGTCGTTCGCCTCGAGCGCCTCGAGCCACTCGCGCGTGCGCTCCTCGCCGAGCGAGAGCGTCATCGCGGACACAAAGGCCTGGAACGACGCGTTCGTCGGGGCGATCCCGATCTTGCCCTTCCACTTCGGATCCGTGACGTCGAACACCGACGTCGGCAGCTCGTCCTCCGAGACCTCCTCGGTGTTGTAGACGACCACGCGAACCCGGCCCGACGTGCCGGTCCAATGTCTGTCGGGGTCGCGGAAGCGCTCGTCGACGCGGTTCAGGATCGAGTCGGGCAGCTCCGCGAGCCGGCCCTGACCCTCGACCGCGCCGAGCGAGCCCGGGTCCTGCGCGAAGAAGACGTCGGCCGGGGTGTTCTCGCCCTCCTCGGCGATCGTCGCCGCGAGTTCCGCGCTATCGCCGTAGCGCACCTCGACGTCGATGCCGGTCTCCTCCTCGAAGCGCTCGAACAGGGGCTCGACGAGCTCCTGCTCCCGGCCGGAGTAGACGGTCAGCGTCCCGCTCCCGGCCTCGTCGTCGCCTCCGCACCCAGCCGCGAGCGCGAGCAGCGCAGCCGCGATCACCGACCGTCTCAGCACCTGCATCCTCCTTTGTCAGGACCCCCTTACAAGCCCCGGGAGGCTACGTAAGGCGGACCTGACGCGTCAAGCGAGAACCGGCTCGAAGACCGTGACGCGCCGCTCGTGCGGCCGCAGGGCGACCCGTGCCCCGAGGGGGACGACCTCCGTCGAGGGTCGTTGCGAGGTCACAACCGACCCGTTCGGGAGCTGAACGCGGTAGAAGACGTCGTGGCCGCGGAACTCGCGGCCGACCACCTCGCCGGGGCCGCCGGGATCGAGCTGGAGCTCGAGCTGCTCCGGGCGGATGAGGGCCTCGACGCTCGTGTGGCCGTTCAGGTTCGCGACGGGGAAGCGGCCGATCAGGGTGTCGACGAGCCCGTCTTCGATCGTGCCGGGGAGGAAGTTCGCGGCGCCGACGAACTCCGCCGCCCACCGGTCGGCGGGGGCGAGGTAGAGCTCCTCGGGCGCGCCGGTCTGCACGACCGTGCCGTCGCGCATGAGCGCGATCCGGTCGGCGAGCGAGAACGCCTCCTCGCGGTCGTGGGTGACGAAGAGCACGGTCACGTCGATGCCGCGGAGGATGTCCGCGAGCTCGGCGCGCATCGACGCGCGCAGGAGCGGGTCGATGTTCGACCACGGCTCGTCGAGGAGAACGATCGAGGGGCGGGGGGCGAGCGCGCGCGCGAGCGCGACGCGCTGCTGCTGGCCGCCCGAGA
>JAICPI010000026.1 GCA_025929895.1 Thermoleophilia bacterium
CGTCGAGTTCATCCCGCTCTACGCGGGCGACGTCCTCGGGCCGGTGATCAACTTCCTGCAGCGGGTCCAGGTGCCGATCGACGACGTCGATCCGACCACCCCGGGCGTCCCGTCGGTGGTCTACGGGGTGATCCTCCTGCTGGTGCTCCTCATCGCCCCTACCGGCCTCGCCGGTCTGCCCGGGCGTGTTGGCGCCCTTACAAAGCGGGTTTATAGTCGTCTGAACCCTTCGGAAGGTCGAGCGAACCCCTAAGGAGAGAGGCGTATGCGTATGAAGGTGCTCTTCGCGACCCTGGTCGCCGCGGCGGCGGCGCTCCTGGTCGCGATTCCCGGTGCGGTCGCGCGGCCCGCGGCCGATCCGGGAGTCAGCGCGAGAACGATCACGATCGGGACGACACTGCCGCTCAGCGGCCCCGCGTCGCTGTACGCCCGGATCGGCACCGGGATGAGGACGTACTTCAGCTACATCAACGCACGGCGCGCCCGCGATGGGAAGCGCGGCGTGTACGGGCGGCAGATCGTCCTCAAGGTGTACGACGACCAGTACAACGAGGCCCAGACGGTGCAGCAGACGCGCCGCGCGGTCGAGCAGGACCGCGTCTTCGCGATGCTCGGCGGGCTCGGCACGGAGAACCAGCAGGCGGTCCGCGCGTACATGAACCAGCGCAAGGTCCCCCAGCTGTACGTCTCGACCGGCCTGAGCGAGTTTGGCCGGATGCACCGGCAGTTCCCGTGGACGATCGGGTGGCAGCCCGACTACGTGCAGGAGGGGATCCTGCTCGGCTCGTACGTCCGGCAGAACCTCTCGAACGCGCGCGTCGCGATCCTGAGGCAGAACGACGACTACGGCCGTGAGTTCGTGCAGGGCTTCGCCTCACGGGCCGGCCGGAACATCGTCGCGACCGAGACCTACCCGCGCGCCGGCGGCGCGTCGGTGATCCCGGGCCCGGTCGCGCGGCTGCGCGCCTCGGGCGCCGACACGTTCCTGATCGTCGCGACGCCGACGGAGTCGATCACGGCGCTCGTGACCGCGTACCGCCTCGGCTGGCGGCCGAACAAGATCGTCAACTCGGTCGGCGCGACGCCGGGCTTCATGGCGGCGGCACGTGCGTCGGCCGGCTCGGCCGATGCGGTCAACGGCGTCGTCACGACGACCTACCTGAAGGACGTCGCCTCGCCGGCGTACGCGAACGACGCGCAGGTGCGGCTGTTCAAGCGGCTGATGGAGAAGTACGCGCCGGGGCAGCCCACCAACGAGGGTCTGTTCTTCTACGGCATGGCGAAGGCCGACACGTTCGTGCAGGCGCTGTACCGCGCAGGCCGGAATCCGACGCGGGCGCGGCTGATGAACGCCGCGAGGAACCTGAAGCTGGCGAGCCCCTGGCTGCTGCGCGGGTCGCGGATCACGACCACGCCGCGGAGCGCGTTCCCGATCCGCTACCAGCGGCTGACCCGGTACAACGACGGCGCGTTCAGGGAGTTCGGCGCGCTCGTCAAGACCCGGTAGGCCCCGAGGATCGCAGGCATGAGAGCGGGGCCGGCACGCGCCGGCCCCGCTCGTCTTGGCCCGATGGACTTCTCGCTCACCCCCGAGCAGCAGCTCGTCCAGCAGACGGCGCGCGCGTTCTGCGCGCGCGAGGTGGTGCCGCACGCGCGCGAGTGGGACCGCGCGGAGGAGCTCGACCGCGAGCTCGTCGCGAAGCTCGCGGAGGTCGGCTTCCTCGCCGGGTGGGAGCTCGACACGGTCTCGTACTGCCTCGTGATGGAGGAGCTCGGCAAGGCCGACTCGTCCGTGCGCGGGATCGTGTCGGTCACCGTCGGCCTCGTCGGCAAGACGATCAGGCGCTGGGGCACGGACGCGCAGCGCGACGAGTGGATCCCGAGGCTCGGCTCGGGCGAGGTGCTCGGCTGCTACGCGCTGACCGAGCCCGGCTCGGGCTCGGACCCGGCGTCGCTCGTCACCCGCGCCGAGCGCGACGGCGCCGACTGGCTGCTCAGCGGCCAGAAGATCTTCATCACGCTCGGCACGTGGGCGCGGATGGCACTCGTCTTCGCCCGCACCGGCCGCGAGGGCCCGCGGGGGCTCACGTGCTTCCTCGTCCCCACCGACGCGGAGGGCTTCGAGGCCCGGCCGATCAAGGGCAAGCTGGGACTGCGCGCGCAGGACACCGGCGAGCTCTTCCTCGACCGCGTCCGGGTTCCCGACTCCGCGCGGCTCGGTGCCGAGGGCGAGGGCTTCAAGGTCGCGATGTCGGCGCTCGACGACGGGCGCATCTCGCTCGCAGCCGGCTGCGTCGGGATCGCGCAGGGGTGCCTCGACGCCTCGGTCGGCTACGCGCAGGAGCGAACGCAGTTCGGCAGGCCGATCGCCGGCTTCCAGCTCGTTCAGGAGCTCCTGGCCGAGATCGCCGTCGAGACCGACGCCGCGCGGCTGCTCACCTGGAAGGCGGCCTCGCTCGCCGACGCGGGCGAGCGCCACACGCTCGAGTCGTCGATCGCGAAGTACTACGCGAGCGAGGTCTCGGTGCGCGCGGCGAACGCGGCCGTCCAAGTGCACGGCGGCTACGGCTACGTCGACGAGTACCCCGTGGGGAAGTACCTGAGGGACGCTCGAGTCACTACCTTGTACGAGGGCACCAGCCAGGTGCAGAAGCTGATCATCGGTCGAGCTCTCACAGGGGAGAACGCCTTTGCCTGAAGCAGTGATCGTCGCAGCCGCACGCACGCCGATCGGGCGCGCGCGCAAGGGGTCGCTCGTCGACGCGCGGCCCGACGACCTGATCGCGTTCGCGATCGAGGCCGCGCTGAAGCACGTCCCCGAGCTGCCGCGGGAGGAGATCGTCGACGTGATGATCGGCTGCGGCTTCCCGCAGGAGCGCCAGGGTATGAACCTCGGCCGGCGCGCCGCGCTCCTCGCCGGGCTGCCCGCGTCGGTGCCCGGGACGACGGTCAACCGCTTCTGCGCCTCGTCGCTCCAGACGATCCGGATGGCCTTCCACGCGATCAAGGCGGGCGAGGGGGACGCCTTCGTCGCCGGCGGGGTCGAGTCGATCACGCAGGTCGACGGCTACCCGAAGTCCGAGGAGGAGCTTCACCCGAAGCTGTTCGGCGACGACGCGCCGATCGCGAACGTCTACATCCCGATGGGCCTCACCGCCGAGAACGTCGCGGAGCAGTGGGACGTCTCGCGCGAGGAGATGGACCGCTACGCGCAGCGCTCGCAGGAGCGCGCGGTCGCGGCGCAGCAGTCGGGGTTCTTCGCTCGCGAGATCACCCCGTGGGACGGCGTCGCGGCCGACGACGGCCCGCGCGCCGACTCGACGCTCGAGCGGCTCGCGTCGCTCGATCCCGCCTTCAAGCCGGGCGGCAAGGTCACGGCCGGCAACTCGTGCCCGCTGAACGACGGCGCCGCCGCGGTCGTCGTCATGAGCGACACGCGCGCCGGCGCGCTCGGCCTGACGCCGTGGGCGCGGATCGTCGCGTCCGGGGTGTCCGGCGTCGAGCCGGAGATCATGGGCGTCGGACCGATCGGCGCGGTGCGCAACGTGCTCGCGACGGCGGGGATGACGATCGACGACGTCGACGTGATGGAGCTGAACGAGGCGTTCGCGGCGCAGGTCCTCCCGGTCTGCCGCGAGCTCGGCGTCGACCCCTTCGGCGAGAAGCTGAACCCGCACGGCGGCGCGATCGCGCTCGGACATCCCTACGGCATGACGGGCGCGCGGATCATGTGCACGCTCCTGAACGACCTCGAGACGCGCGACGAGACGATCGGTCTCGAGACGATGTGCGTCGGCGGCGGCCAGGGGATGGCGATGATCGTCGAGCGCCTGAACTGAGCGAACCGGTTCTCCTGATCGCGGGCCTCGGCCAGGGGCCGTGGGCGTGGCGGTGGGTGCTCCCGCTGCTCCGAAACGATGCGCGGGTCTTCGAGGCGCGGGGGACCGGGGAGCTCGCGCAGGTGCCGGCGCGGCGCTCCGTGCCCGAGATGGCGGAGGACGTCGCGGAGCTGCTCGCGGGCGGGCCGACGCACCTCGTGGGCCTGTCCATGGGCGGCTACGTCTCGCTGACGCTAGCGCTCGCGCGCCCCGAGCTCGTGCGCTCGCTCTACCTCGTCTGCACCGGGCCGGGGGGCCCGGACCGCGTCCCGCGGCCGCAGCCCATCCGGGAGGCGTACGAGACCGCGGCGGTGCTGCCGCTCGGCGAGTACGAGCGGGCCACGCAGCCGCTGTCGCTCGCGCCGGGCTGGCCCGAGGAGAACCCGGACCGCTACGAGCAGATCCTCGCCGCGCGCATCGCCGACGGCGCGCCGATGGAGACGATGTGGGCGCACGTCGACGCCTGCATGCGCTACTACGCGGCCGGGATCCCGGTCGAGCGGATCGAGACGCGGGCGTTCGTCCTGCACGGCAGCGAGGACGTGGTCGTCCCGCCCGAGAACGGCCGGATGCTCGCGTCCAGGCTGCCGAACGCACGGTACGAGGAGGTCGAGGGCGGCGGGCACAACCTGCCGCTCGAGCTCCCCGACGAGCTCGCTCAGCGCATCGACGCCTGGGTCAGCGACGCGTCGCTGTAGACCTTCTCGCCCCTGAAGAGCCGACGCTCGCGGTCCCACGGGAAGAGGATCACGACGTTCCAGGTGAGCGTCTCCCCGGTCGGGTCGTGGTCGAGCCACTTCGCCCGGTGCGTGCCGGTCACGCGCGCCCACTCGCAGACGCCCTGCGGGCCGATGACGATGTCGGTCAGGTCGAAGTGGATGTCCGGGAACGCGGTCAGCAACGCGGTGTAGAAGCGCGTCGCGCCCGCGTGGCCCTCCCAGCGCGCGCCGTCCGGCTTCACCTCGTAGACGCAGTCCTCGGTGAGCGTCGACATCAGGCCCGACAGGTCTCGGTTGTCCTCCGCGATCGAGTGGCGCTTCCAGAGCTCGCGGATCTCGTCGTGCTCCTCGGGCGACACGTCGCGCCGCAGCTGCTCGATGACCTCGTCGCGCTCTAGATGCTCCGGAACTGCTGCCATAGCTCCTCCATCGTCGTGGTGCGTCCGCCCAGGTGCGCCAGATCGTACGGCGTCACGTTGACCGCGCGCACGATCCAGTCGTCGGCGACGTCGAGCACGTTGACGCACGCGGGTGCCTGCTCGAGGTTGCCGAGGAACGTCCGTCCGCCCGTGAGCGCGCGGGAGAGGATGGCGCGGTTGACGCCGCCGTGCAGCACGGCGAGCGTCGTGTCCCAGCGCTCGTCGGCGAGCAGGCGGTCGAGCGCGCCGAGGACGCGGTCGAAGAGCGAGCCGATCGTCTCGCCGCCGAGGAAGCGCGCCTCCTCCGGCACGACGTCCTTGAAGGCGTGGAGGAAGGTGCGCTCGAGCTCGTCCTCGGGGATCTCCTCGAGCCGCCCCGACTCGAGCTCGCGGAGGTCGGGCCACGACTCCGGCTCGACGTCGGGGGCGACGATGCGCGCCGTCTCCTCTGCGCGCGGGAGCCCGCTCGTGAGCACGCGGTCGAGCTCGATCCCGCGCAGCATCGCCGCCGCGGCGTGCGCCTGGTCGCGTCCGGCGACCGTCAGCGGCACCGTCTCCGGCCGGACCGGACGCCCGTCCTCGAAGTACGAGACGGCGCCGTGGCGCATCAGGTAGATCCGGCGGCGGCTCACTCGTAGCGCTCCAGGTACGCGGGGTTCGAGACGCGGAGCTTCGCCGCCACGTGGGCCTTCAGCCCGGGCAGGAGCGCGGGGTCGGCGCCGTGCTCGCGGATCGTCTGCGCCAGGCCGGGGTTCGCAAGTACCAGACTGTCACTTGGAGCCTCGATCTCCCGCCGCGCGATCCCGAGCGCGTTCATCGCGACGAGCGTCCGGAACTTCAGGCGGTGGTCGTCGGCCGCGGGGAGCACCTCGCCGGCGAGGAACTCGAACACGGCCTCGATCAGCTCGGCTGCGTTCGGGCGGTCAGGCATGCTCGATCAGGTCGAGGAGCTCGTACTCCATCTCGGCCGCCATCCGTCCGAGCACCGCGTACTCGACGCTCCGGTCCTGGCCGTTCAGGTGCCGGCGGCACTGGGTCAGGCAGCCGATCGCCCACTTGACGTTGCCGAGCACCTCCCAGACGTCGAGCTGCTCGAGCGTGAGCTCGCGGCCCGTCAGCTCGTTGTAGCGCTCGAGGTACGGCTCGACCTCCCCCACCCCGCCGAGCCGCCGGGCGTCGGCGCCGAACCGCCACGCGCGGACGATCGGCCACGCGACGTCGTCGAGCGGGTCGCCGACGTGCGCGAACTCCCAGTCGAGGACGGCCACGAGCCCACGCTCGTCGACCGCGAAGTTGCCGACGCGGAAGTCGCCGTGGCAGAGCACCTGCTCCCCGGGCTCGGGCAGCCGCTCGCGGACCCACGCGAGGCCGTACTCGATCGCGGGGTGCGGCTCGCCGACGGAGTCGAGCTCGTCGTAGAAGCGCGCGATCACGTCGCCGCGCGGGAGGAAGTCGAGCGGCACGATCGCGTGGATGCGCGCGAGCTGCTCGGCGAGCTGCCCCGGCAGGCCGGGCGGCGGGTCGCGCACGATCCTGCGGCCGATCGTCTCGCCGCGCACGCGCTCCATCGCGAACGCCTCGTGCCCCGCGACCTCGCCGAGGTACTCGATCGGGCGCGGCGCCGCGACGCCGGCAGCGACCGCGGCCTCGAGCACGCGGAACTCCTGCTCGAGGGTGAGCGTGTCGCGGTGGATCACGCCGACGCTCGCTCGACGGACGAGCAGCTCGGTGCCGTCGGCGAGGTCGACGGCCCACGCCTCCTTCGACGCGCCGCCGGGCAGCAGGCGTGCCGAGGCGACAGGCCCGAGCTTCGCCTCGAGCGCCTCCTTCAAAGCACGAGCTCGGCGAGCGCGCGGAGGGCGGCGGGGTCGCGGGTGGACACGAGCAGCTCCGTCGCCCCGGCCTCGCGGAACGCCTCGAGCCGCTCGCCGATCCGCTCCTTCGGCCCGACGAGCGCGACCGCGTCGACGAACTCGTCCGGCACCGCGGCGGCGGCGTCGCGCTGCTTGCCGTCGAGGTAGAGGTCCTGGATCGTCCGCGCCTCGCGCTCGTACCCGTAGCGGGCGAACAGCTCGTTGTAGAAGTTCGTCCCCCGCGCGCCCATGCCCCCAACGTAGAGCGCGTAGTACTGCTTGAGCGCGTCGCGGCCGGCCTCGACGTCGTCGATCAGCACGACCGGCACGCTCGGCGCGACCTCGAAGCCGTCGCGCGCGTAGTCCATCGGGAAGACGTCGCGCGCGCGCTCGGGCTGGAAGAAGAGCGGGATCCAGCCGTCCGCGATGTCGAACGCGAGCCGGACGGACTTCGGGCCCATCGACGCGAGGTAGATCGGCACCTCCGCGCGCAGCGGGCGGGCCATCAGCTTGAGCGGCTTGCCGAGCCCGGTGGCGCCGGGGCCCGTGTACGGGATGTCGTAGTGCTCGCCGTGATGCTCGACGACGTCGCGGCGGAGCACCGCGCGCACGATCTCGACGTACTCGCGCGTCTTCGCGAGCGGCTTGCCCCACGGCTCCCCGTGCCAGCCCTCGACGACCTGCGGCCCGGACGTGCCGAGCCCGAGCAGGAAGCGGCCGCCGGAGAGCAGGTCGAGCGTGGCGGCGGTCATGCCGGTGTTCGCCGGCGTGCGCCCAGGGATCTGGAGGATCGCGGAGCCGACCTTGATCCGCGCGGTAGTGGCAGCGATCCACGCGAGCACCGTGACCGCGTCGGTGCCCCACGCCTCGGCCGCCCAGGCCGAGTGGTAGCCGAGCCGCTCCGCCTCCTGCGCGAGCTCGACCAGCTCGAGCGGGCTCGTTCCGGGCTGCGCGTAGCCCATGTAGAAGCCGAGGCGCACGCGTGCGATGCTAACCCGCGTGGCGATCGCCGACCTCGCACCGACCGACGAGCTGCGCGATCTGCGCGGGCGCTACCGCGCGTTCATGGAGGAGCACGTCTATCCGAACGAGCAGGCCCTCCAGCGCGACGACGCCGAGCTGATCCGCTCGCTCCAGGCGAAGGCGAAGGAGGCCGGGCTCTGGGCGCCGCACGTCCCGCCCGAGGCCGGGGGGACGGGTCGCGGGTTCCTCGCGTACGCGCACCTGAACGAGGAGATCGGCCGCTCGACCTACGCCCAGCTCGTGTTCGGGTGCCAGGCGCCCGACGCGGGCAACGCCGAGATCCTCCATCTCTTCGGCACGCCCGAGCAGAAGGAGCGCTGGCTCTTCCCGCTCGTCGCCGGCGTGATCCGCTCGTTCTTCTCGATGACCGAGCCCGACCAGCCCGGCTCCGACCCGACGACGCTGCAGACGCGCGCGCGGCGCGACGGGGACGAGTGGGTGATCGACGGTCACAAGTGGTTCTCCTCGGGGGCGGACGGCGCCGCGTTCGGGATCGTGATGGCTGTCACCGACCCCGACGGCCCTCCGCACTCGCGTGCTTCGCAGATCGTCGTCCCGGCGGACACGCCCGGTCTCGAGGTCGTGCGCGCGGTGCCGGTCCTCGGCCATGCCGGCAGCGGGTGGTCGACGCATTGCGAGGTGCGCTACACCGGCGTCCGCGTCCCGGTCGAGAACGTCCTGGGCGAACCGGGGGACGGCTTCCGGATCGCGCAGAAGCGCCTCGGTCCAGGCCGCATCCACCACGTGATGCGCTGGCTCGGCCAGATGCAGCGTGCGTTCGAGCTGCTCTGCGAGTACTCCCTCGAGCGCGAGGCGTTCGGCTCGCGGCTCGCGGCCAAGCAGACCGTGCAGAACTGGATCGCGGACTCCGCGGCGGGGATCCAGGCCTCGCGGCTGATGACGCTCGACGCCGCACGCAAGATCGACGAAGGCGACGAGGCGCGCGTCGACGTCTCGCTGATCAAGTTCTTCGCCGCCCAGGTGCTCCACGACGTGATCGACCGCGCCATCCAGGTGCACGGGGCGCGTGGGCTCACCGACGAGACGCCGCTCGCGGGGATGTACGCGATGGCGCGTGCGGCGCGGATCTACGACGGGCCCGACGAGGTGCACCGGATGGTCGTCGCGCGCCGGATCCTGAAGGAGTTCGAGCGGGGCGGGACGTGGCGGTTCGAGTAGCGACGAACCGCGTCGTCGCGCTCGCGGCGCGGCCGGCGGGGTTCCCCAGCGAGTCCGATTTCGAGCTCGTCGAACAGGCCGCGCCCGAGGCGGGCCCCGGCGAGGTGCTCGTCCGCGTGCTCTGGACGTCGGTCGACCCGTACCAGCGCGGTCGCATGAGCGAGGCGCGCTCGTACGCGAAGCCGGTGCAGCTCGGAGAGGTGATGACGGCGCAGGCGGTCGGTGAGGTGCTCGAGAGCGGCGACTCCCGCTTCGGGGCGGGCGACCTCGTCGTCGGGCAGCTCGGCTGGCAGGAGCTCGCGGTCGCACGGGCGGGGACGCTTCGCAGGGTGCCGGCGGCGCTCGACCCGCCGACGCTCGCGCTGCACGCGGTCGGGGCGACGGGCTTCACGGCCTACTTCGGCCTGCTCGACGTGTGCGAGCCGAAGCCGGGCGACACCGTCGTCGTGTCCGGGGCCGCGGGTGCGGTCGGGCAGGTCGTCGGGCAGATCGCGAAGCTGATGGGCTGCCGGACTGTCGGGATCGCGGGCGGGCCCGACAAGCGGGCAGACCTGCTCGGGCTGTACGGCTACGACGCCGCGATCGACTACAAGAACGACGACCTGCGCGCGCGGCTGAAGGAGGAGTGCGCCGACGGCGTCGACGTGTACTTCGACAACTGCGGCGGGGACATCTCGGCCGGGGTGCACACGCGGCTGAACGTCGGAGCACGCATCGCGATCTGCGGGCAGATCTCGCAGTACAACGCGGAGCGCCCGCAGCCGTCCTTCCACCCCGGGCTGCTGATCGTCTTCCGCGCGAGGATGCAGGGCTTCCTGGTCTCGGACTATGCCGCGCGCTTCGACGAGGCGGCGGCGCGGCTGGCGCGCTGGGTCGCCGAGGGCGAGATCCGCTGGCGCGAGCACGTCACCGAGGGCCTCGAGCACGCCCCGCGCGCGTTCATCGGGATGCTGAACGGCGAGAACCGCGGCAAGGCGCTCGTCAAGGTCGCCGACCGCTAGCGAGCGCTGCGCAGGACCTGCGTGCAGCGCGCGCTTGCGAGATGCGCGCCGCCGGCGTCGTAGAGCTCGCCGGCGCAGAACATCAGGCGCTTCGTGCGTTGGACGACGCGGGCGTCCGCGCGGAGCAGGCCTGGACGCGCCGCACGGTGGAACTCCGTCCGCAGCTCAGCCGTGAGGAACGTCTCGTCGCCCTCGAGCAGCGTCCAGCAGGCGCCGCCCATCGCGCTGTCGAGAATCGTCGCGACGAGGCCGCCGTGGACGATCGCGCCGCTCTCGGCAGGAAACGCGTAGTGCTCCGTCGCGTCCCATTCGATCACCATCCGCCCGGGCTCGTCGAGCGCGCGCCGGTAGCCCAGCGTGTGCCAGACGTGCGGCGTCCCGGGATCGACGTCCTCCCACGCGCGGCGCTCGTCCTCGCTCACAGCGTCGGCACCGCGCCTTCCTTCCCCGGTACGCGCGGGCCGGGGACGCCCGGGAACCGGAACGTGACCGCGTCCCGTCCCGGCTGCACGACCCACGCCTGCCCGACCTCGTCGTCCCGCGCTGCGAGCAGCACCGCTTCGGCCACCTCCTCGGCCCGCAGGAGCGGGAATCCCGCCGCCTCGAGCGACGCGCGACCCTCCTCGCCCAGCAGCGGCGTGTCGACGATCCCCGGATTGACCATGTTGATCCGGATCCCGCGCTCGGCCAGCTGCGGTGCGACGGACCTCACGAACCCGACGACCGCGTGCTTCGTGAGCGAATAGAGCGGGTCGTTGTCCATCCCGATCAGCCCGCCCAGCGACGCCGTCACGACGATCGCGCCCTCGTGCATGACGCGCGCCAGCCGCCGCACGCCGAAGACGACCCCGTCCACGTTGACGCCGACGATTCGCCGGTAGTCCTCGTCGCTCACGCGGCCGATCAGCCGCTCGCCCGTGACCACGCCGGCGTTCAGGCACGCGAGCTCGACCGCCTCGACGTCGTCCCACGCGCGCGGGTCGGAAACGTCGAAACCGTCGACGACGTCGAGCACGCGAACCTGCGCGCCCTCGCGCTCGAGCCGTTCCACGATCGCGGCGCCGATCCCGGACCGCCCGCCGGTGACGAGCGCCGTCTCAGGGAACAAGGACGACCTTGCCGACGCTGCGCCGCTCCTCGATCAGGCGATGCGCCTCGCCCGCCTGCGCCAAGGGGAACGTCGCGCCGACGAGCGGCCGAACGGAGCCGGCCTCCCACAGCGCGACGATCTCGGCGACCGCATCGGCCACGAGCTCCGGGCGGTGGCGCATCAGCCGGCCGAGGTAGAAGCCCAGCACCCCGACGTTGCGCCCGACGAGCGGCGCGGGATCGAGGGGCTCCCACCACCCGCCGGCGAACCCCGCCGCGACGACGACGCCCAGCGGGTTCAGCGTCGCGAACGACCGCGCGAAGACGTCGCCGCCCACGGAGTCGAGCACGACGTCCGCACGCACCTGCTCCTCGAACCCGTCGTAGAGCAGCGCCTCGTCCGCGCCGAGCCCGCGCGCGACCTCGAGCTTCTCCTCGGAGCTCGCGGTCGCGACGACCCGCGCGCCGAGGTGCTTGCCGACCTGGATCGCGGCGGACCCGACCCCGCCCGCGCCCGCGTGCACGAGGACGGTCGACCCCTCCCCCACGCGCGCCATCCGCGTCAGTGGGATCCACGCGGTCAGGAACGTCAGGAGAAACGAGGCGCCCTCCTCGAACGTCGCCGACTCGGGCAGCGGCACGACGAGCGCGTCGTCGACCGCGACGGCCTCCGCGTACCCGCCGCCGCCCGCGCGCGGCAGCGCCATCACGCGACGCCCGTCGACCTCGCCGGCGACCTCCGAGCCCAGCACCGTCGGCAGCTCGGGCGGCTGCGGATATCGCCCTTGCCGAACGAGCACGTCGGCGAAGTTGATCCCCGCCGCGCGTACCCGCACGACGACCTCGCCGTCGCGCGGCTCGGGCTCGGGGACGTCCGCGTACTCCAGCCGCTCCGGACCGCCCGGCTCCCGGAGCAGAACGGCCTTCAATGCGGAGGGCTCGGCGAAATAGCCGCTGAGCCGCAGGGCCGCGCTGGGCGGCGCGATGCGGCGTCCTCAGTCGCGCCCGTATCACTGTGGATACGAGCGCTCCCTGCGTCCTTGCCTCGCACCACCCATCGCACCCCTGCGACGAGGCCCATTCCGCCAAACCCTCCTATCCCGCGACCGGAGCCTCGGCGGGCGCCTCCGCACGCACGTCCGCGAACTGCTCCCGCAGCGCGGTCTTCTTGAACTTGCCGACGGCGGTCTTCGGGATCTCCTCGACGAACTCGAAGCGGTCCGGGATCCACCACTTCGCGCACTGGCCCGTGAGGTGCTCGCGCAGCTGCTCCTCGGTCGCGCTCTGGCCCTCCTTGAACACGACGACTGCCAGCGGCCGCTCCGACCACTTCTCGTGCGGCATCGCGATCACCGCCGCCTCGGCCACGGCTGGGTGGCCCATGATCCTGTTCTCCAGCTCGACCGACGAGATCCACTCGCCGCCCGACTTGATCACGTCCTTGGAGCGGTCCTTGATCTGGATGAACCCCTTCGGGTGCATCGAGACGATGTCGCCGGTGCGGAACCAGCCGTCGTCCGTCCAGCGGTCGTTGAGCTCGTCGTCGTCGTAGTACGCAGACGCGACCCAGGGGCCGCGGACCTCGAGCTCGCCCATCGACTCGGCATCCCACGGCACCTCCTTGCCCTCGGCCATCACGCGCAGCTCGACGAGCGGCAGCGGCACGCCGGCCATGGCGATGAAGTCGTACTGCGTGTCCGCGTCCGCGTTGCGGAGGTCGCCGATCATGTCGCTGACCGACGCCACCGGCGAGGTCTCCGTCATGCCCCACCCCTGCACGACCCGAAGGCCGTGGCGCTCCTTGTAGCCCGCGATCATCGAGCGCGGCACGGCGGAGCCGCCGACGAGCATGCCCTTCATGTGCGAGAGGTCCCACTTGCCGGGGTTCGCGTCGAGCATCTGGAGCATCCCGAGCCAGATCGTCGGCACGCCGGCGGTCCACGTCACCTGCTCCGCCACGAAGTCCTCGAGCAGGCTCTCCGGGTCGAGGAACGGGCCCGGGAAGACGAGCTTCGAGCCCAGCATCGCCGCGAGGTACGGGTAGCCCCACGCGTTCGCGTGGAACATCGGCACGACCGGCAGCAGCGTGTCCTCCTCCGAGACGCGCTCGCCGAGCGGCGAGAGCGACGCGACGCCGAGCGCGTGCAGGACCGTCGACCGGTGCGCGTAGACGACGCCCTTCGGGCGCCCCGTCGTCCCGCTCGTGTAGCACATCGCCGCGGCGTCCCACTCGTCCAGGTCGGGCTCGGTCCAGTCGTCGGCGCTCGCGCCGGCGAGGAGGTCCTCGTAGGAGTCCTCGACGACGAGCACGTGCTCGATGTCGGTGTGCTCCCTGAACGTGTCGAGCAGTGGGATCAGGCTCTTGTCGACGATGACGGCCTTGTCGCCGCCGTGCTTCGCGATGTACGCGATGTCGGTCGGGTGCAGGCGCAGGTTGAGCGTGTGCAGCACGAACCCCCCGCACGGGATCCCGAAGTACGCCTCCAGGTGCTGGTAGTGGTTCCAGCAGAGCGTCGCGACGCGATCGCCCTTCTTCAGCCCGAGCCCCTCCAGACCGACGGCGAGTTGCTTGGCGCGCCGCGCCATGTCGCGGAACGTATAGCGATGGAAGCTCTTGTCGGGCATCCGCGTGACGATCTCCTGGTCGCCGAAGTACGTCTCGGCGCGCCGCAGGAGCGGCGGAAGCGTGAGCGGGAAGTCCATCATCTGGCCCTTCAACGCGACCTCCTCAGTCCAGTAGGTGTTCGGCGACGCGCGCGCGGTGCTCGCGCGGGTAGCCGCCGTGCGCCTGGATCGCCAGCGCGCGCTTGTAGTACTCGTGCAGGACGTGCTCCCAGGTGAAGCCGATGCCGCCGTGGACCTGGATCGAGCGCTCGCACGCGGCGACCGCGGCGTCGGAGGCGTACGCCTTCGCGGCCGCGACGGCGACGGGCGCCTGCTCGTCGGCCTCCGCGACGCACCACGCGGCCCAGTAGGCGAGCGAGCGGGAGAGCTCGGTCTCGACGTAGATGTCGACCAGCGGATGCGAAACCGCCTGGTAGACGCCGATCTTCCGTCCGAACTGCTCGCGGGTCGCGGCGTACTCGACTCCGAGCTCGAGCGCCTTCGCGGCGATCCCGACCGCCTCCAGCGCAAGCGTGGCGAGCTGCTCGTCCTCCGGCCGCGAGGCGTCGAAGAGCGACTCGCCGACGTTCGCACGGCCGCCCTCCTCGTAGAGGACCGCGCGGTCGAGGAAGCTCAGCTCGGCGCCGGCGATCTCGTCGCGCGACCAGCCGCCGTTCCCGAGCGCGTCGCGCGCCTCGCGCCGCAGCAGCTCCTGCTCCTCGGTGAACGCGAACTGCATCAGCGCGACCTCGGCAGCCCGAGCACCCGTTCGGCGACGATGTTGCGGAGGATCTCGCTCGTCCCCGCCTCGATCGTGTTGCCGCGGGAGCGCAGCTGCTGGTGGCGCCAGTAGCCGTCGTCCTCGCCGCCGAGGATCTCCATGGCCAGCTTCGTCAGGCGCTGGTTCGCCTCCGACCACGCGAGCTTTACCGCCGAGCCCTCGGGTCCGGGAATGCCCGTTTTCATCAGCGTCGTCAACGCGCGGTAGTTCGTCATCTTCAACGCCTGCTGCACGATCCACTCGTGCGCGATCCGGTCGCGGACGATCGCGTCGTGCCCGTTCGTCGACTTCGCGAGCGAGACGAGCCTGCGCACCTGCGCCTCGAGCACGCCGCTGAGCGCGAAGCCGAGCGTGCCGCGCTCGTGCAGGAGCGTCGTCATCGCGACCTGCCAGCCTCCGCCGACCTCGCCGAGCAGGTTCGCCTTCGGGATCTCGACGTCGGTGAGGAAGATCTCGTTGAACTCGGCTTCGCCCGTGATCTGCCGGAGCGGCCGCACCTCGACGCCGGGCGCCTTCATGTCGACGATCACGTACGTCAGGCCCGCATGGCGCTCCGAGTCGGGGTCGCTCCGCCCGATCAGGATGCAGAAGTCGGCGATGTGCGCGAACGACGACCAGACCTTCTGGCCGTTGAGCACGAACGTGTCGCCGCGGTCGTCGATCCTCGTTCGGACCGCCGAGAGGTCGGACCCTGCGCCCGGCTCCGAGAAGCCCTGGCACCAGATCTCCTCCGCGGAGAGGATCCTCGCGAGGTACCGCTGCTTCTGCTCCTCCGTGCCGTGCGCCATGATCGTCGGCCCTGCCATCCCGAGGCCGATCACGCCGATGTGCTGCGGCGCCTCCGCGCGGGCGAACTCCTCGAGCACGATCGCCTGGTGGCTGTAGGGCGCGCCCTTGCCGCCGTACTCCTCCGGCCAGGTCAGCCCGGCGTAGCCCGCGTCGTACAGCTTCCGCGACCAGTCGCGCTGGTCGCCGGCGGGCAGGTTCGCCTCCAGCCAGGCGCGGACGCCGGCGCGGAACTCGGCTTCGTCGGGGGTGTCGCGGAGGTCGATGAGGCTATTGAACCACCGGCCCACTCGCGGGTCTAGCCGCGAGCCAGGACCGGCGGAGCTCCGGGGCCCGAGCGTGGAGCTCGCCGAGCATCCCCTGGAGCTCGTCGAGGGCGGGCCGCAGCTCCTGGACCTCTCGGAGCGTCGTCGCGAGGTCGGAGAGCGACGACTCGGGGTCGCCGGCGAGCGAGGCCAGCCTGCCCTCGACGCTCTCGAGTCGCGCCCGGACGAGCAGCGCGGAGGCCCGACCCTCGTCGATCAGCTTGCGGAGCTCGGCTTCCGTGGCCGGCTCGCGCTCCAGCGCCGCGCGAAGGCGGTCCTTGAGGGTCACGTCGAGCGCGGTGGACACCGTTGGCGCTGAGTATGACGGCGGAACGTCGCGGCGTGCTCGGGGACGACGCCTAGCGTCCGGCGGCTGCCTCGCCGCGGAGCGTCAGGCACGTGCTCGTCGCCCGGGCGATCAAGCGGTCCTGCTCGTCGACGACGTCGCACTCGGTCATGCCGACGGTGCGCCCGCCGTGGACGACGCGACCGCGAGCGACCAGCAGCCCGGTCCAGAACGGGCGGATGAAGTTGATCTTCAACTCCAGCGTCGTGAACGACTCCCCCGGCTCGAGCGTCGCGAAGTAGGCCATCCCCATCGAGGCGTCGGCGAGATCGCCGAGGATGCCGCCGTGGATCGTGCCCATCGGGTTCGAGTGGCGCTCTTCGGCGATGAGCTTCATCGTGCAGACGCCGTCCTCGAGCGAGACCAGCTCGATCCCCAGCAACTCGCCGACCGGCGGCGGGATCCTCACAGCACGACCACCGAGCGGATCACGTCGCCGGCGCGCATCTCCTCGAACGCGTGCGCGACGTCGTCGAGCGCGATCGTCTTGGTCACCAGCGCCCCCAGGTCGAGCCGTCCGGCGCGCGCGTGCCCCGCGAGCTCCGGGAAGTCGAGCGCGGGCACGTGGTCGCCGCCGTGCGAGACCAGGAACCGCAGCCTCCGGTCGAACGCGCGCTTGAGCGGGAGCTCGACGCTGGCGTCTGGATGCGGCAGGCCGATGTAGACGAGCGTGCCCGCGTGGCCGAGCATCGCGAGCGACTGCTCGACGGTCTCGGGCCGGCCGACGACGTCGAAGACGAAGTCGAGCCGTGCGCCCTCGCCGGTGTGCGTCGCGCCGAAGCGCTTCGCCGTCTCGAGCTTGCGCTCGTCGAGGTCGATCGCGTGCACCTCCTCCGCGCCTGCGATGCGCGCGCCCTGGATCACGCAGAGCCCGACGGCCCCGCACCCGATCACGCCGACGCGCGCGCCCGGCCAGACCTGGGCGGTTTCGAGCACGGAGCCGACGCCCGTCGCCACCGCGCACCCGAGCAGGCACGACTGCTCCGGCGGGAGGTCGTCGATCGCGACCGCCGCGTGCTCGTGCACGACCGTGCGCGTCGCGAACGTGCCCGCGCCGAAGGCGCGCGTGAGCGGACGACCCCCGGCGGTGACGCGCGGCCCCGCGGACGCCGGCGTCCGGCAGCGGCGCGGATCGCCGCGCAGACACCAGCGGCACTCGCCGCACGGCGCGCGCCAGCCGATCACGACTCGGTCGCCCACGGCGACGCTCTCGACGTTCGGGCCCACGGCCTCGACCAGGCCTGCTCCCTCGTGGCCGAGCAGTACGGGCGGCGGGTGCGAGAACCCGGTCTCGAGGATGTGCAGGTCGCTGTGGCACACGCCTGTCGCCTCGAGGCGCACGAGCACTTCGTGCGCGGCGGGTTGCTCGACCTCGAGCTCCACGAGCTCGAGCGTCCCGACCTCCTCGACCACGATCCCACGATCCATCGCGGCGAGCTTAGACTCACACCGTGCCGTCGCTCGAGGGCAAGGTCGCGATCGTCACCGGCGCCGGCCGCGGGATCGGCCGCGAGCATGCGCTCGGGCTCGCGCGCGCGGGCGCGAAGGTCGTCGTCAACGACCTCGGCGGGTCGCTCGCCGGCGAGGGCACGGACTCGACGCCGGCGCAGGGCGTCGTGAACGAGATCGTCGCGCTCGGGGGCCAGGCGGTCGCGAGCTACGACGACGTCTCGGACTTCGCGGCCGCGGAGCACATGATCGGCCGCGCGGTCGAGCGCTACGGGAAGCTCGACATCCTCGTCAACAACGCGGGGATCCTCCGCGACCGGATGCTCGTGAACATGACGGAGGAGGAGTGGGACGCCGTCATCGCGGTCCACCTGAAGGGACACTTCGCGCCCACGCGACACGCCGCCGCGCACTGGCGCGAGCGCTCGAAGGAGGGCGAGGACGTCCGCGCGCGCGTGCTCAACACCTCCAGCCCGTCCGGCGTGTTCGGCAACGTCGGCCAGGCGAACTACGGCGCGGCGAAGGCCGGGATCGCAGGCTTCACGATGATCGCCGCGCAGGAGCTCGGTCGCTACGGGGTGACCGTGAACTGCATCGCGCCGAACGCGCGCACGCGCATGACCGAGGTGACCTTCGGGGAGCTGCCGAAGCCCGACGAGGGCGAGTTCGACCCGCTCGACCCCGCGAACATGACCCCCGTCGTCGTGGCGCTCTGCGCGGACGACGCTCAGGGGATCACGGGGCAGTGCTTCTTCGTCTGGGGCGGCTCGGTCAACGTGCTCAGGCCGTGGGAGGCCGGCGAGCTGCTCGCCTCCGAGGGGGGCTGGGACGCCGACGACCTGCTCGCGCAGCTGCTCGAGCGGTTCCCGGAGGGAGTCGCGCCGGAAGGCATGATCGCGCAGATGGGCAAGGCCGGCGGGCGCTCGCTGAGCGTTGGCTGAGCTGAGCCTGGCGAGGCTCGCCGAGCAGAGCCTCGAGCGAAACGGCGACTACCCCGCGCTCCACTTCGAGGGCGAGTGGCTCTCCTCGGCCGAGCTCCATGCGCGGGCGCGTCGGCTCGCACGGGGGCTCGCCGAGCTCGGCGTCGAGCCCGGCGACAGGATCGTCGTCTTCGCGGCGAACCGCCCCGAGGTCGGGATCGCCTACAACGCGATCTGGCGCGCGGGCGCCGTCGTGACCCCCGCGATCTTCCTGCTCCCCGCGCCCGAGCTGCGCCACATCGTCGACGACGCCGAGCCGCGCGCGCTGATCACGACGCCCGAGTTCGCGGACACGGCGCGCGAGGCGGCCGGCGGCGCACGCGTGATCGTCACCGACGACTTCGACGAGCTCGAGTCCGCGGGCGAGCTCGACCCCGTCGATCGCGACGACACCGACCTCGCCGCGCTGATGTACACCGGCGGAACGACCGGGCGCGCCAAGGGCGTCATGCTCACGCACGAGAGCCTCTGGCTCGCGGGCAAGGCGGCGCGCGAGGCCGGCTCCATGCCCGGCGTCGTCCGCTGGCTGACGGCGCTGCCGCTCTCGCACGCGTACGGCCTGCTCGTGACCGTTTACGGGCTGCACGCGGTCGAGCGGGAGCCGACCGTGCTGATGCGCTGGTTCGCTGCCGACCGGTGGCTCGAGCTCGCCGCCGAGCACCGGGTGCAGGCGGCAGCGGTCGTCCCGTCGATGCTCCAGCTCCTGCTCGCCGAGCCGCTCGAGGAGCACGACCTGTCGGAGCTGCGTTACCTCGCGAGCGGCGCGGCGCCGCTCCCCCTCGAGCTCGTCGAGCAGCTCGCGCGCCGCCTGCCGCACGTCGAGGTGCGCGAGGGGTACGGGCTGACCGAGACCTCGGCGCTCGTCTCGTCGACGCCGCCGGGCCGCAGCCGTCCGGGCTCGGTCGGCCTGCCGGTGCCCGGCGTCGAGGTGTCGATCCGCGACGACGAGGGCCGCGAGGTGCCGGTCGGCGAGGCCGGCGAGATCTGCTGCCGGTCGCGGCTCGTGATGCAGGGCTACTGGCGTGCGCCCGAGCTGACCGAGGAGGTCGTCCGCGACGGCTGGCTGCACACCGGCGACCTCGGCCGCGTCGACGAGGACGGCTACCTCTACGTCGTCGACCGCAAGAAGGACCTGATCATCCGCGGCGGCTTCAACGTCTTCCCGCGCGACGTCGAGGAGGCGCTCGTCGAGCACGAGGGTGTCGAGGCGGCCGCAGTGGTCGGCCGGCCCGACTCCGAGTGCGGCGAAGAGGTCGTCGCGTTCGTCGCGGGCAAGGTCGACGCCGACGAGCTCGTCGCGTGGTCGCGCGAGCGGATCGGCGGGTACAAGTACCCGCGCGAGGTGCACGTCGTCGCCGCGCTCCCGCTGACACCCATCGGCAAGGTCGACAGAAAGGCGCTCCGCGCTCGCCTGCTCGCTAGGGTCGAGGCATGACGACGACGCTGTCGAAGGACGAGCTCGAGCAGGCGCGCGACCTCGACCTCGGCTCGAGCGACTGGACGACGATCCAGCAGGAGCAGATCCAGAAGTTCGCGGAGGCGACGCACGACCACCAGTGGATCCACGTCGACCCGGACATGGCGAAGCAGGGTCCGTTCGGCACGACCGTCGCGCACGGCTACCTCTCGCTCTCGCTCCTCCCCTTCCTGCTCTCGCAGGTGCTGAACGTCAGCGACGCCGTGATGGGCGTCAACTACGGGATCGAGAAGGTGCGCTTCACCGGCCCGGTGCCGTCGGGCTCGGACGTGCGGCTGAAGGCGACGCTGAACGGCGCCAAGCGGCGCGGCGACGGCGTCCGATACACCGTTGGCGTCGAGATCGAGGTGCGCGACCAGGAGAAGCCGGCGCTCGTCGGCGAGGTCGTCTACTTGGTCTACTAGCAAGACTGGGCGACCGAGGGGAGGCCGCGTGCTCGTGCGCGCTCCGGGTGGAGCACCGCGTCGCGGACGGCCGCCTGGATCTTCGCCACGTTCGGGAACGGCCACCGGTCGTAGCGCCGGCCGGCGAAGTAGTCCGGCCCGAAGGTCTCCGTGATCGTGGCCCGCGTGTCGACCGACGCGGCGAGCCGCGCGAGGTCGGGCGCGCGGTCGAGGGGGACGTCCGTCCGGACGCTCGACTCGATCGCCTCCGCCAGCGAGCCGAAGTTCCCGAGCACGGACCGCACGTCGAGCTGCTGCGCGAGCGCGCTGACGAAACAGCGCTGCCGCGCCATGCGCCGGTAATCGCTCGAGGCCTTGCGGGAGCGCACGTACGCGAGCGCCGTCCGTCCGGTGAAGCGATAGGTGCGGCCGGGATGGACGTCGATGCGCGGCTTCGTCTCGCGCCAGGCAGGCCGCGTGACCTCGTCGACGATCCGCTCGCGCACGAGGACCCGCACGCCGCCGAGCGCGTCCACCATCTTCACGAACCCGTTCAGGTCGACCAGCGCGTAGTAGTCGATCCGGATCCCGAGCAGCCGCGAGATCGCCTGCTTCAACGCCGTGGCGCCGGGATCGCGCGCGCCGGGGAAGAGCCGCGGCCGGCGGTTCGCATACTGGTAGAGCCAGTTCAGCGGCTCGTGGTAGCGCCAGCGGGCGCGGACGGGCACGCCGACGAGGTTGCGCGGGACGCCGAGCAGGACCGCGCGACCGGTCTCGCGCTGGATCGCCGCGGCGATCATCGTGTCCGTTCGATCCCCTGCTTGGCGGGGCCCTTCGTCGCTGCCGAGCAGGAGGATCGTCACCCAGGGCGGGTCGAGCTCGGTCTCGGCGCCGGCGACGACTCGGCTCGAGTCGGCGAGCGGGCGGGCCTCGCCGCGGAACGGCTTCGGCGCCGGGCCGGGCAGCGCGCGGACCGGGCGCAGCGCGGGCGGATCGACGTCGCGCGGCGGCGCGCCGTGCTTCAAGAGGTCGGGCAGGAAGAGGCCGCCGGCTCCGAGCACGTCGACCGGCTCGTCCTCGGCGAAGACCCTGTCGAGCACGCCGTAGCCGCGCACCGCGACGTAGCCGGCGGCGACGTGCGGCGCCGCGGCGAGCGCGAGCAGCGCGGCGAGCGCGACCGCCGCGAGGCGGGAGACGGCCCCGCGCCACGCATCCACGATCGCGAACACGCGCACCCCGAGGAGTGCGGCGTTCGCGGCGAGCAGCGCGGCCAGCAGCGCGGGCCCGACGTCGAAGACTGCCGCGTACAGCACGGCGCCGACGACGAGGCAGAGCCCGGCCCAGGCGCCGAAGAGCAGCGCGGCGCGGCGCGGATCGCCGCGATAGAGCTGACCCGCACCCGGCACGAGCAGCGAGAGCGCGCCCGCGACGAGCGCCGTGCGCGTTGGACGGCCCATCCGCCCCGGAGTCTAGGAAGCCGTCAGCCGGGGCGACAGCTCTCGTCGCCGCCCTCGACCTCGGGCAGCTTCGCGAGCAGCGAGCCGAGCGAATCGATCTCGGCCACCGTGAGGTGCTCCTCGAGCAGCGCCCGGACCGAGCCGACGTGCGAGCAGGAGGCCGCTTCGAGCCGCTCGGCCCCCGAGTCGGTCAGCTGCGCGTACGTCACCCGCAGGTCCTGCGCGCAGGCCGCGCGCTCGACGAGGCCCTCCCGCTCGAGGCCTTCGAGCAGCCGGGTCACCCCCGACGGCGTCAGGAGCAGCCGGCGGGCCAGGTCGACCCGCTTGAGACGCCGCTCCTCGGCCTGCGAGAGCACGAGCAGGGCCTCGTAGTCGTTCAGCGTCAGGCCGTGCTCGGCCTGGAGTTGCGAGCTGAGCAGGCGGGTAGTCGACGCATGCGCGCGCAGGAGCCGCGTCCACGCCTGGACGGCCGGCGCGGCGTTCTGGGGCTCGCTCACTGTTACTTGCGTACTCAAGAAATCTCCGGTACAGTTGTTTGCGTCCTCAATAGTACACGAAGCAAGGAAGGAGCACCACTGTGAGCACCACCACGACCGACGCCCCCGCAGGCACCTGGCAGCTCGACCCCGTCCACTCGACGGTCGGCTTCGAGGTCGCCTACCTCGGCGGGCGCTTCAAGGGCCAGTTCCGCGAGGTCGAGGCCACCCTCGAGGTCGCCGAGACGGGCACGCTGACCGGGACCGCGACCGTCGCGAGCGTCGACGTCAAGGACGAGAACCTCGCGGCGCACCTCCAGTCGCCGGACTTCTTCGACGCCGAGCGCCATCCCCGGATCGCGTTCCGCGCGACCGGCCTCCGCTTCGACGGGGAGCAGGTCACGGGCCAGGGCGAGATCACGATCAAGGGCGAGACGAAGCCGCTCGAGGTCGCCGGCACGCACGTCGGTCCGATCCAGGACGCGTACGGGAACGACCGCGTGCGGATCACGCTGAACGCGACGCTCGACCGCACCGACTTCGGCGTCGACTGGAACACGCCGCTCCCGAGCGGCGAGCCTGCCCTCGCGAACGAGGTCGCCATCGTCGGCGAGCTCATCTTCAAGGCCTAGTCGATGCGCGTCCTCGGCATCTCGGGCAGCCTTCGGCGCAGCTCGTACAACACCGGCCTGCTCCGAGCGACTGCCGAGCTCTTCGGCGAGGACGTCGAGTTCGAGCTCTGGGACGGCCTCAAGACGGTCCCGCCCTACGACGAGGACGACGACATCGGGCCCGCCCCGGCGGCCGTGGCGGCGCTGCGCGCCGCGGTCGCCGGTGTGGACGCGGTCCTGTTCGCGACCCCCGAGTACAACTCGTCGGTCCCCGGCCAGCTGAAGAACGCGCTCGACTGGCTGTCGCGGCCGCTGATCGCGAGCCCGCTGCGGAACAAGCCGGTCGCGGTCGTGGGAGCGAGCAACGGCATGTTCGGCGCGGTCTGGTCGCAGGCCGAGCTGCGCAAGGTGCTCGCCGCGATCGGCGCCCGCGTGCTCGACCTCGAGCTGCCGGTCGGGCGTGCGGCGACGCGCTTCGATGCGGACGGCGTCCTCGTCGACGACGAGATCAGGGAACAGCTCGCGGGTGTCGCGAGCGCGCTCGTCGCGGCGACGCGCGAACGCGAGGAGGCGGCCGCCGCCGCGTGACCGCCGCGCCAGGGGGCATGATGCGCTGCCTTGGCGACCGACGCAGCGACGACGAACCGGGCCGCCGCGGCGCACCTCGGCGAGGCGCTGCGCGCGGTCGGCTACGCCGAGGACGGGATCATCGAGCTCCTCGGTGAGGACGGCTACTCCACCGGCCCCGAGGATCTGCCGACGCACGCTCGCAGGCTCCCGGAGACGAAGCTCGCCACGACCGTCCGCCTCCTCTTCCTCGGCCTGGCCGTCCCGACGGCGGAGGCCGAGCGGGCGCTCGGGCGGCGCGCGGTGGAGGCTCTCGCCCTCACCGGCTTCGCCGAGGTCGACGACGAGGTCGTCCCACGCACCCGGATCGTCCCCGTCGAGGATCTCCTGATCGCGGCCGACAGCTACTCGCGCGGGATCGAGGATCCCGCCGACTACGTCGCGGCCTTCTCCCCGACCTCGCGCCTCTGCGACGCGCTGACCCCGCGGCCCCAGGTCGACTCGGCCCTCGACGTCGGCACCGGCAGCGGCGCGCAGGCACTCCTCGCGGCCCGGCACGCGCGGCGCGTGGTCGCGACCGACGTCAACCCGCGTGCGCTCGAGTTCACGCGCCTGAACGCCGCGCTGAACGGGCTCGCGAACATCGAAGTCCGCAGCGGCAGCCTGTTCGAGCCTGCCGGCGACGAGCACTTCGACCTGATCGTCTGCAACGCGCCCTACGTGATCTCGCCCGAGCGGCGCTGGACGTACCGGGACGCCGGCGGCGTCGGCGACGAGATCTCGGAGCGCGTCGTGCGCGAGGCCGCCGCGCGCCTGAACGACGGCGGGTTCGCCACCGTCACCGCGAGCTGGGTCGCGCCCGACGCGGAGGAGCCCGACGAGCGGGTGCTCGCATGGGTCGACGCGACGGGCTGCGACGCCTGGATCTTCGTCGCGTGGGGAGCCGACGCGCTCGACCACGCAGCCGAATGGAACGCCGACCTCGCCGGCGACGCCGAGGCCTTCGCGGAGCGCCTCGACGACTGGAACCGCTACCTCGACGAGCTCGGCGTGCGCTGGATCAGCGAGGGCGCGGTCGTCCTGCACCGGACGGGGCGGTCGAGGCCCGTCGTCCGGATCGACGAGGTCGACCAGGAGGAGATCGAGGCGGCGGGCGACCAGATCGAGCGCGCCTTCCAGGCGCGCGCCCGGCTCGCCGAGCTCCACCGCTCGACCGACCTGCTCGACGAGCGGCTGCGCGTCGCGTCGAAGCTGCGGCTCGAGCACGTCCTCGAGCCGCAGCCGGACGCGCCCGCGGTCACCTCCGCGAGCGTGTCGCTCGACGATGGAACCTTCTCGGCCGTCGACGCCGACCCCGACGCGCTCGAGGTCGTCTTCGAGCTCGACCCCGACCTCACGCTCGCGGAGGTGCTCGACGAGGTCGCCGACCGGCTCGACCTCTCCGGCGAGGACGCGCTCCGCCTCCAGCGCGACACGCTCGAGCTCTGCCGCGAGCTGCTCGAGCTCGGCGCGCTCCAGCTCGCCTAGCGCCCGACGAAGTTCGGCGTGCGCTTCTCGATGAAGGCGACGACGCCCTCCATGCCGTCCTCGCTCGCGAGGCAGCGCGCGAAGCCCTCGGCCTCGCGGGCGAGGCCCTCCTCGAGCGGGAGGTCGCGCGTCGTGCGCGCGAGCTCCTTCAGCACGCCGATCGCGTGCGCGGACTGCGCTGCGAACGACGCGGCGATCCCCGTTGCCGCCTGCATCAGCTCCTCGCGCGGGACGACCTTCTCGACGAGCCCCCACTCGTACGCCGTCCGGGCGTCGACGAACTCGCCGCTCAGGTTCATCAGCATCGCGCGGCCGCGGCCGACCAGGCGCGGGAGCCGCTGCGTTCCGCCGGCGCCGGGGATCAGCCCGAGCTTGATCTCCGGCTGACCGAGCTGCGCGTCGTCGCTCGCGACGCGCACGTCACAGCACATCGCGAGCTCGAGCCCACCGCCCAGGCAGAAGCCCTGGATCGCCGCAACCGACGGCGTCCGCGCCTGGTCGAGGCGCAGGCCGAGCCGCTGGAGGTTCGACGGCGTTCCCTGCGCGCCGGCCTCCCGCAGCGCAGGGAACTCCTTGATGTCGGCGCCCGCGACGAAGGCGCGTTCGCCGCCGCCGCGCAGCACGATCGCGCCGACGCCGTCGTCCTCATCGAGCCGCACGAGCTCCGCGTAGAGCTCGTCGAGCAGCGGCGCGGAGAGCGGGTTCATCGGCGGGTTCGAGATCGTCACGACCGCGACGCGTCCGTCCTGCTCGGTGCTCACGTAGTCCATCGCGCGCGAGTCTACGGATCGGCGAGGCTCGGGATCGCCTCCGGTCGGAGCGTCTCGAAGCGGTCGACGTGGTCGAGCTCGCGGAAGAGCAGCGGCCACGCGAGCGCGGCGACCACCGTGAGCCCGCCGCCGATCACGACCGCCGGGACGGCGCCGATCAGGGCGGCAGCCGCGCCCGACTCGAACGCTCCGAGCTCGTTCGACGCGCTGATGAAGACCATCTCGACCGCGTTGACGCGGCCGAGCAGCTCCTCGGGCGTGGCCATCGCGACGATCGTGCTCCGGATGTTCATGCTGATCATGTCGGCGAAGCCGCTGACGGCGAGCGCGAACAGCGAGAGCGCGAACGAGCGCGACAGACCGAACACGAGCATGCTCGCCCCGAAGACGCCGACGACGACGAGCAGTCTCCGCCCGACGCGCTTCCGGAGAGGCCGGCGCGTGAGCAGGATCCCTGCGACGAGCGCCCCCACCGCGGGCGCGCTGCGCAGCAGCCCCAGCCCCTCGGGGCCGACGTGGAGGACGTCGCGCGCGAACAGCGGCAGGAGCGCGACGGCTCCCCCGAGCAGCACCGCCACGAGGTCGAGTGAGATCGCCCCGAGGAGCACCGGCGTGCGGCGGATGAACGCGATCCCCTGGAGGACGCTCTCGAGCCCGGCCTCGTCGCCGCGCAGGCGCGGCACGCGCGGCTCGCGAAGCGCGAGGACGCAGACGAGTGCCGCCGCGAAGAGCAGGACCGAGGCGCCGTAGACGAGCTCGGCGCGGACCGCGAAGAGGACACCCCCGATCGCGGGGCCCACGACGACCGCTCCCTGCACGGCGGTCGAACGAAGCGCGAGCGCGGCGGCGAGGATCTCCGTCGGCACGAGCGTCGGCGGCAGCGCGCGCGACGCGGGCGAACCGATGGCGGACGCCACGCCCAGCACGGTCGCGAGACCGAGGAAGGGCCAGAGCGTCGACGCACCGGCGAGGGTCACGACGACCAGCAGCACGGCGACGACCATCAGCAGGGCGAGCTCGCCCACGAACACGAGTCGACGCGGCAGCCGGTCCGCGAGGTGCCCGGCCGGCAGGGCGAGCAGCGGCAACGGGAGGAACTCGGCGAGGCCGACCAGGCCGAGGTGGAACGGGTTCCGGTCGATCTCGTAGACCTGCCACCCGATCGCGACCGCGACCATCTGGGCGCCGAGGCCCATCCCGACCAGCGCCCCGACGAGCAGCGCGTAGTCGCGGTGCCGCAGCGGTTCGGGCAGGCGGTCGCGCAGGTCGCTACCGGTTGTGGTTCACGAGCTCGACGTTGTTGCCGTCGGGATCGAGCACGAACGCGCCGTAGTACCCAGGGTGGTAGACGGCACGCTCGCCCGGCGCGCCCTCGTCGCGGTAACCCGCAGCCGTGAGCGCGCGGTGGTACTCGTCGACGGCATCGTTCGTCTCCGCGGGAAACGCCAGGTGCAGCTCCCGCGTCGCCTCGCCCGCGACGAGGGAGAACGAGCCCGCAGGCCCGACGAACTGTGCCCTTTCCCCCGAGTCGTGGCCGAGCCGGAAGCCGGCGTGCGCCGCGACCGCCTCGTAGAAGCGCTTCGACGCGGCGACGTCGGCGACGCGGATCCAGAGGTGGTCGATGGTCGCACGGTGGTGCAGCGCCCCGTGGTGGACTGCCTCCGCGCTGTTGCCGTCGGGGTCCAGGAGGAAGGCGCCGTAGTAGTCGTCGCGGTACTGCGGCCGCAGGCCGGGCGCGCCGTCGTCGCGATACCCGGCCTCGGTGCCGGCGCGCCAGAACTCGTCGACGTGCGCGCGCGACGGGGCGACGAACCCGACGTGCAGGTTGCGCGTGACGGGCTTCTCCCCGTCGGCCTGGCCGAGCGAGAAGTCCCCCCACTCCGCGAAGAGCTCGCCGCTGTGCTCCTTCTCGATCCCGATGGGACGGAGCACCGTGTCGTAGAAGCCCTCGCTCGCGGCGCGGTCGAGCGCGCGGATGGTGACGTGATCGAACACGGCGCGACTATGCCAATCGGAATACCCCGAGGGGGTATCTCGTTCTCTTGGAGAAACCCGATCGAAAGGACTCCCGTGCGTTTCTGCTCCTCGCTCTCGTCGCCGTCGCGGTTGCCGTCTCACCCGCGAACGCCGCCGGCGAGAGCGCACCACCCGAGCTCACCGCCGCCCGCACCGTCTACCTGACGTTCGACGACGGCCCGTCTCCGCGCTGGACTCCTGCCGTGCTCGACGTGCTCAAGCGCCATGGCGCCCGCGCGACCTTCTTCGTGCTCGGCTCGCAGCTCCGCGCCCACCCGGCGCTCGCCCGCAGGATCGTCGCCGAGGGACACGTGCTCGCGAACCATACGTACTCGCACGTCGACCTCACCCGCGTCGACGCCGAGCATTTTGCCGACGAGGTCGAGCAGACGCAGGCCCTGATCCGGAAGCTCTCCGGGCAGGACGAGCGCCTGTTGCGCCCGCCGTACGGAGCCGCGAACGCGCACGTGCGGCTGCTGGCGTCGCGGCTCGGCTACCGCGTCGTGCTCTGGGACGTCGACCCGCAGGACTGGCGGCGCCCCGGCGCGGCGGCGATCGCGCGCCGCGTGCTCGCCGGGGCGCGGCCCGGCAAGGTCGTGCTCCTCCACGACGGTGGCGGTGACCGCAGCCAGACGGTTGCGGCGCTGCGCACCGTGCTCGCAACGCTCGACGCGCGCGCCTACTCGTTCCGCTCGCTGTAGAGGCGGGGACAGTCCCGGGGCCGACCCCGGGACTGTCCTCCTCCTCCCCGCTACGGGTACGTTGGCGGTGCGTAGACCGTGTTGCGAACTCCGTCGACGAGCGCGATCCACGCGTCGACGTCGCTCCGATCCGGCATCGCTGCGCGGCCGAAGAGCACGTCGATCGCGCGCAGCCCCGAGGCGACGTTCGCGTTGCCGTAGCCCTGCTGCGTGTAGTAGACCGGCGTGGTCGGGACGACGATCGGGTCGTACGTCCACCCGTTCGGGTCGAACTCCCCCGGCTCGGCGGTCTTGAACACCGCGTCCTCGAGCTCCTTGCGGGTGAGCACGCCGTCTGCAAGCAGGCCGCCTGCGCGGTTCGGCGGGCCGACGGCGGCGACCTTCGCGCCGTCGAGCGACGTGTGGATGCCCTCGCCGGCGTCGCCGAGCTGGTGGCGCGCCGCGAGCAGCGCGCGGGAGAAGACGCCGCACGTCACCGGCGTCGCGTTGCTCGTCCCGCCGAACTCCTGCTCGCCGTCGATCGTGAACGGCGCCGCCGCCGGCCAGTGCAGGCCGTACGAGGAGATGTCGACGGGCACGGAGTGCCAGCCGTAGTCCTGCTCGTTCCGCGGGCTGACCGCGCCGACGGTCACGACCCAGGACGGGCCCGACGTCGGGCGGAGGCTCGAGTAGCGGTCGGCGAGCACGCCGGTCCGCGTCAGCCCGTTGCCCGCGGAGAAGCACGCGGTGCGCGCGTCGCGGAGGACGAAGGGCGCCGTGTAGCGGTACTCGCGCCCGCACCAGACGCCCATGTCGTCGACCGCGTCGTTGCAAGGGATCGAGGCCGGGTCTCCGTACGAGCCCGAGACGAAGTCGATCCACGGCTGCTCGGAGGCCCACTTGACGCCCTCGTCGCCGAGCCCCTCCAGGATCACGATCAGCGCGTCGGGGTTCGACCCGAACGGCTCCTGCCTCGAGGAGAGCCCGGCGCCCGCGGCCACCGACGTGGTCCCGGTGCCGTGACCGTCGTCGTCGATGATCGGCCGCGAGGGCAAGCCGGCGGGCGGTGTCCCTGCGTAGTCGGCGACGGAGTAGGCGCCGACGACGTTCGTGCCCGGGATCCAGTAGAGCTTCTTCTCGCCGACCTGGCTCCACACCGGGCCGTCGTCTGCGGCACGTGCGGCCTCGTAGCTGCCGGCGCCGAAGCTGAGCCCGAGCGCGGGCGCGTCGGCCGGGAAGCCGTCGATGTACGTGCTCGGGTGGACGGCGTACTCCGGCCGCCGGTACGCGACGTGGTACGGGTTGATCCCTGTGTCGACGACCGCGATCACGACGTGCGACCGCTTGCCGAGCTTCTTCGTCCACTGCCGGACGCGATCGCCTTCGAAGCCGAAGCCCGCGTGGATGCCGGGCGTGGGCAGAGCGGCGGGCGCGAGTCCCTTTTGCCTGTCCGCGGTGCCGCTCGGCTCCCACCCACGGAACGTGAACGGAGCGTTCGCTCCGTCGAAGAGCGTGATCACCGCGAAGCGCGAGCCGTCGGGGATCGTGCCGGTCTCGCCGCCGACCCCGCGCGTCATCACCGTCGCGGTGGAGACCGTCGGCGTGAAGCTCGCGTAGAACGCGATGTCGAAGTCGGCGTTGCCGAGCAGCCCGCCGAGCGTGGTCAGCTCGAACTCGCCGCCCTCGACGGCCTCGTCGAGCTCGATCGTGTAGCCCACGTGGCCGTTCGAGCCGACGGCCGTGTACACGGTTCGCTGCCCGCCGGGCCACGAGCTGTACGTGACGTCGGCGGCAAAGCGAAGCGGCAGGGCGACGGAGCCCTGCACCTCCTGCGCGGGCGGCGACGTCGGCGCCGCGCCGGCCGGCGCGATCCCTCCGACGCCGACGGCGAGCAGGACGAGGAGCAGCACGACCGCGCGCGCGAGCAGGCGCGGCCGCGAAAGGTGCGTCTCGATCACGGGGTCCCCCTGGGGTCGGACGAACTGTGGCGCGCGGCAAATGCCCCGCGCTCCGCGAAAGAAATCGACTGACGTGTCAATCAGGTGTGAGCTGACGCCGAGTGCGCAATACCTCGCAGGCATCGTCCACTTGCGCAAGGGGGAAGTCGTGAAGAACGTCGCAGGAAGGCTTGTGCTCGTCGTCGCTGCGCTCGCGCTCGGTGGCGCGCTCGTCGCGTCGGGTGTCGCCGACTCGGGCGAGGAGAACCTCGCCCACGGCCCGCACAAGGTGCCCGGGAACGTCGCCGTCGCCTTTCCGCTTGCGGACGGCGTTCGCCACGTCGGCGGCGACAACACCTCGACCGGCGGCCACGTCGTCGTCGAAGGTCAGCGGCTGTACGTCGGCGCGTACGGGCTCGGCCTGCGGATCTTCGACATCGCCGACCGCGACAGCCCGCGCCTGATCGGGACCTATCTGCCGGGTGTGCGCGCGGACGCGGTCCCCGACGCCGCCGTGTTCGACGGACGCCACATCGCAACGCTGAACGGCACGCGGCGCGTCTCGAGCACCGACCTGCGCACGGACAAGACCGAGTTCCTCGACGTCACGGACGCGGCGAACCCGAAGCTGCTCTGGACGTTCGTCGGCGCCGCGGACGGCGAGGCGCACAACGGCGACATCGTCGACGTGCGCCGCACCTGGCTCGCGTCGGGCGGCGCAGGGATGAACGGGTTGCGCATCTACGACCTGCGGCCGCTGCTCGGCGCGACGCCGGCAGCTCCTGCGAACCTCTTCCGCGGTGACCCGGTGGCGCTCTGGAGCGAATCGCCGCATCGACGCGGCCGGCCGATCGGCCCCGCGTTCACGCACACGCACGACATCGAGGTGTACGTCGACTATCCGGTCGAGCAAGCCGACGGATCGCATCGCCCACGCGACATCGCGCTGCTCGCCGAGGGCGGGAACTACACCGACAACAACGGCGACACCGGCAGCATCCTCGTCGTCGACATCACCGACCCGCGGAACCCCGTCGTGCTCAACCGCTGGCTGCACTCGCGCGGTGCCGGCCATCATCCGATCCGCTACCACCACGAGGTGCAGTTCCTCGACGGGGACCGCAGCCTGATGCTCGTCACCGACGAGGACATGCACAACGGCTGCGGCGGCGCCGGCGGCGTGACCGCCCTCCGCGTCTCGGGCGACCTGACCGAGGTCACCGCGGAGCTGAGCGAGTGGTTCATCCCGCTCGGGACGCCGGCGCCGGTCTGCTCGGTCCACGTGTTCTCCTCGGCCGGGTCGCTCGTCTTCTTCGGCGCGTACAACGCCGGGCTCCAGGTCGTCGACTACAGCGATCCGCGTGCGCCGAAGCTCGCGGCGGAGTACATCGCGCCCGGCGCCACGTCGTGGGGGGCGCTCGTGCGAGAGCCGTACGTCTACGTCGGCGACATGACGCGCGGCCTCGACGTCTTCGAGCTGGACGATCCGGAGCTGCTCCTGAAGGTGAAGCTGAAGCCGAAGCCGCTCAAGCTCAAGTAGCGCCTCACCTCTAGGCCGTCCGGCCCCGAGAACGGGCCGGACGGCCCATCGACAAGGTCCTCGCCTGCCGCTACTCCTGTCCGGACGTGGCCTGGAAGGCAGTGCTCCTCGGATTCCTCGGCGCCCTCGCGCTCGCTGGAGCGGCCGCCGCGCCGTCGAGCGTCGCGGGGGCGGAGTGGTTCACCATGCGCGGCAAGGTCACCCGCGTCGTCGACGGCGACACCGTGCACGTGCTCGTCGGGAAGCGCACCGAGAAGGTCCGGCTGATCGGGGTCGACGCCCCCGAGCGCGGTGCGTGCTACTCGGCGCAGTCGGGCGCCGGGCTGCGGCGCCTCGTCCTGAGCAGGCAGGTCATCGTCACGGGCGACCGCACGCAGACCCGCCGCGACGTGTACGGGCGGCTGCTCGCGTACGTGAACCTGACGTCGGGCGTGGACGCCGGCCGGCGCCAGATCGAGCAGGGGCTCGCGGACGTCTACGAGACGCGTCGCCGCTTCGCGCGGCAGCGCGGGTACGAGGCCGCCGCCGCGGCCGCCCTCGGCGCGAGCAGGGGTCTGCACGGAGCCTGCCACTCGCACTCCCCGGCGCTCCCGGTCGTGCCTCCGTCGGTGAGCTGCGCCGCCTCGTACCCGGACGTCTGCATCCCGCCCCCGCCGCCCGACCTCGACTGCGGCCAGATCGGCCAACGCCGCTTCCGGGTGGTCCACACGGTCGCGAGCCCCGATCCCCACGGCTTCGACGGGGACCGGGACGGGATCGGCTGCGAGGGCTAGCAGGCGCGTAAGGAACGGGCCGTCACCGGGTTCTCCTCGC
>JAICPI010000059.1 GCA_025929895.1 Thermoleophilia bacterium
CCCGACCACACCGCGGAGTTCAAAGCCGCGAACTTGTTGTCGTTTTGCGGGATGATCGTCCCGAAATACTGCTTGACGAGCTCCTCGTGGTCGCGGAGCGCGGAGTCCATGTCGAGGAAGATCACGCCCTGCTTTTCGAGGTCCTCGCGCAGGGAGTGGTAGACGACCTCCGACTCGTACTGGGCGCCGACACCGGCGAGGAACTTGCGCTCCGCCTCGGGGATCCCCAGTTTCTCGAAGGTGTTCTTGATGTACTCCGGCACCTCGTCCCAGGTTTTGCCCTGCTTCTCGGTCGGCCGGATGTAGTAGTAGATGTTCTCGAAGTCGATGTCGTTCACGTTGCCGCCCCACTGCGGCAGCGGGCGCGCGAGGAAGTAGTCGAGCGACTTGTGGCGGAACTTCCGCATCCAGTCGGGCTCGTTCTTGTGCGAGGAGATCGCCTCGACGATCTCGTGGTTCAGCCCGCGGCCGGACTTGAAGAAGTAGTCCTTCGCCTCGTCCGGGTTCGAGAACCCGTACTTGCGCAGGTAGTCGGAGCCGATCCCCTGGACGACTTCGGTTTCTGACTGCGCCACCTACACCATCTCCTTCGGCGTGAACGCCTCGTAGCCCTCGGCCTCGAGCTTGTGCGCGAGCTCGGGGCCGCCCTCTTCCACGATACGCCCGCCCACGAAGACGTGCACGAAATCGGGCTCGATGTAGTTGAGGATCCGCTGGTAGTGCGTGATCACGAGCGCGCCCATCTCCGGGCCGACGAGCTCCTTGACGCCGCGGGCGACGATCTGGAGGGCGTCGATGTCGAGCCCCGAGTCCGTCTCGTCGAGCACGGCGATCCGCGGCTTCAGCATCGCCATCTGGAGGATCTCGACGCGCTTCTTCTCGCCGCCGGAGAAGCCCTCGTTCAGGTAGCGCTGCGCGAGCTCGCGCGGGACCTTCAGCCGGTCCATCGCGGCGAGCATGTCGGTGCGGAACTGCTTGACCGCGATCGGGTCGTCCTGGCCGCCGTTCCGCGCCTTGCGAATCGCGTTGATCGCGCTGCGCAGGAAGCTCGTCACGGTGACGCCCGGGATCGCGTGCGGGTACTGGAACGCGAGGAAGAGGCCCTTCTGGGCGCGCTCGTCGGCGCCGGCCTCGGTCAGGTCCTCGCCGTCGAAGACGATCTGCCCGTCCGTGATCACGTAGGCCGGGTGGCCCATCAGCGCGTAGGCGAGGGTGGACTTGCCGGAGCCGTTCGGGCCCATCACGGCGTGCACCTCGCCCGGGCCGATCGCGAGGTCGACACCCTTGACGATCTCGGTGCCGTCCTCGAGCGCGACGTGCAGGTTTTTCAGCTCCAGCAGGGCCACATTCAACTCCCTCGAAAAGGTCTGAGAGGCAAGTACCCCTCGTGGCCGGATTGTACCGGGACCCTGGTACCCTGGCGGCATGCCCTTCGGCATCGGTGCCACCGAGATCATCATCCTCCTGATCGTCGCGCTGCTCGTGTTCGGCCCGAAGCGCCTGCCGGAGATGGGCCGGTCGCTCGGGAAGGGAATGCGCGAGTTCAAGGACTCGATCTCGGGCAAGGACACCGACGAGATCCGCGAGCTTCCGCCCGTCGAGGACGAGCGGGCGCGCGAGCGCGACAGCGTCGCGTAGAGCCGTGAAGCGCCTGCCCAGGCGCCTCGCCCACGGCGAAGAGGCGACGCTGGTCGAGCACCTCGGCGAGCTCCGCACGCGGCTGGTCATCTCGATCGGCTCGGTCGTCGCCGCGTTCGCGGTCGCGTTCGGGTTCCAGGAGCGGATTCTCGAGTGGCTCTCGAGGCCACTCCCCGACGACAAGACGCTGATCACCCTTGGCGTCACCGAGCCGTTCTTCACCGCGGTCAAGGTCAGCCTCTACGCCGCGCTCGCGGTGGCACTGCCGATTCTGCTCTACCAGCTCTGGAGCTTCCTCGCACCGGCGTTCGAGGAGCACACGCAGCGCGTCGTCTCCGTGTTCGTGCTGCTCGGCACGGGGCTCTTCGCGGGGGGCGCGGCGTTCGCGTACTTCGTGCTCCTGCCCCGCGCGCTCGGCTTCCTGACCGACTTCAACAGCCAGTTCTACGACATCGAGATCAGGGCGAGCTACTACTACGGCTTCGTCACGATGGTCGTGCTCGGGATGGGTCTCGTCTTCGAGATGCCGATCTTCATGCTCGCGCTCGTGCGCCTCCGCGTCGTCACGGCCGCGCAGCTCCGGCGGAACTGGCGGATGGGCGTCTTCCTCGTCGTCCTCGTCGCCGTCCTCCTGCCGACCGTCGACCCGGTCTCGCTCGCCTTCGAGGTCGTGCCGATGCTGGCGCTCTACGGCCTCTCCGTCCTCCTGGCGACCCTGATGGAGAAACGGTGGGAACGGGCGTACGAGGGATCGCTCGCCGAGAGCTAACGCTTACGAAATCCGAACCTCCGCTAGCTACGGTGCCGCGCGTTCGGTCGTCTGATCCAGGGAGCACACTTCTCGCCATGAGCCGCCTCTCACGCCTTTCGCTGCTGGTCCTCGTCCTCGCCCTCGTCGCGCCGGCCGCTGCGAGCGCCGCGCCCCGCATGTGGATGGGCTTCCAGGACGACCCGTACTTCCGCTGGCTGCCCGAGCGCTTCTTCATGCGCGACCGCGCGATGCACGCGAACGCGACCGTGATGAAGACGACGGTCTACTGGTTCAACACCGCGCCGCGTCGGCCCGCGAACGCCGCGAACCCGTTCGATCCCGCCTACCGCTGGGAGGACCTCGACGAGTTCGTGCGGCAGGCCGAGGACCGCGACATGGAGGTCATGCTCACGATCTGGGGCACGCCGAGCTGGGCAGGCACGGCGCGCAACCGGATGCCGCGGCGGCTCGCAGACCTCACGAACTTCGCGCGCGCGATGGCGACCCGCTACTCCGGCCGCACGCGTGGGCTGCCGTTCGTGCGCTTCTACTCGGTCTGGAACGAGCCGAACCTCAACCTCTTCCTGACGCCGCAGTACGACCGCCGGGGCCGCTCCCTCGCGCCGCAGAACTACGCGAAGCTCTACCGCGCAGCCTACGTCGGCTTCAAGCGCGGCTCGCCGCAGGCGCAGGTCGGGATAGGCGAGACGTCGCCCCGGAAGCTGAGCACGTCGCCCTCGCACGCGCCGGGGAAGTTCGCGGAGCTGCTCTCGAAGGTGCGCCCGAAGCTCCAGTTCCAGGCGTACGCGCACCATCCCTACGGCTCGCCGGTGAGCCGGCCGCCGACGCAACGCGTGGCGTGGCCGAACGTGAACATGCGCAGCCTGCCGCGGTTCGCGAGCTCCCTCGACCGCTGGTTCGGGCGCAAGAACATCCGCATCTGGCTCACCGAGTACGGCCTCGAGACGCGGCCGGAGGATCCGAGGGGCGTTCCGTACGCGACCCAGGGGAGCTACCTGCGGAGCGCGATCAACATGGCGCGCCGAAACGCGCGCGTCGACATGCTGATCTGGTTCGCGATCCGCGACAATCCGGTCAACGAGTGGCAGAGCGGGCTTCTCACCTACGGTGGCCTCGAGAAGCCGGCCTTCGACATCTACTCGGTGCTCGCGAGGGCGGCGGACGCGCGCAACCTCGTCACGAACGTCAAGGGAGGGCGCGCCAACCCGGCCGTCCGCGTGCCGACGACGAAGCTCGCGTATCGCAGCGGCGTGGGCTCGCAGGTCGGGATGACCTATCGCGTCTTCCAGGGCTCGCGCCTGCTCGTGGTCGAGCAGCCGGTCGCGACGATCCAGCGCGACGGCTGGATCACGATCCGGCCGCGCTTCACCCCCGCCCGCGGCCGCACGTACCGCCTCCAGGTGGAGGTCGGGGACGTGAACGGCAACAAGGTCGAGCGCACGATCACGCTCGTCGGCGTCAAGTAGCGGCGCCGGCCGGCCGAGACACGAAGGCTCGCCCGAGCGCGTACTCTGTACGTTCGTTCAGGGGCATGTTCGCCACGAGAAGGGAGTCACGGATTGGCACGGGTTGACCGTCGCCGCGGCCGGCGCACGGGCGCGAATGCTCGCGCGACCGCCGGAGCCGGTGCGCGCCCTCGCGTAGCGACCGACGACACGCTCTTCTTCATGAAGCTGCGCAACCGCGCGAAGTTCGTGTTCGTCTTCCTCGCGGTCACCTTCGCCGCGAGCTTCGTGCTCTTCGGCGTCGGCACGGGCTTCGGCGGTCTCCAGGACATCCTGCTCCAGGAGCGCGCGGTCGGAGGCGGGCCGTCCGAGAGCGACGCGCGAAACCGGATCGAGGCGAACCCGCGCGACGCGCAGGCGTGGCGCGACCTGGCGACGGCTCTCCAGAACCAGGGCAACTCCGATGAGTCGCTCGTCCCGCTCGCCCGCTACGTCGACCTGCGACCGCGCGACGCCGAGGCGCAGCGCGAGCTCGCCGGGCTCTACCTCCAGGACGCCGAGCAGTGGCGCCGGCGGGCGCAGGCGGCGCAGATCGCCCTCCAAAACGACGTTCCGGGCTCGACCTTCCAGCCGCCCTCGTCGTCGAAGGTCGGCCAGGCGCTGAGCGACGACCCGCTCGCGCAGGCGCTCTCGGCGCGGCACAACGAGGCGCTGAACGAGGCCTTCACGAACATGACCCAGTCGTACACGAGGGCCGTGATCGCCTACCAGGCGGTCGCCCGCGCGCATCCCAGCGACGCCTCCGTCCAGTTCGAGCTCGCCCAGACGGCGGAGGCCGCCGGCGACCTGCCGACGGCGATCGCCGGCTACAAGCGCTTCGTCGAGCTCGCGCCCGAGGACTCCGCGGTCGACGCGGTCAAGGAGCGGATCGAGCTGCTCGAGCAGCAGGCTTCCGCGGGGTCGGGCGGTATGGGTGGATAGACTCCGCGCGTCCTGATCGGAGCCGCGACCACGGGGGTGCGATGAACTTCGAGATCCAGACCGAGCAGCTCGGGGAGGATGCCTACGTCATCTCGCTCGCGGGCGAGGTCGACCTCTACACCGCGCCCGAGTTCAAGCAGCAGCTCCTCGACGTGATCTCGCAGGGCGGCAAGAACGTCGTAGTCGACTTCACGAACACGACGTTCATCGACTCGACGACCCTCGGCGTGCTCGTCGGCGGCGTCAAGCGGCTGCGCACGAACGACGGCCAGCTGTCGCTCGTCTGCAGTGACCGGAACATCACCAAGATCTTCGAGATCACGGGGCTCGACCGCGTCTTCACGATCCACGCGACCCGGAACGAGGCGGTCGACCGGCTCCAGACCTCTCCCCCCGCGTAGCCGCGCGCCGTGCTGCGCGCTCTCCGCGGACTGCTGCTCGCACTCCTCCTGACCGGCTGCGGCACGGGCGGCCTCGCGGAGGAGTCCGCGTCGGGCGGCGAGGAGCTGTTCACGCAGAAGTGCGGCGGCTGCCACGAGCTCCAGGCGGCGGGGACGCGCGGGACGATCGGGCCCTCCCTCGACGCCGCGTTCGCGGCACCTCGCGCGGAGGGCTTCGACGAGTCGTCGATCCGGGAGGTCGTGCTGAACCAGATGCGCTTCCCGATCCCACCGATGCCCGAGCCCGACTCTCCCGAGATGTTCCCGCCGGCCGAGTACACCGACGAGGAGCGCAACTCCGCGATGAGCGCGATCGCGTCGTACGTCGCGTCCGTCGCGGCGAACGAGGAGGCGATCGCGCAGGCTGGGAGGGACGGCGGCGGCGGTTCGGCAGACGACCCCGAGGGCCTCTTCGCGGCCAACTGCGCGAGCTGCCACACGCTCGCCGCGGCGGGCTCGTCCGGGACGATCGGGCCGAATCTCGACGAGTCGTCGGTGGACATGGCGGCGATCGCCGAGCAGATCCGGAACGGCGGCGGCGGGATGCCCGCCTTCGAGGGTCAGCTCACGGACGAGCAGATCGACGCGCTCGCCGGGTGGGTCGCCGAGAACCGCGCGAGCGGCTAACGTTCAAGACTCGGTAGTGCCGGAGAGTGTCAACGCACAGTGCCAGGGACTGTGAGGTCGAAGCGGCGCCCCAGGGCTGGTCGCTAGCGGACGTCTTCGCGCTGGGCCTCGAGGTCGACCACCACGTGGGTGATCGGTACGGCGAAGCGCTCTCGCGCGTTCGTGACGACGCCACGCTCGAGCCAGTGCGAGCGGCCCTCGGGGTGCGTCGAGATGATGATCTCGTCGGGTCCGAAGGTGCGAAGCGCATCCTCGATCGCCTGGAGGGGCTCCGAGGCGCCCACCTCCCCCCGCGCGTTGATCCCGCCCTCGCGCAGGCTCACGAGGGACGCGTCGAGCCGCTCCTGCGCCGCCGCGCGCGCCGGATCCTCGTCCGAGGCCCAGTGGCGCACGGGCGAGTTGAGCGCGGGGCAGACGACGAGCACCTCCTCGCGCACGCCCTCGGACCGCTGCCTGATCGCGTTCCGGAGCGTCTCTCCGCCCACCGTCTCGTTCGCGACCACGAGGATCCGCCGCTCGCCCTCGGCGCTGTGGCTCGTCGGCGCAGTCTGGATCGGGCGCTGCCGGTCGCCCCGGAAGAACAGCCACCAGACGACGATGCCCGTGGCGAGCGCGAACACGGCGATCCCGAGCCACTTGTGGATCAGCGCCGCGACCACGATCACGGCGAAGTAGGCGATCGTCCGGATCAGGAACCGGAACGCCTCTGCCTCGCTCCGGAAGGGATTCTGCACGGAGCGCCTCCTAGAGGATGTAGATGGTCACGTAGACCACGATCCACATTACGTCGACGAAGTGCCAGTAGATCCCCGGGATCTCGACACCGTGATGGTGGGCCGCGGAGAAATGCCCCCGGAAGGCGCGGATCGAGGCGAAGGTGAGGAGCGTCAGCCCCACGAAGACGTGGGCGCCGTGCAGTCCCGTCAGCCCGTAGAAGATCGTGCCGAACGCGCCGTCCCCCGGATTGAAGCCGACCCGCGAGTACTCGCGCACCTGCGTGAGCAGGAACACGATCCCGAGCGCCAGCGTCAGCACGAGACCTGCCTGGAGGCCGGCCCGGTTGTCGCGCTTGATCGACTGGAGCGCCCAGTGGATCGTGAACGACGAGGTCACGAGGATCGCGGTGTTGACTCCGGCGACGAAGACCGGCAAGTGGAAGGGCGGCTCCGGCCACGGCGAGCCCGCGACGACGCGGACGAAGAAGTACGCCGTGAAGAACGCGCCGAAGAGCATCACCTCCGACGCGATGAAGAGGAACATCCCGAGCACGCGCGAGTCGACGCGCGAGCTCTGGTTCGCCACGGGCGGCCCGTGGTGGTGCTCGGCGGCCTCCGCGTGCGTCGCCACTAGGCGGGTGCCTCCGCGGTCTCCTGCTCGGACACGACGTGGTCGACCGGCAGCCCGGTGTCCGTACGCAGGCGCTCGACGAGGTCGCGCCGCAGCCAGCCCGAGCGCTGACCGGGGAAGGTCGAGACGATGATCTCGTCCACCCGCTCGTCGTGGACGGTCTGCATCACGGCCGTGTGCGGGTCGGGGTGGGCGACCTGCCCGTGCGCGTCGAGCCCCTCGGCGCGGAGCTCGGCCACCAGGCGCTTGAGCCGCCGCTCGGACTCCGACTGCTGCGCGTAGTCGTGGCTCTGCGGTGCGATCAGCAGGAAGCTCGCCCGACCACGCTGGCCGCGGCTCCGAATCCGCTCGAGCAGCGGCGCCGAGGCGAGCGTCTGGTTCGCGACCACGAGCACGTTCGACTCGTCGGCGTCGCCCGCGTCCTCGGCGACGACGTGCTGCACCGGGATCTCCCCCACCGCCTTCACGATCCGCTCGACGACGTTCCGCCGCAGCCACCCCGAGCGTGCTCGCGGGTGCGTGGAGACGATCACCTCCGTCACGGGCGGCTCGAGCTGCGCGAGCGCGTCCTTCACGGCGGCGACCGGGTCGGTCTCGACCACCAGCCCGTTCGCGCGCACCTGCGCCTCGTGGAGCGTCTTGAGCGTCCGGTCGAGCCGACGGCCCGCAGCCGCGCGGCGCGTGTCCTGGTAGACCACGTAGCCCTCGCTCGGCTGGCTCACGGGCGCGATCACCGTCACGAGCGGGTCGCCCTCGGCCGCCCGCTCGCGCAGCTTCTCGATCAGGCTCGCCGACGCGGCCGTCTCGTTCGCGATCACGAGGACGTGCCTGCTCATGTCGACCGGACCGGCTCGAGCTCAGCGGCCGCGCGATCGCCGTTCAAGATCGCGTGGCGCGCGCCCTTGACGCCGTACTCGTACGGATTGCCCACGACCTGCGGCACCTCGTCGAAGTTGAAGACCGGCGGCGGCGACGAGACGAGCCACTCGATCGTCATCCCGCGCCACGGGTTCGCGGGCGCGGGCGGTCCGCTCTTCCAGCTGACGATCACGTTGTAGACGAAGATCATGAACGACGCGCCCAGCACGAACGACGACAGCGAGATGAACAGGTTCCAATCGCCGAACTGCGGCTCGTACGTCGCGACGCGGCGGGGCATGCCCTGCACGCCGATCAAGTGCATGGGGAAGAACGTCGCGTTGAAGGAGACGAGCGTCAGCCAGAAGTGGATCTTCGCGAGCCGCTCGTTGTACATCCGGCCGGTCATCTTCGGGAACCAGTAGTAGATCCCGGCGAAGATCGTGAAGAGCGAGCCGCCGAGCAGCACGTAGTGGATGTGCGCGACGATGAAGTACGTGTCGCTGACGTGGATGTCGATCGGGACTGCGCCGAGCATGACCCCGGAGAGGCCGCCGATCACGAACATCGACACGAATCCCAGCGCCCAGAGCATCGGCGCCGAGAAGTGCAGACGCCCCTCCCACAGCGTCGCCAGCCAGGAGAAGACCTTGATCCCGGTCGGGATCGCGATCAGCAGGGTCGTCACCATCATCGGCACGCGCAGATAGGTCGCCATCCCGGAGACGAACATGTGGTGCGCCCACACGGAGAAGCCGAGCACGAGGATCGCCATCAGCGAGAGCGCCATCAGGCGGTAGCCGAAGATCGGCTTCCGCGAGAACGTCGAGATCACCTCCGAGGCGATCCCGAAGCCGGGCAGCATCATGATGTACACGGCCGGGTGCGAGTAGAACCAGAAGATGTGCTGGTAGCCCAGCGCGTAGCCGTTCTCCCCCGGGTCGAAGAAGTTCGTGTGCATCACCTTGTCGAACATGACGAAGAACTGCGAGCCGGCGATGAACGGCGTCGCGATCACGACGAGGAGCGACGTGGTGAAGTTGGCCCACACGAGGAGCGGCATCCGCCAGAAGGTCATCCCCGGCGCGCGCATGGTGATGATCGTGACCAGGAAGTTGAGCGCGGTCATGATCGAGCTCGCCCCCGCCCACTGCACCGCCATCGAGAAGAAGACGTTGCCGAACGGCTGCTCGGTGGAGAGCGGCGGGTAGTTCGTCCAGCCCGCGCCGACGCCCGGGAAGAAGAACGAGGCGAGCAGCATGATCCCGGCGATCGGCAGCAGCCAGAAGGAGAGCGCGTTCAGCCGCGGGAACGCCATGTCTGGCGCGCCGATCATCAACGGCAGGACGTAGTTCGCGAGCCCCGCGAACGCCGGGATGATGAAGAGGAAGATCATCAGCGAGGCGTGCACGCTGAACAGCTCGTTGTACGTCTGCGTGTCGAAGAACTCGGTCTCGGGCCGCGCGAGCTCGGCGCGGACGAGCATCGCCATCAGCCCGCCGGCGAGGAAGAAGAAGACGGTCGACGAGACGTACTGGATCCCGATCACCTTGTGGTCGGTGTTGACGCGGAAGTAGTCGCGCCACGTGTACGCGCCGTGCCCCGAGTGGTCCTCCGGGCGCGTCGGCGACCCGAGCGCATACGAGACCCAGTAGTCGAAGCCGCCGAGGCCGGCGAGGAACCCGAGCGGCGCCATCGTCAAGCCGGCCACCACGATGACGGGCTCCCAGTCGAGGGTCGGGTCGTAGCCGCCGAGCCAGCGGAAGAAGACGACGATCCCGAGGCCGAGCAGGAAGAAGAACCCCGTCATCCAGGCGGCGCGGACCCAGCCCGCGCGCAGCGCCCAATGGCGCGCCCGGGGCGGCGGTCCGTGCCCGTGCCCGGTTTCGACGTGCACCGATGTCCCCGTCACGTGACTCACGCGTCGTCCCCGACGAGATACTGCACGAGGGCCTCGATCTGGGCCTCGCTCAGGTCGTTCTCGAAGGCAGGCATGCCGCCGCCGCCCTTCCGGATCTGCTCCTCGACGTCGGCGGGGTCGAGCGCGAGCTCGTTCAACGACGGGCCGATCTGCCCGCTCGTGCCCGCCTGCTCGAGCTCGTGGCAGCCGCCGCACGTCTGGACGAACGTGCCCTGCGCGTCGACCTCGCCGCCCGGCGGCGGCTCAGCGGGACCCTGTTGCTGCTCGCGCAGCCAACGTGCGAACTCCGGCTGCGAGAGCACGATCGCACGGGTTCGCATCAGCGCGTGGCCCTGCCCGCACAGCTCGGTGCAGATCAGCCGGTAATCCCCCGTCTTCGTCGGCGTCACGATCAGGGTCGTGACGATCCCCGGCACCGCGTCCTGCTTCTGGCCGAACTCGGGCACCCAGAAGGAGTGGAGGACGTCCCGCGCGCTGATCACGAGCCGGGTCGAGCGGTCGACCGGGAGGTAGAGGTTCGTCGCGCGCACCTCGCCCTCCTCGGGGTAGGTGAACTGCCAGGCGAACTGCTGCGCGAGCACGTCGACGCGCAGCGGGTCGCCCTTCGGCTTGTCGTTCTGGGCGAGGACGATCGCGCTGAGCACCGCGATCACGACGACGCAGATCGTCGGCACGAGCGTCCAGACGATCTCGATCCCGGTGTGGCCGTGGATCGGCGCGCCGTCCGACTCGTCGTCGGGGCGCACCCGGAACTTCACCGCCGCGTAGATCGAGACGGAGGCGACGATCGCGAAGAAGAAGATGCAGATCGCGACCGTGACCCAGAACACGAGGTCGATCCCCTGCCGCTCCTCGGAGGCCTGTTCGGGGAGCCAGTCGACGAAGTAGGCGATCGCCGTCGTCACTGCTGCGACGACGAGCGCGATCGAGACCAGCGCGACGATTGCTCCCCTGCGCAACGCGGGCCGAGCCTACTGAACCGCCTGTTTGGCTGCCAGATTGAGCCGCGCGGCACGAGGGCCACGTTTCCGAGCGGTCGGTCGAGGCAACCGTCGAGGTGCGAACGCTCCGAAGGAGGCTCACGTGGGACTCGGTTTCAGCATCTTCCTGATCGCGCTCGGCGCGATCCTCGCCTTCGCCGTCACGTACGAGCTGGCTGGCATCGACATCCAGGTGATCGGCTGGATCCTGCTCGTCGTCGGCGTGCTCGGCCTGGTGCTCTCGATGGTGTTCTGGTCGTCCTGGGGCGGCCCGGCCTACTGGTCGCGGCGCCGCACCTACGTCGACGAGGGCCCGCCGGTCTAGGAGGCCGCGATCGGCAGCTCGACGGCGAACGTCGAGCCCTTCGAGCCGTTGGGCGCGACCGTGACGCGGCCGTCCATGTGCTCGGCGAGCTCCCGGCAGATGTAGAGGCCGAGACCGGTGCCGCCGACGCCGCGGGTGAGGTCGGGATCGAGGCGGTAGAACTTCTCGAAGACGCGGTCGCGCTCGGCCGGCGGGATCCCGAGCCCCTCGTCGTGGACGGCGAAACGCACCCATCGGCCGTTCGGCTCCGCGGTCAGTCGGATCTTCCCGCCGTCCGGCGAGTACTTGACGGCGTTGTCGAGCAGGTTGGCGAGCACCTGGCGCACCCGGTCCGGGTCGGCGGCCACGCGCGGCAGCGGCTCGGCCAGTCCGACCTCCAGCTGGAGGTTCGGCGGCAGATGGGCGCGGGCCGCCGAGACGACGCCCTCGACCAGCTCCGCCGGCTCGCAGCTCTCGATCGAGACATGGAGCGCGCCGGCCTCGAGGCGGCTCGCCCAGAGCACGTCGTCGATCGTGCGGGCGAGGCGCTCCGTCTCGGCGGCGATCACGCCGAGCAGTTCGCCCTGCCGCTCGCGGATCCCGGGGTCGGTACGCCCCATGGTCATCGCGGCGCCGTAGATCGCCGCGAGCGGGGTCCGCAGCTCGTGTGAGACGGTCGAGATGAAGTCGTTCTTCATCCGCTCGAGCAGACGCTCCTCCGTCATGTCGCGGAAGGCGTAGACGATCCCTCCGGCGAACGACGCGGCCGAGATCGAGAGCCACAGCTCGCGCCCGCCGACGTCGACGGGGTGCGTCTCGGGGCGTCCGCCCGGCGTGATCGCCGGCCAGACCGGCAGCACGTCGGCGATCGGGCGCCCGACCACCGACTCGGCGGTGAGCCCGGTGACCGACGCCGCTGCGGGGTTCCAGAGCCGGATCACCCCGGCCGCGTCGACGAGCACGACGCCGTCGCCGACGAACTCGAGCGCCTGCGAGGCACGCGCGCGGTCCTGCGCGCGCTCGAAGTTCCGGGCGTTCTCGATCGCGACCGCGGCGCGGCGGCCGAGCTCCTCGGCGACGCGCAGGTCGGCGGCCGTGTATGCCGGACCCTCGGTGCGAACGAGCGTCATCGCCCCGATCACGCGGCCGCTCGTCTCGAGCGGCACGACCATCGCGGTCGTGAACCCGAGCTCTTTCAGCGCGCGGAAGTGCGCCTCGTCGTTGGCGGCGCTCCGCAGGGCCCCGTCGGTCACGTGCTCGAACAGCGAGGACGTCCCCTCGTGCAGCGCGCGCGCGATCGGCTGCTCGCGGTTCGAGAAGTCGAAGGGATGCTCGCGTGCCGCCTCCTCGACGAGGCGGCGCTTCGCGTCGTCGACGTGCTTGCCGAACATCCGGCGGACCTCGCCGTCCTCGATCAGGTAGAAGCCCGACCAGGTCGCGAGGCGCGGGACGACGAGCGAGCCGAGCGTGCCCAGCGTCTCCTCGTAGTCGAGCGTCGCGCTGAGACGCTGCCCGGCCTCGGCGATGAAGGCCAGCTCGCGCTCGGCCAGCATCCGCCCGGTCACGTCCTGGAAGGCATTGACGGCGAAGCGGATCGACCCGCCCTCGTCGAAGACGGGAGTGGCCCGCACGATCGACCACCGCTCCACACCGGAGTCGCGGTGCCGGTAGCGGATCACCTCGGTGTTCTCGATCCCCTTCAACGCGAGCCGGCCCGGCAGCCGGTCGAGCGGGAACGGGTTGCCCTCCTCGTCGAACAGCTCGAACCGGCGCAGCACGTCGGGCACCTCCGTCGCCAGCAGCTCGGCGGCGCTCGTGAAGCCGATCAGCCGCGCAGCGGCGTCGTTCGCGTACACGAGCGCGCCGGCGGCGTCCTGAACCGTGATCCCGTCGCCGACCTGGCGCAGGATCGCCTCCAGGTCCCTGCGGGACTCGAGCAACCCGGTCATCTCATCCTCTGCGGCGTTCGCTGCCTGGACGACAGGCTCTCAGCGTAGGGAATCCGTCGCCGGATGGAAAGAGGGCGAGGATGGAGTGGGGCGCGGGGGGATGTGTACGACAAACAGCACCGAGGGGGACGGGGCGGGGCGGGGGGGAAAAAAGAAACAATAGGGTTTTTATAAAAACGGATAAACGCTGTTAAAAAAAGCCG
>JAICPI010000017.1 GCA_025929895.1 Thermoleophilia bacterium
CACGGGCGCTCGAAGCGGGTCGAGACGCGCATCCCGGGCGGCGACGTGAACCCGTACCTCGCGCTCGCTGCGCTGATCGCCGCAGGGCTGGACGGGGTCGAGCGGCAGCTTGCGCCGCCGCCGAAGATCGAGGGGAACGCGTACGAGTCGGACGCCGACCGGTTCCCGTCGACGCTCCGCGAGGCGATCGCCGCGCTCGAGCAGGGCACGTTCGCCCGCGGCGCGCTCGGCGACGACGTCGTCGACCACTACCTCAACTACGCGCGCACGGAGCAGCGGCTCTTCGACGAGGTCGTCACGTGCTACGAGCGCGAGCGCCTGTTCGAGCGTGGCTAGGCCGCTCGTCGGGATCACGACCTACGTCGAGCCCGCGCAGTGGGGCGCGTGGGAACTGCCCTCCGCGCTGATCCCGTACATGTACGTCGAGGCGATCGAGCGCGCCGGCGGACGCGCGCTCCTCGTGCCGCCGAGCACCGAGGCGATCGAGGAGACGCTCGATGCGCTCGACGGCCTGCTCTTCTCGGGCGGCAGCGACCTCGATCCGGCGACCTACGAGCAGGAGCCGCACCCCGAGACGACGGGCACGCGACCGGCGCGCGACCGCGGCGAGCTCGCGCTGCTCGAGGCGGCGCTGGCGCGCGACCTGCCGGTGCTCGCGGTCTGCCGCGGCTCGCAGGTGCTGAACGTCGCGCGCGGCGGCGACCTCGTGCAGCACCTCCCCGAGGTGGTCGGGGACGAGCGGCACAAGCACGCGCCTGGGGTGTTCTCCGATCACGACGTCCGCGTCGAGGAGGGGTCGCTGCTCGGGCGCCTGCTAGGCGAGCGGGCGCCGGTCAAGTCGCACCACCACCAGGGCTACGGCCGCGTCGGCGAGGGGCTGCGCCCGGTCGCCTGGGCCGACGACGGGACGGTCGAGGCACTCGAGGCCCCGGACAAGCGCTTCGCCGTGGGCGTCCTCTGGCATCCCGAGGCGGGGGAGGACCGCGCGCTCTTCGAGGCGCTCGTCGAGCAGGCGACCGCCTACCGCGAGGAGAAGGCGACGGCTCGCACGTGACCGTGACCGTCATCGACCCCGCGACGGAGGAGCCGATCGCCGAGCTCGAGCAGGCCGGCGCCGAGGAGACGGACGAGGCGGTCGCACGCGCGAAGCGGGCGTTCCCGTCCTGGCGCGCGGTCGCGCCCGTGGACCGCGCCCGCCTCCTGCGCCGGCTCGCGACGCTCGTCGAGGAGCACGCGGAGGAGCTCGCGCTGATCGAGTCGCGGAACGTCGGGAAGCCGATCGCCGGCGCCCGCGGCGAGGTGGCGATGGTCGCGAACGTCTTCCACTTCTACGCGGGGGCGGTCGAGAAGCACTACGGCGAGACGATCCCGGTCGCCGGCGGCGTCGACCTGACCTTCCGCGAGCCGCTCGGCGTCGTCGGGCTGATCGTGCCCTGGAACTTCCCGCTCAACATCTCCTCCTGGAAGCTCGGGCCCGCGCTCGCCTGCGGCAACACCGTCGTGCTCAAGCCGGCGGAGCTGACGCCGCTGTCGGCGCTCCGGCTCGCGGAGCTCGCGCTCGAGACAGGCATTCCCGAGGGCGTCGTCAACGTGCTCGTCGGCAAGGGCTCCGTGGTCGGCGCGCGGCTCGTCGAGCATCCCGACGTCGCGAAGATCGGGTTCACCGGCTCGACGGAGGTCGGCCGCGACGTGATGCAGGGCGCGGCCGGGACGATCAAGCGCGTCACGCTCGAGCTCGGCGGCAAGTCGGCCAACGTCGTCTTCGAGGACGCCGACCTGGAGCGCGCGGCGGCGGGTGCGCCGTACGCGGTCTTCGACAACGCGGGCCAGGACTGCTGCGCGCGCTCGCGCATCCTGATCCAGAAGAGCGTCTACGACAGGTTCCTGGAGTTGCTGGTGGCCGCGACGAAAGGCGTTCGCGTCGGCGATCCACAGGATGAACGCACCGAGATGGGGCCGCTGATCTCGGCGCAGCATCGAGACACCGTCGCCTCGTTCGTCGACGGTGACGTGCTCTTTCGCGGCGACGTGCCGGGTGGGCCGGGCTTCTGGTACCCGGCCACGCTCGTCGAGGCGCGGAACGACGACCGAATCGCCCGCGAGGAGGTCTTCGGCCCGGTCGCCGCGCTGATCCCCTTCGCCGACGAGGACGAGGCGATCCGGCTGGCGAACGACACGCCGTACGGGCTCTCGGGCTCGATCTGGACGCGGGACGTCGGGCGGGCGCTCCGCGTCGCCCGTGGCATCGACGCCGGTGTGCTCTCGGTCAACTCGAACTCGTCGGTCCGCCACTCGACGCCGTTCGGCGGGTTCAAGCAGTCCGGCTTCGGCCGCGAGCTCGGGATGCACGCGCTCGAGGGCTACTCCGAGGTGAAGAACGTGTTCGTGGGGACCGACTGATGGGGCGGCTCGACGGCAAGGTCGCCGTGATCACGGGCGCCGGCGGCGGCATGGGGCGGGAGGCGGCCGTGCTCTTCGCGGAGGAGGGGGCGAAGGTCTGCGCGGCCGACGTCCAGCTCGCCGCGGCCGAGGAGACCGCCGGCCTCTGCGCCGCGGGCAGCGCGTTCGCGTTCGAGGTGGACGTGGCCGACGAGGAGCAGGTCGCCGCGCTGATGCGCGCGACCGCCGAGCGGTTCGGCGGGATCGACGTCCTCTACAACAACGCCGGCATCTCGCCCGACGACGACGCGTCCGTGCTCGACACCTCGGTCGAGGCGTGGGACCGCGTGCAGGCGGTGAACGCAAAGGGTGTCTTCCTCTGCTGCAAGCACGGGATCCCGTACCTGCGCGAGCGCGGCGGCGGCTCGGTGATCAACGTCGCCTCGTTCGTCGCGATCCTCGGTGCCGCCACGTCGCAGATCTCCTACACCGCGTCGAAGGGCGCCGTGCTCTCGATGAGCCGCGAGCTCGCCGTGCAGTTCGCCCGTGAGAACATCCGCGTGAACGCGCTCTGCCCGGGTCCCGTCGAGACGCCGCTGCTGCTCAACATCTACGGCAGCGACCCGGCCGCGCTCGAGCGCCGACGGATCCACTGGCCGACCGGCAGGCTGGCGAAGCCGCGCGAGGTCGTGAACGGCGCGCTCTTCCTCGCGAGCGACGAGTCGAGCTACGTGAGCGGCGCGACGTTCCTCGTCGACGGCGGGCTGACGGCGTCGTACGTCACGCCGGAGTGACCGTCGAGGTCGTCGAGTACGACGACGCCTGGCCGGCGCGCTTCACCGCCGAGGCCGACCAGATCCGCGCCGCGCTCGGGGCGCAGCTGCGCAGGATCGAGCACGTCGGGTCGACCGCGGTGCCCGGGCTCGCCGCGAGGCCGGTCGTGGACATCGCGATCTCCGTCGAGGACCTGGACGCCGTCGACGTGGCCGCGTACGAGCGCCCCGGCTTCGACGTCAACGTGTACGAGCTCGAGCCGGAGGAGTTCCTCGACCACGTGCGCCTGCGCGACTACCTCCGCACCCACCCCGAGGACCGCGACGCCTACGGGGCGCTCAAGCGCCGCCTCGCGCACGACGACGCGGCCTACGAGGACGCGAAGTCGGCGTTCGTCGGGCGGCTGGTGGCGGCGCTCAGGCGCTGACTAGGCGCCGACGACCTGGACGACCCAGCGGCGGTCGCGCTCGCGGTCGAGCTCCAGGAAGAGCACCCGCTGCCACGTCCCGAGCTGGAGGCGGCCCTCCACGACCGGGATCGACTCGCCCGCGGAGCCGAGCAGCATCGACATGCAGTGCGCGTGCCCGTTGCCGAACTCCGCGTCCTCCTCGCAGATGTTCTCCGTGCGCTTGTCCCAGTCGTCGTGGGCGTAGTAACCGTCGCTCGGGACGATCCGCTTCAGCATCGTCGCGAAGTCCTCCAGGAAGCCCTGCTCGAACTCGTTCACCCGGACGCAGCACGTCGTGTGGGGCGAGTAGACGCACGCGATCCCGTTCGCGATCCCGCTCTCGCGGACGGCCTCGTTGACGTCGTCGGTGATGTCCCGGACCTGGAGACCACCGGTCGTCCGGAACTGGGACTCGCGCTGGAAGACCTTCACCGTGGAGGATCCTAGCGTCGGGCCGGGACCCCCCGGCGGCCGAAGTGAGGCCGTCCAGAGCGCTACGCTGCGCGCATCGGGCCCGTAGCTCAGCGGTCAGAGCAGCGGACTCATAATCCGTCGGTCCCAGGTTCGAATCCTGGCGGGCCCATCCAACTTCCGGTGCACTCGCACCGAGCCCGGGCTTGACCTCGGTGGCGCCTCGGGCGGACAATCGAGCCATGCGGTGGAAGTGGGTGGCGGGCGCGACGGCAGTCCTGGCAGTCACGTTGGCGGTCGCGGCCGGTCCTGGGGCTTCGCGCGACCAGGTCTCGCCGTTGGTCTCGTCGCTCGCCCAGCCGGTGCCACGGCAGACGTGCGACCGTCCCCGACCGACGGGATTTCGCAAGGTCAAACGCTGGGGGTGCGTCTCGATCGGCGCGACGGTCGCGTGGCAGGCGAGCCTCACCTCCCCGCCGGGAGCCCCGTGCCCCGGAGGCGCACACGTCAGCGTTCGCTGGTCAGGGTCGGGCGGCACGTACTGGATCGGTGACCAGATGACGATCCGCAGGGCTTGGAACGGTGCGCCGGCGAGGTGGGCGCTGGGGGACGTCATCATGGTCGGGCCTGCGACGTTCGATGTGCGCGTCACGGGTGAGGTCGCCCGAAATGGGACGTGCGTACCGGCGGAGACGCTCATGCAGGGCTGCGGGCGCAGAGCGGTTCCGGCGTACACGGCCGGGCTTTTCGCGAGCGTCGGCGCCGGCGTGCGCAGCCACTACTCCTGGTCGCCCGCCCCTTACCTGACCCAGCGTCCGCCCGACTACTCGGCCTGCGGCGGGGTACAGCTCTCGCTGCAGCCGCTCTGGCGAGTGGGGGTTCGGTACGGCGGCATGGCTTCGTTCACCTCTACGCGAAGGGCCCTGGGCGCGAGGTTCCTCGCGACGCCGGTCGGGCGCACGCTCGTCCTCCGGGCCGAGGACGAACCGGACAACGCCTCCGGCCCATCGGAAGGCACCTGGACGGCGACGATCGCCGCGAAGCGCGTTCGGTAGCCCAGTCCAGCCTGCCTTGAGTCAGCACAGCTAGCTGCCGATAGGAGGGGGACGCTGGTGTCCCGTCGTCCCGCCGATCTCCACGAGCCCCCGCAGCTCGTCCTCCGCTTCGCCGTCTACGCCGGCGTCGCGCTCGTGCTCGCCGTCATCGGCGCACTCCTGCTGGCGCGCTTCAGCGCCGCGGCGACCGCCGAGGACGACCTCGAGAGCGCCGCCCACTACATCGCCGACGAGCTCGGCCGCGACGACCTCGTCCGCGTTTCCTTCGCCGGTCGCGTCTCCACCGACGTCGAGGCGCAGCTCGACGAGCTGCTCGGCCGCGCGGCGGGCGCCCGCGAGGTCGCGCGCACGACACTCGTCTCGCCGGACGGGACGATCACCTACTCCACCGACCACGACCTGATCGGGCAGCCGGCCGACGCGCTCGGGCAGGGCATGCTCGACGCCCGCGCGCCCGTGCGCTGGGTGCTCGAGACGAGCCGCACGCGCGGCACGCTCGTCGCCGAGCGGAGCGACGCCGCCGTCTCCGCGGAGGTGCGGCGGACGTTCCTGACGCAGGCGGCGATCGTCGTGATCGCGCTGCTCGTGCTCTACATGGCGTTGATCCCGGTCTTCCGCCGCGTGACCGCGGAGCTCGAGGCGAGGAACCGCAGGCTCGCCGAGAGCGAGGCCCAGTACCGGTCCCTGATGGAGCAGGCCTCCGACGCGATCTTCGTGGCCGACATCAAGGGCCGCCTCACCGACGTGAACGAGCGCGCGTCCGAGCTCCTCGGCTACACGCGTGAGGAGCTGCTCCAGAAGCACGCGATGGACCTGATGACGATCGCCGACGTCTCGCAGCTCCCCTCGACCGTGCGCGAGCTCAAGGCGGGGAAGACGATCCTCGTCGAGCGGCCTGTGCGACGGAAGGACGGCTCGTTCCTCGTCGGCGACGTCTCGGCGAAGCTCCTCGACGACGGCCGCATCCTCACGAGCATCCGCGACGCGACCGAGCGCACGCGCCTGCGCGAGGTCGAGCTAGCTGCGCTCGGCGGCGCGCAGTCCGCCTAGCGCCCACAGGCCGAAGAGCAGGGCCAGCGGGACCGCGATCCCGAACGCGATGCCGACCTCCTCGGTCGAGCCTGCGAGCAGGCTGCGCGCGCCCTCGAGGAACGCCGTAAACGGGTTGACGCTCGCGACCGTGTGGATCCAGCCGGTGAGCAGGTCGATCGGCACGAACACGGGCGCGAGGAAGATCAGAAGGAAGATCGGGAACTGCATCACCGGCCCGGCCTGCGTCGAGCGCAGCCGGAGCGCGACGCCGGCGGCCCAGAGCGTCCCGATCAGGTTCACGGTCAGCCCGAGCACTATCAACCCCGTCAGGTCGAGCGCATCGCCCGTGATCTCCATCCCGATCAACAGCCCGATTGCCGCCACGACGGCGATGTTGAAGATCCAGCGGACCATCGTCGCGAGCGCGTAGCCGGCGACGATCCCGCTGCGGTGCGGCGCCGCGATCATCAGCCGCCTGGCGAAGCCGCGCTCGAAGTCCTGCGCGATCCCGAACCCGGTGAACACGCCCGCCATCGCCGCCGACTGGAGCAGGACGAACGCGAACTGGAACGTCTCGTAGCCGGGCTCGTAGTCGAACCCCGGGACGCTGCTCACGCTCGAGAGCGCTCCGGCGAACCCGAGGAAGAAGATGACGGGGAACATCAGCGCGGGGAGCAGGAACGCCGCGTTCGTGAACGACTTCTTGATCGAGCGGTACGCGACGGCGAGGACGACGTCGATCACGTGCGCGTCATCCTCGCGCGGAAAGCGCGGTCCGACGTCCAGAGCGCGGCGACGATCGAGACGAGCGCGACGGCGAAGCCGGTGCCGAGCGCCTGCGCGTCCCACCCGCTCACGATCAGCGAGCGGAGGCCCTCGATCAGGTACGAGACCGGGTTCACGTCGGCGATCACGCGGAACCAGTCGTTCTCGATCAGATCGCGCGGCATGTTCATCGACGAGAGGAAGAGGAGGACGAAGAAGAGCGGGAAGATTCCCTGCACGGCCTCCGCCGAGCCGCTCCGCAGCGCTACGGTCATCGCTGCGGAGCCGATCGCGACGGCGCCGAGCGCGGCGAGCAGGAAGAGCACCGGCAGCCCGAGCGGGCCCGCCTCGAAGCCCGCGCCCATCAGCAGTCCGGCAACGAAGTAGATCGAGAACTGCACGAGCACGAGCGCGATCCCGCCGGCGAGGTTGCCGAGCATGATCGCGACACCCCGAGCGGGAGTGAGCGCGAGGCGGTTGAGGAACCCCGTGTCGATGTCGCGACCGAGCTCGATCGCCGAGTTGAGCGCGGTGAAGAGCGCGCCGTGGACGAACGGGATCGCGAACATGAAGTCGACGTACGAGCTCGCCGGGAAGCCGGGCAGCTCCGCGGCGCGGTCGAGGCCGCTCGCGATCACGAACAGGAAGAAGAGCGGGAACACGAGCGCGAAGGCCATCTGTCCCGGCTGCCGGATCGAGCGCATGAACGCGCGGCGCCCGAGGAACGCGATCTGGCCGGCTGCCGTCACGCGCCGACGGGGTCGGGCTGCTCGGCTTGGCCCTCGAGGCGATGGCCGGTCTTCGCGAGGAAGACGTCGTCGAGCGAGGGCGCGTCGAGCTCGAGGTGGGCGACCTTGAGGCTCTCGCCGTCGAGCGCGCGCACGACGTCGGCGAGGTCGTGGCCCGTGTCCAGCCGGACGGCGATCCGACCCGGCTCGGCGTCGACCGGGGCGCCGAAGCGGTCGAGCGTCCGCACGATCGCGTCGCGCTCGTCGGGGTCCGCGGGCGCGACCTGCACGGTCGGGCGCCCGATCTCGGCCTTCAGCTCGCTCGGCGTTCCCTCGGCGACGATCCGGCCGTGGTCGATGATCCCGACCCGGTCGGCGAGCACGTCGGCTTCCTCGAGGTACTGCGTCGTCAGGAAGACGGTCACGCCGTCCTCGCGGGCGAGGCGTGCAACCTCGACCCAGAGCGCGTTCCGGCTCTGCGGGTCGAGGCCCGTCGTGGGCTCGTCGAGGAAGAGGATCGTCGGGCGGTGCAGCAGCGCGAGCGCCAGGTCGAGCCGGCGCTTCATCCCGCCCGAGTACGTCTGGACCTTTCTGTCGGCGGCGACCGTCAGCCCGACGCGGTCGAGCAGCTCGTCGCCGCGCGCGGCCCGCTCGGCGCGCGAGAGGCCGTGCAGCGACGCCTGGAGCCGCACGTGGTCGCGCCCCGTCAGGAACGGGTCGAGCGCGGCCTCCTGGAGCGCGGCGCCGATCGTCTCGCGCACCTTCGGCCCGTCCTTGATCACGTCGAAGCCGCCCACCGTGGCCCGGCCGTCGGTGGGCGGCATCAGCGTCGTCAGCATGTGCACGGTCGTGGACTTGCCGGCGCCGTTCGGACCGAGGAAGCCGTAGATCTCGCCCTCGGCGACGTGGAGGTCGATCCCGTCTACGGCCCGCACGGCCTTGAACTCCCGGACGAGCCGCTCGGCGACGATCGCGCTCATCGCGGAAACCTAGCCGCGGCGGGCGGGGGTAGACTGAGCGCCATGCTCGAGCTCGGAACGATGCGGGTCAAGACGGGTCTCGCCGAGATGCTCAAGGGCGGGGTGATCATGGACGTGGTCGACGCCGACCAGGCCCGCGTGGCCGAGGAGGCTGGAGCGGTCGCGGTGATGGCGCTCGAGCGCGTCCCGGCCGACATCCGCGCCCAGGGCGGCGTCGCGCGCATGTCCGACCCGGACAGGATCCGCGAGATCCAGGAGGCCGTCTCGATCCCGGTGATGGCGAAGTGCCGCATCGGGCACTTCGTCGAGGCGCAGATCCTCCAGGCGCTCGAGATCGACTACATCGACGAGTCCGAGGTCCTGACCCCGGCCGACCTCGAGCACCACGTCGACAAGTGGACGTTCACCGTCCCGTTCGTGTGCGGTTGCACGAACCTCGGCGAGGCGCTGCGCCGGATCGCCGAGGGCGCGGCGATGATCCGGACGAAGGGCGAGGCGGGAACGGGCGACATCGTCAACGCGGTCACGCACATGCGCTCGGTCTTCGGCGGGATCAGGCGGCTCCAGTCGCTCCGCGCGGAGGAGCTCTACTCCGAGGCGAAGGAGCTTCGCGCGCCGTACGAGCTCGTGCGCTGGGTCGCGGAGAACGGCCGGCTGCCGGTGGTCACGTTCACGGCGGGCGGGATCGCGACGCCGGCCGACGCGGCGCTCTGCATGCAGCTCGGCGCCGACGGCGTCTTCGTCGGCTCGGGCATCTTCAAGTCGGGCGACCCGGAGACGCGCGCGAAGGCGATCGTCGAGGCGACGACGCACTTCGCCGATCCCAAGGTGCTCGCGGACGTCTCGGCCGGGCTCGGCGAGCCGATGGTCGGGATCTCGGCGGCGTCCCTCCTCGAGGCGGATCGCCTCGAGGTCCGCGGCTGGTAAGAGCGCAGGGGGACCCAGGGTTCCCCCACGAACCCCCTCCTTTTTGTCTCGCAACCCTTGGGGTGGGATTCGGTTCCCGCCGGGCGAAGCCCGGCTCCGCCGGCAACCGGCGCTCTCGGCCGGCTGAGTAGCCTGCTGGCGAGGATGGCACGGCATGCGTCGGTCACAGGCGCTGCGCGCGGGATCGGCCGCGCCGTTGCGGAACGCCTGGCGCGCGACGGGTGGACGCTCTCGCTCTTCGACCGCGACGAGGACGAGCTCGTCAGGACGGCCGACGGGCTGAACGCATTCCGCGCTGTTTGCGACATCCGCGACCCGTCGGCCGTCGATCGTGCGTTCGATGCCGCTGCCTCGGACCGCGGGCCGTTCCACGCGCTCGCGGCGGTCGCGGGCTTGGGGGGGACGAACGAGCCCGGCGAGATCGATCGCTGGGACGAGTTGATCACGACGAACCTCACCGGGACCTACAACTGCGTGCGCGCCTTCGAGCGCTCGCTGGCCGAGGGGCCGGACGCGCGCCACGTCGTCGTGATCTCGTCGGTGCTCGCGCGCATCGGCGTTCCGGGCTACACGGGCTACAGCGCGTCGAAGGCGGGCCTGCTCGGCCTCGTGCGCTCGCTCGCGGCGGAGTGGGCGCCGCGGAACGTCCTCGTCAACGCGGTCTGCCCCGGCTGGGTCGAGACGGCGATGGCCTGGCAGGGCCTCGACGCCCTCGGCCTGCCGCGCGAGGACGCTCTCGCCGAGGCGATGCGCGAGGTGCCGCTCGGCCGGATGGCGCAGCCCGACGAGATCGCCGGCACGGTCGCGTGGCTGTTCTCGGACGACGCCCGCTCGATCACGGGGCAGGCGATCGACCAGAACGGGGGCTCGCGGATGCAGTAACCGGTGCCGGAGACTGTGAGCTCACGGTGCCAGGCACTGTTAACTCACGGTGCCAGGCACTGTTAGCTCGCCGTGCCGGAGATGGTTGAGAACGCTCCGCCTACACTTTCCGGCGTGACGATCGGCGTTCTCGCAGTCCAGGGCAACTTCCGCGAGCACGCGGCGATGCTGCGCCGGCTCGGCGCCGAGGTCGTGGAGGTGCGGAAGCCCGAGCAGCTCGCCGGGCTCGACGGCCTCGTCATCCCCGGCGGCGAGTCCACGACCTTCATTCGCCTGATGCGGCTCTACGGCCTGGACGAGGCGGTGCGCCGATTCGAGCAGCCGGTCTTCGGCACGTGCGCCGGAATGATCGTGCTCGACCGCGACCACCTCGGCCTCGTCGACCTCGTCGTCGACCGGAACGCGTACGGGCGGCAGGTCGCGAGCTTCGAGGCCGACCTCGACCTCGCCGGCGGCGATGAGCCGCTGCGCGGGGTCTTCATCCGCGCGCCGCGGGTGCGCGAGCTCGGCCCGGACGTCGAGGTGCTCGCGAAGCACGACGGCGAGCCGGTGCTCGTGCGCGACGGCCGCTTCCTCGTCGCGTCGTTCCACCCGGAGCTGACGGACGACACGCGGGTGCACGAGCGCTTCCTCGAGCTCGTGGAGGAGGAGACCGGTGTCAGGGCATAGCAAGTGGTCGTCGATCAAGCACAAGAAGGGCGCGGCGGACGCGAAGCGCGGCAAGCTCTTCTCGAAGCTCTCGCGCGCGATCATCGTCGCAGCGAAGGAGGGCGGCGGCGACCCCGCGAACAACCTCGCGCTCCAGAACGCGGTCGAGAAGGCGCGTTCGTACTCGATGCCGAAGGACAACATCGAGCGAGCGATCGCGCGCGGCAGCGGTCAGGACGCCGACGCGGAGGCGTTCGAGACGATCGTCTACGAGGGCTACGCGCCCGGCGGCGTCGCGCTGATCGTCGAGGCGCTGACCGACAACCGCAACCGCACCGCCGCGGACGTCCGACACCTGTTCGCGAAGCACGACGGCAACCTCGGCGAGGCGGGCTCCGTCGCGTGGCTGTTCGAGCGGCGCGGCGTCGTCGTCGTGGACGGCTCCGCCGACGAGGACGAGATCACCATGGCGGCCGCGGACGGCGGGGCCGAGGACGTGCAGCGCGACGGCTCCAGCTGGGAGATCACCTCGGCCCCGGAGGACCTGAGCGCCGTGCGCGAGGCGCTCGAGCGCGCGGGCTTCTCGGTCGAGTCCGCGGAGCTGGCGCTCCTCCCGAAGACGACGATCGAGGTCGAGGACGAGTCGCAGGCGAAGAAGATCCTGCGCCTGATCGACGCCCTGGAGGAGAACGACGACGTCCAGGAGGTCTACGCGAACTTCGACATCCCCGAGCGGGTGCTCGAGGAAGTCGCGTCGTAGCCCGCAGGAGACGTCCGACCCCGCGCGTACTGTCTCCGCGTGAAGGTCGTCGTCGGAATCGACCCAGGTACGGCTGCTTGCGGGTACGGGATCGTCCACGAAAGCGAAGGTCGCCTCCGGGCGGTGGACCACGGCTGGTGGCGCACGCCGGCCGGGGAGCGCCCCGAGCTGCGGCTGAAGACGATCTTCGAGGGGGTCGCCGGGCTCATCCAGGCGCACGCGCCGGCAGCCGTCGTGCTCGAGGAGTCGTACGTCGGCGCCGACGCCCGCATCGCGCTCTCAGTCGGGCAGGCGCGCGGAGCCGTGCTCGTCGCGTGCGCCGTGTCCGGCGTCGACTGCGCTGAGTACGCGCCCGCGCGCGTGAAGAAGGCAGTCTGCGGCTACGGCCGCGCTGACAAGGCGCAGGTGCAGCGGATGGTGAAGACGATTCTCGCGATGAAGGCCGAGCCGACCCCGTCGCACGCCGCCGACGCCCTGGCCGTCGCGATCTGCCACGCGCTCGCCTCCCCGCTCGTGGAGCTGACCGCGTGATCGCGCGCCTGCGCGGCGCGCCGGTGGCGCGCACGGCCGAGGGCCTCGTGCTCGACGTGAACGGGGTCGGCTACCTCGTGCAGGCGACGCCGACGGCCGCCGCCAAGACAGAGGGCGAGATCACGATCGAGACCTACCTGCACGTCCGCGAGGACGCGCTCCAGCTCTACGGCTTCGCCGACGCGGCCGAGCGCGAGCTCTTCGTCCAGCTGCTCGGGGTGAACGGCGTCGGCCCGAAGGTCGCGCTCGCGATCGTCTCCGGCTCGCGCCCCGCCGAGCTCCGGCGCGCGATCGTGCGCGAGGACGTCGCGCGCTTCCAGGCGATCCCCGGCATCGGCAAGAAGACGGCCGAGCGCATCGTGCTCGAGCTCAAGTCAACCGTCGCAAACGCTGGCGCGTTTGCGCCGGAAGCAGATCTGACTGCCCGCGATGCGTTGGTGGAGCTCGGTTACACCGTGCTGGACGCAGAGCGCGCGCTCGCGGAGGTCGACGCGGACCTCTCCGTGGAGGAACAGGTGCGCGCCGCGCTGAAGAGAGCGGCGTGACCGCCACCGAGTTCCTCGCGCCGACGCTCGGCCCCGACGAGGACGAGCTCGAGCGCTCGCTCCGCCCGCGGAGCCTCGACGACTTCGTCGGGCAGGAGCGCGTCAAGGAGCAGCTCGCGATCGCGCTCGAGGCCGCGAAGGCGCGCGGCGAGGCGCTCGACCACGTGCTCCTCGTCGGCCCGCCGGGCCTCGGCAAGACGAGCCTCGCCTTCATCGTCCGCGAGGAGCTCGGCGTCGGCATCCGCACCGTCGCGGGGCCCGCCCTCGAGCGCAAGGGCGACATGGCCGCGATCCTCACCGGGCTCGACGAGCGCCACGTCCTCTTCGTCGACGAGATCCACCGGCTCAACCGCGCCGTGGAGGAGATCCTCTACCCGGCGCTCGAGGACTTCCGCCTCGACATCATCGTCGGGCAGGGGGCGGCCGCGCGGACGCTGACGCTCGACCTTCCCCCGTTCACGCTCGTCGGCGCGACCACGCGCACCGGTCTGCTCACGACGCCGCTCCGCGACCGCTTCGGGATGACGTTCCGCCTCGACTACTACGCGCCCGACGAGCTCGCGACGATCGTGCGCCGCTCCGCGCGCATCCTCGGCGTCGAGATCGACGATGCGGCAGCCGTCGAGATCGCCGGGCGCTCGCGCGGGACGCCGCGGATCGCGAACCGCATCCTGCGCCGCGTGCGCGACGTCGCCGAGGTGCGTCACGCCGGCGTCGTCACGAACGCCGTGGCCGCCGAGGCGCTGGCGCTCCTCGAGGTCGACGGCGAGGGCCTCGAGCGCACCGACCGGGAGCTGCTGCGCGCGATCGTGGGCAAGTTCGGTGGGGGGCCGGTCGGGCTGTCGACGCTCGCCGTCGCGCTCGGCGAGGAGCCCGACACGATCGAGGACGTCTACGAGCCCTACCTGCTCCAGCTCGGGTTCATCCAGCGCACGCCGCGCGGGCGGATCGTCACCGACCGCGGAAGGGCGCACGTCGGCGCGACCGCGGACGACAAGCTGTTCTAGTGCCGGAGCTCTGGGTGCCGGGAGCCGCGGGCCCGCTCGACCAGTTCGTCGAGCGCCTGCACCGGTGCATCGCCACGTTCGCCCGTACGCATGGGATCGAGCAGGCGGCGGTCGAGGTCGAGTTCCCCGACGGTGCGCTCGTGCCGGTCACGGCCGTGTCCGCAGAGCCGGGCTACGGGTTCGTCAGCCTGACCCCGCACGTCGAGGAGCCGGACGAGCCCGAGGAGCTGATCGTCCCGATCGGGGCGATCCGGCAGATCCGGCTCTCGGTCCCCGAGCCGGCACGGCGCGGCTTCGGGTTCTCCGTGCAGGAGTGAGGGACGGGGCGGCCGACGCCGCCCCGTCCGTCGATCAGCGCCCCGCGGGGTCGAACGGCTTCGGATCGAGGTAGTCGTCGGGGACGGCCTCGGGCGCCCCCTCCACGGCTTCTTCGGGAAGTGCTTCCTCCGTCGAGCCCTCGTTCTCCTCGGCCTCGCTCACCGGACGACGATGCGGTTCCGCATCCCGAGCGCTGCGTGACCGGGAACGGTGCAGAGCACGGTCACGCGCCCCTTCTTCAGGGTGACCTTGATCGTCTGGCGCTGGCCGGGGTTCAGAATCCGGGTCTTCTTCGTGCCGATCTTGAAGTCGTGGGTCGCGTGGCCCCGATTGATCACGAGAAACGTGTGAGTTCCGGGCCGGAGCCGGGTCGGCGAGATCTTGAACTTGAAGTCGGTCATCGTGACCGTGTACTTCGCGTTGCTGGCGCTGCTCGTCCCCAGTGCGGCTGGGGCGAGGGCGGCGATCGCGACGAGCCCTGCGGCGAGTGTCGCGAGAACGAAGAGCCGACGTCGGACCATGGGCAACCCCTTCAGTTCGCTGGACAATCCGTCCAGACTATTGCAAAGAATCCTCAACTGTTCTAGGGTCGGCGCGGTATCGCACTCACCCGATCGGAGGGTCTCATGGATTGTTCAGGGGAGGAGAGAGCCCCCTCACGGCCCCTCTCCCGGAGCGAGCTCCTGAAGCGGGCCGGGGTCATCGGCGCCGCTGCAGCCGTGCCCGCCGCCGTCGCGCCGCAGGCAGCCCAGGCCGCGGAGGAGCTCGCCCAGCTCCAGCAGATGAAGGCACTGTCACCCGGCGAGGCCAGCACGATCGGCGCCTTCGTCGAACGACTCATCCCCTCCGACTCCTCGGGTCCAGGAGCCAGAGAGGCCAACGTCCTGCGCTACATCGACCGGGCGCTCGCGAGCGACCTGTCGGCGTTCCGCGGCGCCTACACGGCCGCCGCCGTCGCGATCGACGCCTATGCCGAGCGCAAGTACGGTGCGGCGTTCGCAGCGCTCTCGGCCGACCAGCAGGACACCATCCTGCGGGAGATGGACCTCAACCAGACGACCAGGCAGGACCCGAGCGTCACGCGCGCGGCGGGCGCGTCGACGGCCGACTTCCTGCCGAACGCGAAGGCGGTCTTCGAGATGATCCGCACGCATGCCGTCCAGGGCATGTTCGGCGACCCGGAGCACGGCGGGAACACGGGGTTCGTCGGGTGGCGGCTCGTTCGCTTCCCGGGGCCGCGCCTCGTGATCAGCGCTCGTGACCAGCGGCTGAACGTCGTCCCGCGGAACAACCTGCGCTCGACGTACTCACTGCCGCTCTTCCGCGGCAAGGCGGGGAGGAACTGATGCCTGAGATGCTTCAGCCGGTCGACGTCGTCGTCGTCGGCACGGGCGCGGCCGGCGGCACCGCCGTCTGGCCGCTTGCCAATGCGGGGATGAAGGTCGTCGCGATCGAGGCGGGGCCGCGGGCGAACGTCCGCGACTACCCCTTCGACGAGATCAAGAACGACATCCGCGACTCCTGGGGACGGTTCAAGGCGAACCACGAAGTCCCGACCACTCGGCCGAACTCGCGTGTCGTGGCCACTCGTCCGCTCGGTGCGATCGGCCCGATGATGAACGCGGTCGGGGGGACGTCGATTCATTGGATGACGCAGAGCTGGCGCTTCCTCCCGTGGAACTTCAAGACCGTCTCCGAGTCGATCAAGCGCTACGGACCGAACTCGATCCCGAAGGACTCGACCTCCATCGACTGGCCGTTCGACTACGCGGAGCTCGAGCCGTACTACGACCGGCACGAGTACTTCGCAGGCGTCTCCGGCCAAGCCGGAAACGTCCAGGGACGGATCGACGAGCGCGGCAACGTGTACGAGGGCCCGCGCCGCCGGCCGTACCCGCTGCCCGCGCTCAGAGACTCCGGCTTCACGACGATGATGGCCAACGCGGCGAAGTCAGCCGGCTGGAAGCCGTATCCGGGGCCGGCGGGCATTCGGTCCAAGGCCTACCGCGGCAAGGCAGGCTGCACCTACTGCGGCTTCTGCGGCTGGACCGGCTGCTTCACGGATGCGAAGGTGCAGACGAACGTCGACTACATCCCGGTCGCCGAGAAGACGAAGAACCTGAAGATCGTCCCGATGGCCGACGCGCTCCGCGTCGAGGTCGACGACGAGGGCAAGGCGTCGGGCGTCCTGTATCTGAAGAACGGCCGCGAGTACTTCCAGCCCGCACGTGTCGTGCTGCTCGCCGGCTACACCTACGGAAACGTCCGGCTGCTGCTGCTCTCGACGTCCAAGGCCTATCCGAACGGCCTCTCGAACAACCACGGCCAGGTGGGGCGGCACTACATCGCCCACGGCCTCGGATCGGCCGGTGCCACCGGGTGGTTCCCGGGGCAGCGCCTGAACCGCTACAGCGGGACGCTGGGGCAGTTCACCGCCGTCGACGACCTCGACGCCGACAACTTCGACCACACGGGGCTCGGCTTCATCGGCGGCGGCATGGCCAGCGCCACGATGGAGGCCAAGCCGATCGGCACGGCGAACAGCATTCCGCCGAGCGTTCCCCGCTGGGGCTCGGGGTGGAAGGCGTGGCTCCGCGAGAACGCCGACTCGGTCGCCGGCGTGGGGGCGCAGCTCGAAGTGCTGTCGTACGAGGACAACTACCTCGACCTCGACCCGAACGTCCGCGATCCGCTCGGCAGGCCGGTGATCCGGATCACGAACGACTTCCACGAGAACGAGCGACGGCTTTCGGACTACGTCCAGAAGAAGATGGTCGAGTGGCTGAAGGCTGCAGGCGCCGCCGAGGTCTGGACGGCTCCGCAAGGCCCGCGCTCGCTGAGCACCCACGCATACGGCGGGACCCGCATGGGCGACGACCCGAACGTGAACGTCGTCGACCGGTGGGGAATGTCTCACGAGGTGCCGAACCTCGGCATCCTCGGGGGTTCGACCTTCCCGAGCTCGGCCGGGAGGAACCCGACGCAGACGATCCAGGCGACGGCTTGGCGCACGGCCGACCACGTCGTCAGGACGTTCAAGTAAGCGACAGGCAACGGGACCGGGCGACGCGGTTGCGTCGCCCGGTCCCGCGCCTACGATATGACCAGTGGAAAACGGACGCGGCTTCGGAGCCGCACTGCGCGCGCAGCGGCGAGATCGGCGTCTCTCGCTGCAGGAGGTGTCCACGGCAACGGGGATTTCCGCCTCGTTCCTGTCGCTCGTGGAGAACGACAAGAGCGACATCACGCTCGGCCGGCTGATGAAGCTGGCCTCGTTCTACGACGTCCACGTCAGCGACCTCCTGCCGCCCGGCGTCGGGCGGGACCCGATCGTGATCCGCGCCGATGACCGTCGGCACATCTTCTCGCCGAGCGAGGGGATCGATATCCATCTGCTCGGGCCGGACAGCGAACGGAGGATGCTCCCGCTCTTGGCCGAGTTCGCACCGGGCGCGCGTGCGGCCGAGATGTCGGAGCACGAGGGCGAGGAGTACCTCTTCGTCGTCTCGGGCAAGGTCTCGTTCGAGATCGAGGGTCACGAGCCCGTCGAGTTGGAGGACGGCGACGGCGCGTACTACCGCGCCGATCGACCGCATCGCGTCACGGCGCTCGGGCCGGGGCGAGCGTGCGTGTTCTTCGTCGCGTCCCCGCCGCACCTCTGATCATGGCCGTCACCGAGGTGATGCACGATCCGAACCGAGCTCCGATCGCCGAGGAGCAGGAACGGCGCGTGCTCGCGCGCGGCGCGTCCTGCCTGGTCTGCGGCGAGTGGATCGAGCCGGAGGACGAGGCCGTCTACCGCGTTCACGTCTCGAACCCGCCTCGGGAGGCGGAGTACCCGCTCCACGAGGCGTGCTTCGAGCGCGTCAAGCACCCGTCGATCGTTAGCCCGACGTAGCGGAGCGGGGGCGGCCGGAGCCGCCCCCGCTCGTTCGATCAGCCCAGCTGCGCCCTGATCGCGCCCGCGGGCCGGTCGGTCGTGTGCACGTTGACGTAGAACGCGCTCGGGTTCGCGGCGATCTCGTCGATGAGCGCGACCGGCGTCAGCACGCACCCGCGGGACACGCCAGAGGCATTCGGCGGATCCATGTTGACGACGATTCCACCGGCTCCCGTGCGCGGTCCGCGGTGGATGTGCGTTCCGACCGACGGAAGGACGATGTTCTGCACGTCGATCCGGAAGCAGACGTAGGACGTCTGGCGGATCAGGCGGATCGTCGCGGTGCCGGTTCCGTCCGCGTCGCCGAGGTTGCAGGCTCCGGCCGCGTTGCACTCGGCCGCTCCCGTCAGTTGGACGGTCGCGACCCAGCCGAACGCGTTCTCAGACGTCCCGAAGAGCTGGCCGCGAACCGCGCCGCCCGGGAAGTCGTTCGTGTGCACGTTCACGTAGTAGCCCTGACGGTTGCCGAGGATCTGGGCCACGAGCGACCGTGCGACGCTCACGCAACCCGACGCCGCGCCCGAGGCGTTCGGTGCGCGCAGCGGGATCACGACCGGCCCGGCCTCGCCCGTGCCGGCGCGGTGGATGTGCGCCGCGGCTGCCGGGAGCGTGATGTTCCGAACCTGCATCGAGTAGCACGCCTGGCCCTGGCCGCGGCGCAGGCGGATCGTGGCGGTGCCGGTGCCGACCGGTTCGCCGGCGCTCGGCGCCTCGGCCTCGCCGGTCATCGCCACTGCGATCGCCGTGCCGCCGCGCGTGGCCGTCATCGTCGTGCGCGGACACGCGCCGCGCGGGGCCGGGAGGATGTCGGCGGCGTGCCGGAGGTGCCGGCGGTACTGCCGTGTGTTGGTGCGGAGCTTCACGTAGGGCCGTCGCGCCGAGGACGTGCGGTGGCAGACGGTTCGCGGCGAGGCCTCCGCCGAGGTCGGCTCGGTCTTCGCCGGCGCGAGCGGCACGACGGTGAAGCCCGCCGCGACCGCGGCGACCGGCAGGAGCAGGCGGTTCACGGACCCTCCTCTGGTCGGGGTGTGACCGGTCCTACGCCGGGCCCGAACGCCCGGATTCGCGTCAGCGCCGGAACTGGAGCTCGTGCCAGCTCGGAACCGGCGCGAGCTCGAGCAGGGCGCGCCCGCCGCCGGGGTCCCGGTAGCCGAAGTCGGCGGCGAGGTCGTCCCACGACACCTCGAGCAGCCCCTCCTTGACGCGATGGTCGAGCCACGCGCCCCGGAAGACGAGCTTGCGGAGCCAGTAGACGAGGGACTCGCCCTCGACGAGCGCGATGCGCTCCCAGTGGCGGACGACGTAGCGGCCGAGGTTGCTGCGCGGCTCCTCGATCAGCCCGTCGGCAGCGAGCTCGACGAGATCGGCGGTCTCCTCGTCCTCGAGTTCGTTGACGGCGATCAGCCCGAGCCGCACCGCGGCCGCGGTGACGCGCTGCTCGAAGTCGTCCGCGTTGAAGCTGAACCGGTAGCCGAGGAACTCGACCACGTAGTCGTCTCCGGACGTGTAGTTCGCCTCGGCCACGCGCGCCCTGAGGATAGCCTTGCGGCCGTGACGGCCCGGTCGCTCGCCCTCTCCGCCCTCGCCTGCGCCGTTCTCGTCGTCGGAGGCCGCTACGCGTTCGATGTCTCGTGGCAGAGCGCGCTCGTGCTGGCGCCGCTCTTCGTCCTGGTCGCCGGTGGGATCGCCTTTCTCGTCCTGCTCTGGGCGAAGGTGATCCGCGACTCGCTGCGCGGCCGCGCCTAGCCGCGCAGCTCCTCGAGCACGAACGCCTCGACCGGTCCGGCCCTTCCCTTCAGCTCCAGCCCGGGTCGCGGCGTCAGCCGCGCTACGGGGCGGATGGCCGCGGCGGTCGCGGGGCCGAGCACGACCTCGCCGGCGGCCGCGGCTTCGGTCAGCCGGGCCGCGAGGTTCGTCGTATCCCCGATCGCCGTGAAGTTGAAGAAGGTCTCGCTGCCGATGTTGCCGACGAGTGCCGGACCGGTGTTGATGCCGATCCCGAACCGCGGGACGCCCTCGGCATCGGTCGCTGCCTCGACCCGGCGCTGGATCTCGAGCGCCGCGCGGGCGGCTCGGACCGCGTGGTCCTCGTTTCGCTCCGGAGCGTTGAAGATCGCCATCACCTGGTCCCCCGCGAGCTGGATCGGCGTTCCCCCCTCGGCCTCGACGATCGGCAGCGCGAGCCCGAAGTACCGGTTGAGCATCCTGACGGCCTCGTCCGGCGGGATTCGCTCGCTCGCCGCCGTGAACCCACGGAGGTCTGCGAACAGCACGGTCACCTCGGCCACCTCTCCGCCGAGCTCGAGCCGCTGCGGCTCGGCGAGCAGCGTGGACGCCACGAGAGGAGAGAAGTAGCGCCGGACGAGGGCACGGACTGCGTCCACGCTCGCGTCTCGGCCGCCCAGCAACACGGCGACGAACCCGAAGGCGACGCTCGTCACACCGGCCAGGTTGAGCACGAAGAACGCCTCGATCGCATCCGGCGAGAGCTCGTCGGCCGGCTCGAGCTCGAGGAACGCGCTCGCGGCGAGCAGGCCGACGAAGAGCGCAAGCCAGGGAGCGGCAGCCCTCGGTCCGGAGACGACGAGCGCTGCCAGCGGCGTGAAACCTGCCCAGAGGCCAACGGCGCTTCCGGTCACGAATCCGCCGAGCGTCCACATCAGGACGAACGGCAGCAGCATGTACGGGACGAGCTGGCTCAGTGCGAGCCACCGGAACGACCGGTGGAGCCCGAACAGGCCCACTCCGGCCGCCGCGAGGGCGACGTACAGCCAGGGGATCGCCGCGGCGCGCGGGGCTCCGAGCGCGAGGTAGAGCGCGCCCCACACGGCCGCGAGCGGCGCGATCATCGCGATCGCGGAGAGGACGAGCAGCTTGTCGAGGCGGGTCTCCTCGTCGTCCGCGGGATCCGCGCCGACGCGCAGGAACCGCTCGATCACGGCCGACTCAGACGGTCGCCCGCGCGCCGTGCGCGCGCGTCACGTCGTCGGGGGAGCAGCACCCGCAGAGCCCGAGCGCGAGCTCGAGCTCGGCGCGCAGCAGCTCGAGCACCCGCAGCGCGCCGCGCTCGCCGTCGACCGCGAGCCCCCAGAGCGCCGGCCGGCCGACGAGCACCGCGCGGGCGCCGAGCGCGAGCGCGACGACGACGTCGACGCCTCGCCGGACGCCGCCGTCGACGAGCACTTCGACCCGACCGGCGACGGCGTCGACGACCTCCGGTAGGACGTCGATCGTCGCGGCGACGCCGTCGAGTTGCCGGCCGCCGTGGTTCGAGACGACGATGCCGGCGGCGCCGTGCTCCACGGCGAGCAGCGCGTCCTCGGACGTGTGCACGCCCTTGACGAGCACCGGAAGCTTCGTCTCCCCGGCCAGGCGCTCGACGTCGCGCCAGCTCAGCGTGGGCGAGACGAGCTCGAAGTGCTCGGTGACGGACGTCGCGCGCATCGCGCCGAGCGCCGCCGCGAGCGCCGGGACGTTCGGCTCCTCCGGCACCAGCCACCCGGTCCGGATGTCCCGCTCGCGGCGGCCGAAGTACGGCGCGTCGACCGTGAGGACGATCGCGCGGAATCCCGCCTCGACGGCCTGCTCGACGATCGCGCGCGTGACGCCCTCGTCGCGGAAGACGTAGAGCTGGAACCAGCGCGGCGCATCGGGCGCCGCGGCGGCCACGTCCGCGGGGGAGCACGTGGCCATGGTCGACAGCGTCATGACCGTGCCGAAGGCGGCGGCCGCGCGCGCCATCGCGACCTCGCCGTCGGGGTGCGCGTGCCGCTGGTAGGCCATCGGGGCGACCACGATCGGCGCGGCCAGTTCGTGCCCGAGCAGGGTTCGGGCCGTGGAGACGCGCTCGACGTCGCGGAGGATCCGCGGGCGCAGCGTCCAGCGACGGTACGCCGAGACGTTCTCGCGCAGCGTCCACTCGTCCCCGGCGCCCGCGGCGAAGTACGCGTGGGGGCCGGGCGGCAGCAGCTCCTGGGCGCGGCGCGCGTAGTCAGCGACGTTCAGGAGGTCGTCCACGGCCAGAACCTAGCGCCGTCCGACGCCCTCCGTACGGTGGTCGCACGATGCAACAGGGCACGTGGACGATCCGTCCCTGCCCGCACGGTGAGGCGGGCGCCCTTGCTGAGGCGCTCGAGATCAGCTGGGTCACCGCCAGCGTCCTCGTCCGGCGCGGGTACGGCGACCCCGAGGCCGCCCGGGCGTTCCTCGCCGCGGAGCCGCCGCGGCACGACCCGGCGCTGCTCGGCGACACGGCCGCCGCCTGCGAGCGCATCCGCGCCGCGATCGCCGCGGGCGAGCGCATCTGCGTCCACGGCGACTACGACGTCGACGGCATCTGCGCCACCGCGCTGGCGGTCACGTGCCTCCGCGAGCTCGGCGCGAACGTCGACTGGCACCTGCCCAGCCGCTTCGACGAGGGCTACGGCGTCTCGGGCCAGACGCTCGCTCGCCTGGCCGCCGACGGGGTCGACCTCGTCCTCACCGTCGACTGTGGGATCACCGCGCACGTCGAAGTGGAGGAGGCGAAGCGCCTCGGGCTCGACGTGATCGTCACCGACCACCACCGGCCGGCAGAGACGCTGCCCGACTGCCCGATCGTCGCGACGCGCCCGTCGGCCTACCCGTTCCCCGAGCTGTGCGGCACGGGGGTCGTCTACAAGCTGCTCGGCGCGCTCGGCGCCGACGTCGACCGCCACCTCGACCTCGTCGCGCTGGCCACGATCGCCGACGTCGTCCCGCTGCTCGACGAGAACCGTGCGCTCGCGAGTGCGGGCCTGCGCGCGCTCGCCCGCACGCAGAAGCCTGGCCTCCAGGCGCTGATGCGCGCCGCGCGGGTCGATCCCGCGATCGTGGACACCGGCGCGGTCGGCTTCCGGCTCGCGCCGCGGATCAACGCTGCCGGCCGACTGGGCCATCCGGGAGCGGCGCTCGAGCTGCTCCTGACCGCCGACCGCGAGGAGGCGTCGCGGCTCGCGGCCCGCCTCGAGGAGCTGAACCGCGAGCGGCAGCAAGTCGAGGACCGGATCCTGCGCGAGGCCGTTGCGAAGGTGGAGGACTGGCCCGAGGAGCAGCAGCGGCGACGGGCGTACGTCCTCGCCGGGGCCGACTGGCACGAGGGCGTGATCGGCATCGTCGCGTCGAGGCTCGTCGAGCGGTTCAACCGCCCGGTCGTGATGATCGCCGGGGGCGAGGACGCCTGGAAGGGATCGGGCCGCTCGGTCGCGGCGTTCGACCTCCACGCAGGCCTTGCCGCCTGCGCCGAGCACCTCGAGCGCTTCGGCGGTCACCGGGCCGCCGCGGGGCTCTCGATCCGGCCTGAGAACGTCGAGGCGTTCGCGCGGGCGTTCGCCGCGCACGCCGAGGAGCACCTCGTGGACGAGGACCTGCGTCCCGTCACTCACGTCGACGCGGTCATTCCCGCCCGCACGGTGCCGACGCTCGACCTCTGCGAGGAGCTCGCGAAACTCGCGCCGTTCGGCCTCGGCAACCCCGAGGTGACGCTGCTCGCCGAGAGCTGCGAGCTCCGAGACGTCGCGACGGTCGGCGACGGCAAGCACCTGCGGTTCCGGGTCCGAGCCGGGGGCGCGATCGCGTTCGGCCTCGGCGCCCAGGCCGACCGCTTCCGCGTCGAGCGCCGCTTCGACGTCGCGTTCCGCCTCCAGGCGAACCACTGGAACGGGACGGTCGCGCCGCAGCTCGTCGTCCGGCGGGTCTTCGACGCGCACGACGGCTACGCGGGCCTCCGCGACTGGCTCGTCGAGGAGTTCCGCAAGGACGTGCGCGACCCGGCCGCGCAGGAGATCTTCGACGAGCTCGAGCTCGTCGAGGGCGCCCCGCCCCGCAGCCTGCTCGAGTCGGAGCGCTTCCGCGCGCTGCTCGAGCGGCCGCCGCTCGCCCGCGCGGCGTGATCGTCAGCCCCGAGCGGGGCTACGAACCGCCGTTCGAATGCTTGTAACAGACTGTTACTTGGCGGTCGAGACGCGCGTCCGTCGCACCGGCACCGGCCGCACCTCGGCCGCGGCGCGGTCGAGCGCGACGAGCATCCGGGCCAGCTCGCGGCTTCGGTTCCGGCGGAATTTGCGGCGAAGGCGCACGAGCATCTCTTGTTCATCGGCACAACGGCCGATCCTCTGTAGGAGATACCCCCCTCTACACTTGGAGAGATGACCGTCGTCGAAGTCACCGGGAAGCACCAGGACCTCGTCGACGAGCTGCTCGCGACCGTCTCGACGCACAATCCCGAGGCCGACCTCGAGCTCGTCGCCCGCGCGTTCGCCTACGCGGCCGCCCACCACGAGGGCCAGCTGCGCCGCTCGGGGGAGGACTTCATCAGGCATCCCTGGTCGGTCGCGAAGCTCTGCGCCGAGCTTCGCCTGGACGACCAGACGATCGCGGCCGCGCTCCTGCACGACGTCGTCGAGGACACCGGCGTCGAGCTCGATGACCTCCGCGCCGAGTTCGGCGACGAGATCGCCCGGCTCGTCGAGGGCGTCACGAAGCTGACGCGGATCCAGTTCCAGACCCGCGAGCAGGCCCAGGCCGAGAACTACCGGAAGATGATCGTGGCGATGGCCGACGACCCGCGGGTCATCCCGATCAAGCTCGCGGACCGGCTCCACAACATGCGGACGATCGAGCACCTGCCGAAGCAGAAGCAGGTGCAGACGGCGAAGGAGACGCTCGAGGTCTACGCCCCGCTTGCACATCGGCTCGGCATCCATGCGCTCAAGTGGGAGCTCGAGGACCTCTCCTTCGAGACGCTCCACCCGCGCAAGTACGAGGAGATCAAGACCCTCGTCGCCGACCGGCGCGCCGACCGCGAGGAACACGTGCGCGAGGCCGCGGCGCTGCTCGAGGCGGAGCTCGACAAGGTCGACATCCCCGCCGAGATCTCCGCGCGCGCGAAGCACTTCTACTCGATCTACGAGAAGATGGCGAAGAAGGGCCGCGAGTTCAACGAGATCTACGACCTCACGGCTATGCGCGTGATCGTCGAGCGTGGGGGCGAGGAGGGCACGCGTGACTGCTACGGCTCGCTCGGGCTGATCCACTCGCTCTGGAAGCCGATGCCTGGTCGCTTCAAGGACTTCCTCGCGATGCCGAAGTTCAACGGCTACCGCTCGCTGCACACGACGGTGATCGGGCCCGAGGGCCGCCCGCTCGAGATCCAGATCCGCACGCGCGAGATGCACGAGACCGCCGAGCTCGGGATCGCCGCGCACTGGGCGTACAAGCACGGCCAGGCCGCCGACGAGCAGTGGCTCGCCTGGGTCAGGCAGCTGATGGACTGGCAGGCCGACGAGGCCGACCCGCGCGAGTTCATGCGCAACTTCCGCACCGACCTGTTCGACGACGAGGTCTTCGTCTTCACGCCGAAGGGCGAGGTGAAGACGCTGCCCGCCGGCGCGACGCCGATCGACTTCGCCTACGCCGTGCACACCGACGTCGGGCACCGCACCGTCGGCGCGAAGGTGAACGGCCGCATCGTCCCGCTCCACTACCGGCTGAAGAGCGGCGACTTCGTCGAGATCCTGACCGCGAAGACGGGCCGCGGGCCGTCCCGCGACTGGATGTCGCTGGCGGCGTCCTCGCGGGCGCGCAACAAGATCCGCCAGTGGTTCTCGCGCGAGACGAAGGAGGAGACCGAGCAGAAGGGGCGCGCGGCGCTCGAGGAGGCGCTCAAACGGCACAACCTCCCCTATCGCAAGCTCGCGGGCTCGGCCGTGCTCGCGCAGGTGATCCGCGACTCGGGCTTCAAGAAGGCCGAGGACTTCTACATCGCGCTCGGGTCGGGGAAGCTCCAGCCCACGCAGATCACGAAGAAGGTGCTCCAGCGGCTGAAGACGGAGGACGTCCCCGAGGAGGAGGCGCTTCCCACCAAGCTCACCCGTGCGAAGCCGGTGTCCGGGGACGAGATGGGGGTCATCGTCCAGGGCGCCGAGGGTGTGCTCGTCCGCCTGGCGAAGTGCTGCACACCCGTCCCCGGCGACGAGATCGCCGGCTACATCTCGCTCGGCAAGGGCGTGACGATCCACCGGCTCGACTGCCCGAACGTGAAGGCGCTGATGCGGAACCCCGAACGCTTCACCGACGTCGAGTGGTCTGAGGGGCGAAAGACGAGTTTCCGCGTCCACATCGCGGTCGACTCCTGGGACCGGCCGAGGCTCCTGGAGGACGTCGCCCGGACATTCGCCGAGCACGGCGCGAACATCGTCTCCTACGGCGGCGTGGTCGAGGACCAGCTCGCGAAGAACTGGTACGTCGCCGAGGTCGGGGACGTGAAGGCCCTCCGGAGCCTCCTGACGGCGCTCCGGAACGTCGACGCCGTCTTCGACGCGCGGCGCGTCACGCCCTCGTAGCCCCATCCCCCGTTCGGGGGATCGGCCGCGGAGCGGGTACGGCGGCCTCGAGAAACCCCTGCAAATCGGCACCGAGGGATCCCTCGTTCGAGGGATCGTCCCCCGTTCGCACGAGGTACCTGGAACGAGGGATAGCGCCTTCGCACGATCTGAGTAGAACGAGAAGGAGGGGAGGGGGCTCCGAGGAGGCTGCGGCGCCCGGACGACGAGGACGCGTCCGGGCGCGCGGCTCTTAGGGCAGGTGCGCGGAGATCAGGACGGCGACGCGGCGCAGGAACGGCGCGTCGTCCTCGGTGGCGCCCGCCGCCACGATCGAGCCGTCGGCGCCGAGCTCGACGTCGGCGTACAGCCGCCGGAGCAGGGCCAAGGTCTCTGCGACGACGTCGCCGCTCCCGCGGTTGACGATGCGCTCGACGGCGGCGAGCGCCCCGTCCCGCTCGTGCGGCGTCGTCACCGCGCGAGCTCGAGGTCGCCGCCCTCGAACGCCCGCACGACGTCGATGAAGGAGTCGGGGATCGTGCAGGCCTTGCGTTGCTCGAGGTCGACGAGCACCAGCGTCTGGGTCGCGGTGACCATCAGGGCGTCGTCCTCGGCGCGGTAGGCCGAGAACTCGTAGGTCGCGCTCGTCCGGCCGATGCGCGCGAGTCGGACGAACACCTCGATCAGGTCGTCGAACACGGCTGGCGCGTGGTACTCGACGCTCATCGCGCGCATCACGAACTCGTTGCCGCCGAGGTGCATCGACGAGAGCTCGAGGTGCCGGTGGTACTCCACGCGCGCGAGGTCGAAGTAGGGCACGTAGCGGCCGTAGTAGACGATCCCCTGCGCGTCGGTGTCGGAGAAACCGACGCGCGTGTGCGCGGCGTACTTGAACGGCGGCTTCTCGCCCGTCGTGTAGCCGAGCTCGAGCGTCATCGGCCGTACCTCCGCATCGTCTCGAGCAACGCCTCGTGGTCGAGTGCGTGGACGGTGACGCCGTTCCGGCCGGTCATCGTCTCGGCGCCGAGGAGCGCGTTCACGATCGCTTCCTCCGTCGCCTCGATCGCGGCGTAGAAGAGCCGGTCGATCCGTTCCTCGTCGACCATCCGGACGGTCTCCGCGGGAAGGTCGTTGCCCGTCGCGAAGGCGAGCACGAGGTCGCCGCTCGAGGTCTCGCCCGCGCCGCCGGTGCGCCCGATCCCGAGCGTCGCCCGCTGCGCCACCCGTTCGCACTGGTGGGGCAGCAACGGCGCGTCGGTCGCGACGATCACGATCACGGATCCATCCGGCCGCGTCGGTCCCGGGATCCGCTCGAGCCCGAGCTCGCGGCCGACCGGCACGCCGTCGATCGCGAGGCGCCTCCGAACGCCGTGGTTCGCCTGGACGAGCACGCCGAGCGTCCAGTCGTCGACGAGCCGCGAGGCGGTGCCGATCCCGCCCTTGAACCCGTGGCAGATCATTCCGGTACCGCCGCCCACGTTCCCCTCCGGGACCGCACCGCCGGTCGCGACGTCGAGCGCCGTGAAGACGTGCTCTTCGCGGACGTGGAAGCCGTCGATGTCGTTCAGGTAGCCGTCCCAGGTCTCGGCGACCACGGGGAGGCTCCACCTGGGCGCGTCGGCGTCGCGGCGGCGGTGCGCGATCAGCGCCTGGTGGACGGCGCCGACGCTGTGCGTGTTCGTGAGCGCGACGGGCGTCTCGAGGAGGCCCGCCTCACGGATCCACTCGAGCCCCGTCATCTCGCCGTTCCCGTTCAGGCGGTGCGGTGCCGCGAAGGCCGGCAGCGGTGGAACGACCACCGTGACGCCCGTGCGGACGTCCGCGCCTTCGATCAGCGTCGTGTGCCCGACGCGCAGGCCGCCGACGTCCGTGATCGCGTTCGCCTGCCCGGGCTCCAGCTCGCCGATCGCGATCCCCAGCTCGCGCGCCCTCACGAGCGGATGACGTCGAGCACCTCGTCGCGCTTTCGCTCCATCAGCTCCTGCGAGCGCGCCTCGAGGTTGAGCCGCAGCAGCGGCTCCGTGTTCGACGGGCGGACGTTGAAGTGCCAGTCGTCGAAGTCGACGGAGACGCCGTCGAGGTGGGAGACCCTGCCGTCGCCGCCGAAGCGTTCTTGAAGCTCGACCAGCTTCGCGGCGACGTCGGCGACCGGCGTGTTCAGCTCGCCGGTGAGGAAGTAGCGCTCGCGGAACGGTCGCAGGATCTCGGAGAGCTTTGCGCCGCGCTTCGAGATCAGCTCGAGCATGAGCAGGAACGGCACGACCCCCGAGTCGGCCTGCGAGAAGTCGCGGAAGTAGTAGTGGCCGGACACCTCGCCGCCGAACGCCGCGCCTTCCTCGCGCATGCGGTGCTTGATGAAGGCGTGGCCGACGCGGTTCACGAGCGGGATCCCGCCGCCTCGCTCGATCGTGTCGGGCACCGCCCAGCTCGCCCGCACGTCGTAGATGATCTTCGCGCCGGGCTCGCGTTCGAGGACGGCCTCGGCGAGGAGCGCGGTCACGAAGTCGCCGGGCACGAACTCGCCCGTGTCGTCGACGAAGAAGCAGCGGTCCGCGTCGCCGTCGAACGCCACGCCGAGGTCGGCACCCTCCTCCAGCGTCTTCGCGACGATGAACTCGCGGTTCTCGGGCAGGAGCGGGTTCGGCTCGTGGTTCGGGAAGGTCCCGTCCGGCTCGAAGTGGTGCGTCCGCGCGTCGACGGGCAGCCGCTCGAGGACGGGTGGGAGCATCGCGCCGGCCATCCCGTTCGCCGCGTCGATCACCACGCGCAGCGGCCGGATCGCGGAGACGTCGACGAAGGAGAGGACGCGCTCGAGGTACGCCGGCCAGATGTCGTACTGCTCGACCTCGCCGACCTTGTGGCTCTGCGCCACTTGCTCGCCGAGCGCCCGGTCGCGGACGTCCAGGAGCCCGGAGTCGCCGCCGACGGGGAGCGCGCCCGCCCGCACGATCTTCATCCCGGTGTACTCCTTGGGGTTGTGGGACGCGGTGACCGCGATCCCGCCGTCGAGCCCGAGCTCGCCGACCGCGAAGTAGACCATCTCGGTGCCGACGAGCCCGAGGTCGAGCACGTCGGCGCCGGCCCCGGCGGCCCCTTCGATCACCGCCGCGGCCATCGAGGGCGACGACGTGCGCATGTCGCGCCCGACGGCGATCTTCCTCGGCGCGAACTGCTCGACGTAGGCCCAGCCGATCGCGCGCGCCCCGTCCTCGTCGAGCTCGGTCCCGTAGAGCCCGCGCACGTCGTACGCCTTGAAGATCTTCGGGTCGAGCACGGGGCGGATGCTACGGGAGGGGGAGGCCGCTCGACCTCCCCCTCCGGCGCTTGCTACGACGTGGCCGTCGCCCGCTTGCAGAGGCCGGGACGATTCTCGGTCTCTCCCATGTTCCGGATCCAGAAATTCGCGGTGCCCGCGGTTCCTCCACCGACGGTGTCGTCGTGGCAATCGTGCTCGCCGTTGCCGTGCATCTTGTTCTGCTCGATTGTGTTCCCGCCCGACTGCGTGCCGCCGTCCACGCGCATGCCGTCTCGGCCGTTGTCACGGCTCAGGTTGTTCGAGATGGTGTTTCCGTCCGAGTCGTTTTGCAGCCGGACGCCGTCTCGGACATTGCTGACAGCGTTGTTGCCCACGACTGTGCTCGTGTCCGTGTCGTTCAGTCGAATGGCGTCGAATGCAGAAGCAGTCACGTGGTTCTTCTCGATGAGCAGCCGAAGATTCGACACCCCCGGCGCAAACGACGTATTTGTGGTGATCCCGGTACCACCAAGATCGGCGATCAGGTTGAACCGGATCGTCGTGTCCGTAACGCCTCCGCCCACGAACACACCGCTGCTCGTCGTGTCGTGAATGTGGTTGTACTGCACGAGAGCACGCTGCGTGTTCACCAGGACGATGGTGCCGGCATCCTCGTAGGCATCGTTGTGCTCCACCACGATGTCCTGCACGTTGAGCGTGTAGATCATCGAGGCCGAAGGCTGCCCGGTGAACGTGTTCTCTCGAATCACCGCATTACGCAAGCCCTGGTCGGAGTAGATGCCGCTCCCTCCTGCGGCTCCCGGCCGATTGTTGAGCCTGAAGCAGTTGTGCTCGACGATGGTCTCGCTCGCGCCGCTCGCGTTCAGGTACAGCCCGATCGTGTTGTGCTGAACGACGTTGAAGAGGATGTTGTAGCCGGAGAACAACGACGACGAGTGGATTCCCGGGTTGTTCGAGGTGTTCTGGACATGGAATCCGTAGAGAACGACGTCGTTGGCCGCAAGTTGCACGCCCATGACCGCGCTTCCGCCGGCGTCGATGATGGCGTCCTTCGTCGGATCCGGCACGAGAGCGGACTTGCACTGCGTCGCCTGACCATGCTGAACCGGATGCTCGATGGTCAACGGCTTGGGAACGACGATGGGCGTGTACGTGCCCGCGCAGACGCGGATTCGAGCTCCCGGCGGTGCAAAGGCGATCGCCTGCTGGATACCGGTCGCAGTCGTGAAGTCCGCGTCGGGACACTGTGCCAGGTCGTCGTCGACGACAAACGAGATGGGAGTGCCGAGCTGAAGCGCCAGCACCGTGTCGGCAGAGCCCACGCCTGCCAGTTCGGCATCGGTGACCGCCGCAGGTCGGACGAGGCTCTCGCCCAGTCCGGGAGGAGACGTTGGATACGTCACGAGTGTCGACAGGTCCACCGCTGGCTCGAGTGGTTCTCCCAGAGGGAGCGAGCCAGTGTCGGCGGACGCCGGCGCGATCCCGATCAGAAGCGCGCCGAGCGCCCCGGCCACAGCAGCTTTCGTTCGCATTGTCTCCTCCGATCGCCTCTGGTTCGACCGTGACGTCCGTCACATCGAACCTCGAGCCTGGTTGTCTCCGGCCGCCCGGAACGATCCGTCAACGCTTGTGCGCTTAGGCGCGATACGAGCGCCCGGCTCCCAAGGCCGCAAAGAGCGGAAGAAATCGCCCCGCCGGCCCGTCTAGAGAGCGTGGCCCTGCCTCAATCCCGCCTGGCTGCGCGGAAGTCCAAGGCGACCTCGCGCGTTTCTACACTTGTGGGAGTGGAGCGCAAGCTGGCGACCGTCCTCTTCGTCGACCTCGTCGACTCGACCGCGCTCGTCTCGACCACCGACCCGGAGATCGTCCGCCGGCGGGTCGACCGGTTCTTCGAGCAGGCCTCGAGGTGCATCGAGAGCCACGGCGGGCTCGTGGAGAAGTTCGCGGGCGATGCGGTCATGGCCGTCTTCGGCGTCCCGCAGGCCCACGAGGACGACGCCGAGCGCGCCGTCCGGGCCGCGCTCGAGATCCTCGACGCGACGAAGGACCTCGGCCTCGAGGCGAGGGTCGGCGTCGAGGCGGGCGAGGTCGTCGTCGGCGACGGCGACTCGACCTTCGCGACCGGCGAGGCGATCAACCTCGCTGCGCGGCTCCAGCAGCACGCGGGCGCCGGACAGGTGCTCGTCGGCCCCTCGGCGTACCGGCTGACGCTCGACCGGATCGAGGTCGCGGACGTCGGCCCCGTCGAGGTGCGCGGCCGCACGGAGCCGCTCTGGGCGTGGCGCGCGCTCCGCGCGTACGACGCCGGCCCGCGCGCGCTCAGTCTCGAGGCACCGATCGTCGGCCGCGACGACGAGCTGAGCCTGCTCGAGAACACGTACGCGCGCGTCGTCAAGAACAAGCGCGCGCATCTCTTCACGATCTTTGGCGAGCCGGGTGTCGGCAAGAGCCGCCTCGCGCGCGAGTTCCTGGAGACGCTCGAGGGCGCGACCGTCCTTCGGGGCCGCTCGCTGCCCTACGGCGAGGGGATCACGTACTGGCCGCTCGCGGAGATGGTCAAGGTCTCGGCGGGGATCCACGACGACGAGCCGGTGCGGCAGGCGTTCGACAAGCTGCGTGCGTGCTGCGAGGACGAGGCGATCGCCGACCTGCTCGCGAACGCGTCGGGCGTGCTCGAGGCGGTCGAGGCGGAGGCGACGGGTCAGGAGATCGCGTGGGCCGCGCGCGAGTGGGCCGGGAAGCTCGCTGAGCCGCAGCCGCTCGTGCTCGTTTTCGAGGACATCCACTGGGCGGAGGAGCCGCTGCTCGAGCTCGTCGAGCACTTGGCGGAGTACGTCCGCGACGCTCCGCTCTTCATCCTCTGCCTGGCGCGGCCCGAGCTGCTCGAGGTCCGGCCGTCCTGGGGCGGGGGTCGTCTGCGCTCCGCGGCGATCGAGCTCGAGCCGCTCGACGAGGGTGACGCGCGCGAGCTCATTGCCGCGCTCGTCGCGGGCACGACGCTCGGCGCGGACTGCCAGGACGACATCCTCGACACGACCGAGGGCAACCCGCTCTTCGTCGAGGAGACCGTGCGCCTGCTCGCCGAGAACGACGGCTCGTTCTCGATCGCGTCGAGCATCCCGAACACGCTCCAGGCGCTCATCGCCGCGCGCATCGACCGCCTGCCCGGCGTCGAGAAGCGCCTCGTGCAGCGCGCCGCTCTGATCGGCCGCATCTTCTGGGAGGGCGCGCTGGCGCACCTCTCGCCCGAGCTCGACGACATCGGGCCGGTGCTCGAGAGCCTCGCGCTGCGCGAGCTCGTGCTGCCGGAGCCCCGCTCGTCGATCTCGGGGGAGCGCGCCTACAAGTTCAAGCACGTGCTCATCCGCGAGGTGGCGTATGCGGGCCTCTCGAAGTCCGCGCGCGCCGCTCAGCACGCGCGCTTCGCCGGCTGGCTGAAGGAGCGCGCCGGAGACGAGCTGCTCGAGATCCGCGCCTTCCACCTCGACAAGGCCGCGTACCTGCTCGCGGAGCTGGACGGGCAGGCACCCGCCGAGCTGGGCAGCGACGCCGCCGCCGCGCTCGAGGCCGCGGGGCGCCGCGCGATGGGCCGCGAGGCGTTCAAGACCGCGCGCAAGCTGCTCCTGCGCTCGCTCGAGCTCGAGCCGACTCTCGACAGGCGCTGGCTCGCGGCGCGGGCGGCGGACCGGCTCGGCGACATGCCGGCCGTGGCGGCCGAGATGGAGACGGTGCGCGAGCTCGCGGCCGCAGAGGGCGTGAAGAAGGTGGAGGCCGTCGCGCTCGCCTCGCTCGCGCAGGTCGCGCTCTACACGCAGGCCGACCTCCCGCGCGCCGAGGAGCTCGCGACGCGCGCGCTCGAGATCCTCCCCGACGACGCGCACGTCGGCGCCCGCATCGAGGTGCTCAACGTCCGCGTCCAGATCGCCAGCTGGGTCGGCGACCACGAGACCGCGGAGAAGTACTTGCACAAGGTGCTCGAGGCCGCGCAGCACGCCGGCCGGAAGGACCTCGAGGCGAGCGCGATCCAGGTGCTGGCGTCGCTCTACATCACCAAGCTCGACCTGCCCGCGGCGAGGAAGCTCGTCGAGCGCGGGCTCGAGCTCGCCGAGGCGAGCGGCGGCGCGCTCGTCCGGGCGGCCGTGCTCGAGCGCTGCGGGACCCTCAGCCTCGTCGAGGGCGACTATCAGTCGGCGGAGGAGTCCTTCACGCAGGCGCTGGAGCTGAACCGCGAGGTCGGCTACGCCGCCGGGATCGCCTGGGGGCTCAGGCACCTCGGGACGCTCGCCTGGAAGCGCGGCGACCTCGACCAGGCGCAGGAGCACCTCCGCGAGGCCGCCGGCATCCTGAAGAAGCTCGGCGACCGTGCGTACCTCTGCGAGGTGCAGCGCTCCCTCGCGGAGCTGCTCGTCGACGCCGGCAGGGTCGACGAGGCCGAGCGGTTCGCGCTCGAGGCCCGCGAGACGGTCGGCCCCCAGGACGCGCTCTCGCAGATCACGACGACGTTCGCGCTCGGCGTCGTGCGCGCCGCGCAGGGCCGCGACGAGGAAGCCGAGCAGCTGCTCGTCTCCGCGCTCGAGCGGGCGCAGAGCGGGCCGTTCAGGCTGATCGAGCGCGAGGCCCTCGAGCGGTACGCGCGCTTTCTGAACGACCGCGGGCGTGAGGACGAGGCGGCCCCGCTGGAGGACCGCCTCGCCCAGGAGCCGTTGGTAGCCGCCGCCTAGCTACGCCGCGAGCACCGACTTGATCGCGAGGCTCGACTCGAGGTCGGGCGACTCGCTGATCACCGTCGCCGGGCGTTCGAACCGCCCGAGCGCCTCGCCCAGCGGCTCCGCGCGGAGCGTTCCCTCGCCGTAGGGCAGGTGCTTCGTCTCGTTCCGGTTCGCGTAGGCGATGTCGGAGAAGTGGATGTGGAACGGCGCGCCCGGCTCCAGCACCTCGTCGGCGGCCTGGAGCGCGTCGGCGAAGAGGGCGGTCTCCGTGTACGCGCCGTCGCTCGTCGCGTGCATGTGCGCGAAGTCGAGCACGGGCCGGACCCAGCCGAGCCGCCGCGAGATCTCGACGACGTCGTCGAGCGAGCCGAGCTCGCGGACGCGTCCCATCACCTCGATCCCGAACGGGACGGCGCGGTCCTTCTGCTCCAGCCGCTCGCGCAGCTCGCCGAGCTGCTCGCAGACCGAGTCGATCGCGTCCTCGCGCGTGCGGCCGAGCAGGAACCCCGGGTGGAAGACGACGAGCTCGGCGCCGGCAGCCTTCGCGAGCCCGGCCGAGTGGTCGAGCATCCCGACGGCCATGTTCAGCTTCTTGCCGCGCTCGGCGTGGCCCACGAAGCCCGCGATCGGCGCGTGGACCGAGAGGACGATCGCGTGCTCGTCGGCAAGCCGCCCGAAGCGCTCGGCCCAGTCGTAGTCCATCCAGAACGTGCCCTCGAAGTCGATCTCGCAGGCCGTGTAGCCACGCTCGCGCAGGATCGCGACCGCCTCCTCCGGGCTCTCGCGGGAGGGGACGCGCGCCCCGCCGAAGCGGATCTCGCCCATGTGGCGGACGCTACACGGCGGCCGAGAGGGTCCGTCCGACCCCGGTCCTACCCTTCGAGCCATGGTCAAGCAGCCCACACGAATCGACCTGCTCGAGCTCGACATCGACCTCCGGCTCGCCGATCTCTGGCGCGAGGCCGGGGAGATCGAGGAGTGGAGCATCGAGGTCGTCGCCGCGTTCATGCGGGCGGCATACGGCAAGGGGTACTGCGACGCGCTCACCGAGGAAGCCCCCGGGGCTCTCTGCGTCGACCACGGCTACCGGGTCCCGGCCCGGAAGCACGCCTCCGAGCCCGCCGCCTCCTAACGCAGCGTCCGACACCCGCGGGGCTAGACTCCAGGCGTGGCCCGGAGATCGAATCCGGCGCGCCTCGTGCTCGCGCTCTCCGTCGCGGCCGTCCTCGCCGTCTTCCTCGTCTACGTCTCCCTGGCCGGTGGCGGCACGCCCGCGATCCAGCCGTCGGAGCTCGACGGACGGACCGAGACGGTCTCTCTCGGTGGGGTCGTCGTGTCGAAGCGCGGCGATCCGCACAGCGCGGTGGGGATGCGCTTCGTCCTCCGCGACACCAAGGGCGCGGAACGCGTGACGGTGCTCTACCGCGGGACGACCCCCGACCAGTTCAAGGTCGGCCGGGAGCTGATGGTCAAGGGCGCGCTCAGGAACGGCGTCTTCGTCGCGCAGCGGGACTCGATGGTGACGAAGTGCCCGTCGAAGTACGAGCCCGCCGAGAAGTCCACCTAGCCGGTGGCTGAGCTCGGCCGCGCGGCCCTCGTCGTCTGTCTCGGGCTGGCGGTGTACGCGCTCGCCGCCGGCGGCTGGGCCGTCGTCACGCGCCGCCGGCGCCTCGCCGCATCGGCGCAGAACGCCCTCGTCGCGTCGTTCGCGACGGCGCTCGTGGCGTCGCTCGTCCTGCTCGTGTCGTTCGTCCGCCGCGACTTCTCGCTCGTCTACGTCGCGCGGCTCTCGAGCGAGGAGCTGCCGACCGGCTACACGCTCGCGGCGTTCTGGAGCGGGCAGGAGGGCTCGCTCCTGCTCTGGCTGCTCGTGCTGACCGGCTACGCGGCGGCGGTCGTCGGCCTCGCGCGGCGCCGCCGCTCCGAGCTGCTGCCGTGGGTCGTGCCGCCGCTCGCTCTCGTCGTGACGTTCTTCGCGTTCGTCCTCGTGGCCGTGTCGAGCCCGTTCGCGACGCAGGTCGCGCCCGCGAACGGCGCGGGGATGAACCCGAGTCTCCAGAACCCGTACATGCTCGCGCACCCTGTCTTCCTCTACCTCGGTTACGTCGGGCTCGCGGTGCCGTGGGCGTTCGCGATCGGCGCGTTGCTCGCGCGGCGAAGCGACGAGGCGTGGATCATCAGCACGCGCCGCTGGACGCTGTTCGCGTGGACGATGCTCGGCGTCGGCCAGCTGCTCGGCGCGAAGTGGGCGTACGAGGAGATCGGCTGGGGCGGCTACTTCGCGTGGGACCCGGTCGAGAACGCCGCGCTGATGCCGTGGCTCGCCGCGACCGCGTTCCTCCACTCGGTGATGATCCAGGAGAAGCGCGGGATGCTGAAGGTCTGGAACGTGCTGCTCGTGATCCTCGCGTTCGGGCTCTCGCTCTTCGGCACGTTCCTGACGCGCTCGGGGATCCTCACCTCGATCCACTCGTTCACGGAGAGCCCGATCGGCGCGTGGTTCCTCGGCTTCATCGCGCTCGTGGCCGTGGTGTCACTCGGGATCCTGTTCGCGCGCCTGCCGCTGCTCCGCTCGCGCACGAAGCTCGAGTCGCTCGTCTCGCGCGAGGCGACGTTCCTCTACAACAACCTGCTGCTGGTCGCGCTCTGCCTGACGATCCTCTGGGGCGTGATCTGGCCGATCCTGTCCGAGGCGGTGCGCGGAGAGGCGAGCATGGTCGGCGGTCCGTACTACAACTTCTTTCTCCGCACGTTCGGGCTGCCGCTCCTGCTTCTGATGGGGCTGGCGCCGCTCGTCGCCTGGCGGCGCGCGTCGCTGCGCTCGCTCGGCGCGTCGTTCGCGTGGCCAGCCGCGATCGCGCTCGCGACCGCAGTCGTCTTGCTCGCGCTCGGCTTCGGCTCCTCGACGGCGGGGCTGCTCGCCTACACGTTCTCCGCCTTCGTGCTCGGCTCGATCGCGTACGAGTTCGTGCGCGGGACCCGGACGCGCCACGGTCTCGACGGAGGCGGCTGGTGGCCGGCGTTCTCGTCGCTCGTCGGGCGCAACCGGCGCCGCTACGGCGGCTACGTCGTGCACGCGGCGATCGTGCTGCTCGCGCTCGGCGTCGCGGGCTCCGCGTACGACACGACGCGGAGCGCGCGGCTCGATCCGGGTGAGCAGCTCGAGATCGCCGGCTACACGCTCACCTACGTCGGAGTCACGCAGAACACGGTCGCGAACGCGCGCGAGCTGCGCGCGCAGGTCGACGTCGAGCGCGACGGGGCATCGCTCGGGACCTACGAGCCCGGCAAGAACTTCTATCCCGTCGAGGACCAGGTGTCGAACGAGCCGGCGATCCGGAGCGAGGCGCGGACGCTCGGCGATCTCTTCCTGATCCTCGACGCCGCGAACGCCGACGGGAGCATCCAGCTGAAGGCGGTGGTCAACCCGCTCGTGAACCTGATCTGGCTCGCGGGGCTCGTCTTCCTCGGCGGCGCGCTGATCGCGATGTGGCCCGATCCGGCGGAGGAGCGGCGCTTGCTCGAACGCTACGCGCTCGCTCCGGCGTGACCTGGGCGCTCGTGCTCGCGGCGATCCTCGCGGTGCTGGCGGTCGTCTACGTCGCGCATCCGTTCCTGCGTGAGCCCGAAGCGCCGGTCGACCGCCTCTCCGAGCTCGACGAGCTCGAACGCCGGCGGCTGGCGCTGCTCGAAGAGCGCGACCGCGCGACCGACGCGCTCCGCGAGCTCGAGTTCGACCACCGCACGGGCAAGGTCTCCGACGACGACTACCGCGCGCTCGTCGGGCCCCTCCGGCGACGGGCCGCGCTCGCGAGGCGTGCGCTCGAGCCGCGCGGGGAAGGGAGGCAGCGTGACCGAGCCGTCCAGTGAGTGCCGTTCGTGCGGCGCGCCGATCCCGAAGGACGCTCGGTTCTGCCCGTCCTGCGGGACGCCCGTCTCGGACGCCGACACCGTGCGCGCGGAGGTTCCGATCGCGGAGACGGGCCCCGTGCCCGTCAGCGTGCAGCGCGCGTCGCCACGGTGGTTCGGGCTGGCGCCGCCGACGGCGCTCTTCGCGCTCGCGGCGGCGCTCCTCGTCGTCGCGCTGATCCTGCTCGCCACGGGCAACTGGGTCGCGGGGCTCGTGGTGCTCGGGCTCGCGCTGCTCTTGGCCGCAGGCTTCCTCGAGGCGGGGCGCCGCAAGCCGGACGCGCCAGTCGTCCGCGCCTCGGTGGACGCGGTCGACACGGTTCGCGCCCGCGCGGGCTTCACGGCGCAGGCGTTCCTGACCCGCTCCTCGGCGAGGCGCGAGATCGGACGGCGCCGCGCCGAGGCGTTCCGGCTCTCCTCCGAGCGCGACGGGATCCTGCGCGAGCTCGGCGGCGCGGTCTACGCGGGCGGCGACGGGGCGGCCGAGCGGGAGCGGGTCGCAGCCGTGGACGAGCGGATCTCCGAGCTCGAGCGGGAGGCGGCGGAGATCGCCGCCCAGGCCCGGAATCGCGTGGAGGAAGCCCGTCTGCACGTGCAGCCGACCGAGGTGCGTCGGCCCGCGGAGCCCGACTAGCCGAAGGATTCGCTAACCTCGCGCAGATTCCAGTGCGCGGCAGGGACGTCCGCGCCTTCGACGAACCCCAACTCGCGTGCCCCGCCGCTTCCTCGTCGTTCTCATCCTCGCGCTGATCACGGCGGCGCCTGCCGCGGGCGACAATGCCACGCGCAAGGCCGAGGTCGACTCGAAGATCTCGAGCCTGAACGAGAAGATCGCGGCCGCCCGCGCGAAGGAGCAGCTGCTCGCGAGCGAGATCGCCGCGGTCACCTCGCGCATCCGCTCGCTCGAGTCGGAGATCGGCGACGTCGAGAGCGATCTCCACCTGCTCGAGCAGGACCTCGCGCTCCAGCAGGAACGCCTCGACAAGATCACCGAGCTCTGGCGGCTCCAGACGGAGAAGCTCGGCTTCCTCCGGCGGCAGCACACCACGGCGATCGATCGCCTGAGCAGACGGCTGATCGCGATCTACCAGTCGGGCAACCCCTCGCTGGTCGACGTGCTGCTCGAGTCGTCCAGCTTCGGCGAGCTGATCTCGCGCTTCGACTACGCGAAGGAGGTCGCCGCGCAGGACGAGCGGATCGCCTCGTCGGTCGGCCGGGCGAAGGACCGGATGCGGGTGGCGCAGGCGCGCACGACGGTCACGCGCAAGAGCGTCCAGGCGGTCGCGCAGGCCGTCGCCGTGCGCACGCAGCAGACGCGGGCGGTCCGCAGCGAGCTGCTCGCGCGCGAAACCGCGCTGACGGGCACCAGGGCGGAGCGTCGCGAGGCGCTCGTCTCCGTGCAGAAGTCGAAGGAGGAGTACCTCCACGAGGTCAATGCGCTGCTGGCGGTCAGCGCGCAGCTCTCGGGGAGGATCCAGGCCTCACAGGCGTCCTCGTCGGTCGTCCGCTCGTCGAGTGGGCTGATCTGGCCGGTGTCGGGGCCCGTGACGAGCGGCTTCGGCTGGCGTTGGGGGCGCATGCACGAGGGGATCGACATTGGCGTACCGACGGGAACGCCGGTCGTCGCGGCGGCTGCGGGCCAGGTCATCCACGCGGGGTGGCTGGGCGGCTACGGCAACCTCGTCGTGATCGACCACGGCGGCGGCCTCGCGACTGCCTACGGCCACAACTCGTCGATCGTCGTCGGCTACGGCTCGTCGGTCGCGCAGGGCCAGGTGGTCGCCTACGCCGGCTCGACGGGGAACAGCACGGGCCCGCACGTGCACTTCGAGGTGCGCGTCAACGGTTCGCCGGTGGATCCGCTCGGCTACCTCGGCTAGCGCCCGCGTGGGAAACCTACGGTTTCCCCCACGATCCCCCTTCCCTTTCGTAGCGGCGGCCCAGCCCAAGGAGCTCCCGGGCGGGCAAAGCCCGCCCTCCGCGGCGGACGGTCGCTATCCATCGTTCGCTGACAGTCGCTAGCGCGCGACGTGGAGATCAGGCAGGTTGCGGAACCGCTCGTCCAGGTCGAACCCGTAGCCGACGAAGAGCTCGTCCGGGACGGTGAAGCCGACGTGCGTGATGGGGAGGTCCTCGACGAGGCGGCGGTACGGCCGGTCGAGCAGCGTCACGGCGGTGAGCGACGCAGGCCCTCGCAGTCGCAGCGTCTTGCAGAGATAGTGGAGCGAGAGGCCGGTGTCGACGACGTCCTCGACGATGACGACGTGGCGGCCGTCGATCTCCCCGTCCAGGTCCTTGAGCAGCCGGATGCCCGGGCCGTCCTGGTCGTAGGCGGCGAGCTCGAGGAAGTCGAGCTCGTGGGGGATGCCGAGGGCGCGCGAGAGGTCGGTGACGAAGACGAGGCTCGCCTTCAGCGGCGCCACGAGCAGCGGCAGCCGGCCGTCGTGCGCGGCCCCGACCTCGGCGCCGAGCTGCCGCACGCGCGCCGCGATCTCCTCGCGCGTGAGGTAGATCTCCCCGACCCGGCGGGGGCTCAGGAGGCGAGGTCGAGTCTGTATCGCTCGGCCAGGCGCGAGATGTCGCGCTTGTAGAAGAGCTTGACGTTGACGCCGGGGTAGCGTTCCCGCAGCCGGCGCAGCTTCCGGTTCTTGCGCGTGACGAGCGACTGCTTCATCACCGTGACCTCGACGTAGAGATCCTGCTCCGGCAGGTAGAAGTCGGGCGTGAACGCCTCGGCCACGCCGCCGTCCGCGTTTCGCTCGAGCACGAACGTGCGCGGCTCGTACTCCCACGGGATTCCGTAGTAGTCGAGGACACGGGCGCAGGCGACCTCGGCCTGGTTCGCGAACGCAGGCGGCTCCGTGCCGCGATATGCCTGGAAATCCCAGGGTTCCGCGGACATGTTCACGGAGGGTAGCAACGGCCCCGGACGCCCTAGACTCCCTCTTCATGGCTTCCGACGGACGCACAGGCTTCACGATCGCGCACATCTCCGATCTGCACTGCGGCGATCCGCACTTCCAGCCGAACCTGCTCGAGCGCGCGATCTCGGAGATCAACGAGCTCGCGCCGCGCGCGGTCGTGTGCACGGGCGACCTGACGGTCTTCGGCTTCAAGGAGGAGTACCGGCTCGCGCGCAGGTACCTCGACACGATCGAGTGCGAGGCGATGGTCGTGATCCCGGGCAACCACGACTCGCGGAACGTCGGCTACGTCCACTTCGAGCAGCTCTTCGGCGACCGCAACTCGGTGCTGCGGGTCGACGGGGTGACGGTCGTGGCCGTCGACTCGACGGAGCCGGACCTCGACCACGGGCACGTCGGCCGCGGCCGCTACCGCTGGATCGAGGAGCAGTTCTCCGCCGCCGGCGAGGGGTTGCGCGTCTTCGCGATGCACCACCACCTGCTGCCGGTGCCCGGCACCGGCCGCGAGCGCAACGTCGTCTACGACGCCGGCGACGCGATCGAGACGCTCCAGCGGGCGAGCGTCGACCTCGTCCTGTCCGGCCACAAGCACGTGCCGTACGCCTGGCGGCTCGAAGACATCTTCGTCGTCAACGCGGGCACCGTCTCGACGCTCCGGCTCCGTGGGAACACCCGCCCCTGTTACAACCTGATCGAGGTGTCGGGCGCGCACGTGAGCGTGTGGCGCAAGTACCCGTTCCACGGCCAGGAGAAGATCATCCAGTTCTCGACCGACACGCGGTCGTTCGAGAAGTACACGGCGCGGATCGAGGGCGAGGTGACGACGCGCAGTTGAGAGCGCTCGCGGTCATCGACGGCGAGCACTACGCGTCCACCGTCCGGGACGCGCTCGCCGAGCTGCCGCACGAGGTCGTCGCCGCCCACCTCGTCGGCGGGACCGAGAAGCTCCGCGGCGGCGAGGAGTACGGCGTCCCGCTCGTCTCGCTGGAGGAGGGGCTCGCGCTCAGCCCCGACGTGGTCGTCGACCTCTCCGACGAGCCCGTGCTCGGGCCGCGCGAGCGCCTGCTGCTCGCGAGCCGCGTGCTCGCCGCGGGCGTGCGCTACGAGGGCGCCGACTTCGCGTTCGAGCCGCCGAGCTTCGAGCCCTACGACGTCCCCTCGCTGGCGGTGATCGGAACGGGCAAGCGAGTCGGGAAGACCGCGGTCACCGCGCACGTCCTGCGCTCGCTGCTGGAGCGACTCGACGTCGTCGCCGTGGCGATGGGGCGCGGCGGTCCGCGCGATCCGGAGGTCCTCGACGAGCGCCCGACAGTGGAGACCCTGCTCGAGCGCTCGAGGCGAGGCGACCACGCGGCGTCCGACTACCTCGAGCTCGCCGCGCTCACCGGTGCCGTGACGGTCGGCTGCCGCCGCGCCGGCGGCGGGCTCGCCGGCGCGGTCACGACCTCGAACGTCCACGAGGGCGCGAGGGCGGCGGCCGCGCGCGAGCCCGACCTCGTCGTCTTCGACGGCAGCGGCGCCGCGATCCCGCCGGTCGCCGTCGACGCGCGCATCCTCGTCGTCGGCCGAGAGCACGACGCGACCTCGTATCTCAACGCGTACCGGCTGCTGGTCTCCGAGCTCGTCGTCGCGACCGGCGACGTCGACCTCGACGCCGTGCGCGCCGTCAAGGACGTGCCCGTCGTCCCGGTCGAGCTCCGCCTCCGCCCGCTCGAGCCGCTCGACGGACGCCGCGTCGCGGTCTTCACGGCCGGCGACGTCCCCGTCGACGATCTGCACGCGGACGTCGTCCTCACCTCGCGGAACCTGTCCAAGCGCGACGAGCTCCGGCGCGAGCTCGAGCGTGTCGAGGCGGACGTCTTCCTCGTCGAGCTCAAGGCCGCCGCGATCGACGTCGTCGCGGAGGAGGCCGACCGTCGCGGGATCGACGTCGTCCTCGCGGCGAACGACGTCGTCTCGACGGGCGAGCTCGACCTCGACGACGAGGTGGCCAGGCTCGTCGAGGCGGGCGTGCGGGCGTGAGCACTCACCCGCGCCACGCCGAGCCGCTCCCGCTGGGCGGCGACGGCGCGCCCTACTCGAAGGGCCTGATGGCGCGTGCTCTGACTGCGGTCGGGATGCCGACGATGCGGGCGCACGAGCTCGCGCGCCGGATCGAGGAGGACCTCGCGGGGCGCGGCGAGTCCGCGGCGACGCTCGACCGGATCGAGGAGCTCGCGGACGACGACGTCACGATGAAGCGGCTGCGCCGGTTCCTCGCGCTCCGGGAGCTGGACGTTCCGGTGATCGTGCTCCTCGGCGGCGCGACCGGGACCGGGAAGTCGACGGTCGCGACCGAGCTCGCGTACCGCCTCGGGATCACCCGCGTGACCTCGACCGACTTCATCAGGCAGACGATGCGTGCGTTCTTCTCGCGCGACTTCATGCCCTCGATCCACTACTCGAGCTTCGAGGCGGGGGAGGGGCTCCGCGAGCCGGAGGTGGCCGACGAGCCGGCGATCGCCGGCTTCCTCGAGCAGTCGCGCAACGTGCTGGTCGGCGTGCACGCGTCGATCGACCGCGCGCTCGAGGAGGGCTGGTCGATGGTGCTCGAGGGCGTCCATCTCGTCCCGGGCCTCGTCGAGCCGCCCACGCAGACGGAGAACGTGCTCGTGGCGCAGTGCGTGCTCGAGATCGCCGACGAACGTCTCCACGAGACGCACTTCTACGTCCGCGACACCGCGTCCGAGGGCGTGCGGCCGGTCGCGCGCTACCTCGACCGCTTCGGGGACATCCGGCGCATCCAGTCGGAGCTCGTCGGGCGCGCGCGCCGTGAGGGCGTCGCCGTGGTCGACAGCTCGAACGTCGACCGCGCGGTGACCGATCTGCTCGAGCTGGTCCTCGACGGCGTCGAGCAGGTGGAGCGCGTGGCGTGAGCGAGCGCCGGCCACCCTGCCTCTGCGAGGCGTACGCACGCGTGACCGAGCGGGCGTCGCTCGCCGGCGCGCGCTGGCTCGGCCGCGCCGACCGCGAGGGCGCCGAGGAGGCGACCTTCTCCGCGATGCGGAACGCACTCGACGCGATGCCGATCACAGGCCGGATCGTGATCGGCGCGCCCGAGGACGACGCGTTCCTGCCGGCGGGGGCGGTCGTCGGCGCCGGTGGGGAGGACGTCGACCTCGCGCTCGACCCGCTCGAGGGACGCGGCGTGGTCGCGCGCGGCGGGCCCGGCGCGATGTCGATGATCGCGGTCGGCGACCCGGGCTCGCTGCTGACGCTCCCGGACATGTACATGCGCAAGATGGCGGTCGGCCCGCGCGCGCGGGGCGCGATCGACCTCGGCAAGCCGATCGAGGAGAACGTGCGCGCGATCGCCGAGGCGTTCGACCGCAACGTGAACGACATCACGACGATCGTCCTCGACCGCCCGCGGCACCACGACCTGATCGAGGAGATCCGGACCGCCGGCGCCCGGATCAAGCTGATCCAGGACGGCGACGTCACGGCGTCGATCTCGGCCGCGATCCGGGGCACGAACGACCACCTCGCGATCGGGATCGGCGGCACGCGGCAGGCGGTGCTCTCTGCGGCGGCGCTCCGCTGCCTCGGCGGCGAGCTCCAGGCCCAGCTCTGGCCCACGGCCCGCGGGGAGATCGACGCGGCGCGCGAGCAGGGGATCGACGACGTCTACCGCGTCTTCCGCACGGAGGACCTCGCGCCCGGCGAGGTGATCGTCGCGGCCACGGGCGTCTCGAACGGCGACCTGCTCCGCGGCGTGCGCTTCTACGGCGACAGCGCCCGCACGCACTCGCTCGTCATGTGCACCCGCTGCCGCTGGGTCCGCTTCGTGGACGGGATCCACTTCTTCGCCGCCGAGCGGCGCGAGGAAGTGCGGCTGCTGGGGTACTAGCGCCTTAACACTCTCCGGCACTGTGAGCTAACACTCTCCGGCACCGAGTGCGAGAGGTACCCTGGCCCCATGCCGACGAAGGAAGAGGTGATCGAGGCCCTC
>JAICPI010000080.1 GCA_025929895.1 Thermoleophilia bacterium
CGAGGGGGAGCTCCTCGGCACCCGGCAGTCCGGCGCCTTCGGCCTGCGCTTCGCCTCGCTCCGCGGCGACCGCGACCTGCTCGAGCTCGCGCGCCGGGAGGCCGCCGAGCTGGCGGACGCCGACGGCCTGCTCCGGGACGAGGTCGCCCGCAGAGCGACCCTCGCGGTAGCCTGACCCCATGTGCCGAAACATCCACACGCTCTACAACTTCGAGCCGGAGGCAACCCGCGACGAGGTCGAGGCCGCCGCGCTCCAGTACGTCCGCAAGATCAGCGGCTTCACGAAGCCCTCGCAGGCGAATGCCGCGGCGTTCGAGCGCGCGGTGCACGAGGTCGCGCACGCGACCGAGCACCTGCTCGAGGCGCTCGTGACGAACGCGCCGCCGAAGGATCGGGAGGTCGTTGCCGCGAAGGCGCGCGAGCGCGCTGCGAAGCGGTACGCAACCGCCTCGTAGTGCGGATCATCGCGGGGTCGCGCAAGGGCCACAAGATCGCCGCGCCGAAGGGCCAGGACACCCGGCCGACGGGCGACCGCGTGCGCGAGGCCGCGTTCAACCTGATCGGCCCGGTCGACGGGGCGAGCGTGCTCGACCTGTTCGCCGGCGCGGGCGCGATGGGTCTCGAGGCGCTCTCGCGCGGCGCCGGGTCGGCGACCTTCGTCGAGGCGGACGCGCGCGCCGCCGGCGCGATCCAGGACAACCTCGAGAACCTGCGGCTGACCGGCGCGCGCATCGTCCGCGAGGACGCGCTGCGCGCGCTCGCGGCCGAGGGCTCGGCGGGGAGGAAGTACGATCTCGTGCTCGTCGACGCGCCCTACGACCTGTACCCCGACCTGGAGCCCACGCTTGCGCGCTATCTCCCGCCCGTCCTCGCCGAGGACGCGCTCGTCGTCGTCGAGACGAGCGCGCGCGTCGAGCCCGACCTGCCGCTGCGGCAGCGCACGTCGCGCGCGTACGGCTCCGCGCGGCTGACGCTCTTCGAGTGATCACGGCGATCTGCCCAGGCTCGTACGACCCGGTCACGCTCGGCCACGTCGACGTGATCGGACGGGCGGCCGCGATCTTCGACCGTGTCGTCGTCGGCGTCGTCGGCAACCCGCAGCACAAGACGCCGCTCTTCGCGCTCGACGAGCGGGTCGCGTTCCTGAAGGAGGCGCTGGCCGAGCACGGGAACGTCGAGGTCGACGTGTTCTCCGAGCTCGTCGTCGAGTTCGCGCGCAAGTGGGAGGCGAAGGTGATCGTCAAGGGCCTGCGCGTCATCTCCGACTTCGAGTGGGAGTTCCAGATGAACCAGCTCAACCGCACGCTCGCGCCGGAGATCGAGACGGTCTACGTGATGGCGAGCCCGCAGGTGAGCTTCGTCTCCTCGAGCGGCGTGAAGGAGATCGCGTCGTTCGGAGGAAAGGTGGACGAGCTCGTGCCCGAGACGGTCGCCCGACGCTTCGCCCAGCTGTACCCGGACGGTCGACCGGGGACCCCCGAGAACCCCCAGGAGTAGACTTCCGCCCCATGGACGTACTCGTTCTGATCGACAAGCTCGACGACCTCGTGCACAACGCGAAGGCCGTGCCCCTGACCGACCAGGTGCGGATCGACCGCGAGGAGATCTACGACATCCTCGACCAGATGCGCGCGACGATCCCCGAGGAGATCAAGCAGGCGCGCTGGATCGTCAAGGAGCGGCAGGACATGCTCGCCGAGGCGAAGCGCGAGGTCGACCGGCTGCTCGCCGAGGCGCGCGAGCAGGCGGTCCGCGAGGCGTCGCAGACCGAGATCGTGAAGCTCGCCGAGCGGCAGGCGCAGGACATCGTCGACGAGGCGCGCCGGCAGGCGCGTGAGACGCGGCTCGAGATGGAGGACTGGGCGGACGGGATCCTCTCGACGCTCGAGGTCAACCTCGAGAAGTTCCTCACCGCGGTCAAGCGCGGCCGCGAGCGGCTGCACGAGCGCTCGCAGGAGCACGTGATGGCGGGCGCGACCGCGGCGACCGACGACGAGCAGCCCTACTAGGGACTCGCTCTTACCGGCGCTGCTCGCGTACGCGGGCGTCGTCGCCTTCGCCGCGGTCGACGGCGGGTTCTTTCCGCGCTGGTGGGGCGCGGGCACGATCGGCTTCGCGGGTGTCGCGGCGTTCGGGCTGTTGCTGCGCGGCGGGGCGTTGCCCAGGCGCTCGCTCGCGCTCGTCGGTGCGCTCGCCGCGCTCGCCGGGCTCGTCGCGCTCTCCGCGCTCTGGACCGAGAGCGTGCCGCTGACCGCGCTCGAAACGCAGCGCGCGGTGCTCTACGTCGCCGCTGCGCTCGCGGCGGTCGCCGTGACCGCTCCCGACCGGCGGCACGCGCTGCTCGCCGGCGTGCTCGCGGGCGCCGTGACGGTGGCCCTCTGGAACCTCGCGCTCCGGATCCGCGACGCGGGCGAGCTCGTCGACCTCGGCAACCGCGGCGTGCTCGCGCAGCCCGTCGGCTACGAGAACGCGCTCGCGCTCCTCTGCGTGCTCGGGCTGCTGCTCGCGCTCGGGCTCCGGGGGCGGCCGGAGCTGCGCGCGGCGGCGGGGGTCCCGCTCGCTGCCGTCCTCTCTGCGAGCGGGAGCCGTGCCGGTTGGCTCGCGCTCGGCGTCGGCGCGCTGGTGCTGCTGGCGCTCGAGCCGCGCGCGCTTCGCGCTCCGGGCTTGCTCCTCGGCGCGACGGGTGCCGCGGTCGTCGCGGCCGTGACGCCGACGCTCGAGCCCGACGTCGCGCTCGACCGCGCGGAGGCCGGCGCGTTGCCGCTCGCCGCGGCGCTCGTCGCGCTCGCCCTGCTCGCGGCGGCCGTCGCGCTCGCGGGCCCACGCGTAGCGGCGTTCTTGCCGCTGCCGGACGAGGCGGGACGCGGGCTCCGGCTCGCCGCGCTCGCCGCGCTCGGCCTCCTGCTCGCCGCCGGCGTGGTCGGCGTCGGCGACCAGCGCCGCGGCTACTGGGAGGTGGCGCTCGACCAAGCCCGCGACAACCCCGTGCTCGGGGACGGCGCCGGGACGTTCGTGCGGCACTGGCTCGCCGAGCGTGACGTGCCGATCGGCGCGCGCGACGCGCACGGGCTCTTCGTCGAGACACTCGGCGAGCTCGGGCCACTCGGGCTCGCGCTCGTCGTCGTCGTGCTCGCGTTGCCTTTCCTCTCGGCCCGGCGCACGCCCGTCGCCGCGGCCGCGCTCGCGGCGTTCGCGACGCACGCGGCGTTCGACTGGGACTGGGAGATGCCCGTCGTGACGCTCCCCGCGCTCTTCTGCGCGGCGGCGCTCGTGCTCACGGACGAGCGCGCGGCGACGGTGCGCCTGCCGCTCGCCGGCGTGGCGGTCGTGCTCGCGCTGCTCGCCGTGCCCGGTCTCGTCGGCGAGGATGCGCTTGCCCGGGGCGAGTCCGCCGCGACGCGCGGCGACTACGCGCGGGCTGCGTCGGCCTACCGCCGCGCCCGGACCGCGCTTCCATGGGACACCGAGCCGCTCCTGGGTGTGGCGATCGCGGAAGCGGGTGCCCGCAACCCGCGCGCGGCTCGAGCCGCGATCGACGACGCGCTCGACCTCGACCGCGGAGACCCGCGGCTCTGGCTGCTCCTGGCGGAGCTCACGACCGGGGCCGAGCGCGTGCGGGCGCTCGAGCGGGTCGAGGAGCTCGACCCGCTCGGAGCGCCCCCGCGAGGCGGCTAGCCCGGAGGCGCGGTCGCGACCTGGACGAGCCGCGTCCCGGTCACGCCCGCGATCACGCGCTCGCCCGGCTTGCGCGCCTGCACGTAGAACTGCACGTTCAGCCCACGTTGGAGCGGGAAGCGGATCCCCGGACGCGAGCGCGGCGTCGTGCGCAGCGTCGCCCAGCCGTCCTGGCCTGTCGGTGTCTCCGGCGGCGCGGTGGAGACGAGCGGCGTCGAGCGCGCGTACGCGAGCGCCCCGCGCACGACGAAACCGCGGGTGTCCTCGACCTTGACGCGAAGCGTGAACGTCCGCGTCCGCGACCGCACCGGGTTGGGGATGAACTGCACGCGGTCGATGATCAGCCGCACCGGCAGCGTCACGCTCGTGATCGGCACCGAGATCTCGCCGTTCGGCAGCCGGATCTGGCCCGCGGGACCGGCGGCCTGCACCGGCGCCGTCGGCGCGGAGAACGCGGTCGCCGAGCCGCTCGCGTTCGTCGCGGTCACGGCGCTCCGGATCGTCCGCCCGACGTCCGCCGCGACGAGCGTGTAGGTCTGGTTCGTCGCGCCGGCGATGTTCGCGCACTCGAGGCCGGACGCGTTGCAGCGCTGCCACTGGTACGTGTACGTGATCGGCTGGTCGCCGCTCCACGTGCCCTGCGTCGTGGTCAGCACCTGAGCCTCGACCGCCTGCCCCGAGATCGTCGGCGGAGCCGTGTTCGACGGCGCGTACTGCGCCATCGCAGCGGTCTGGTTCGGCGCGGCGTAGCCGGCGCTGCTGAATCCCGTCACGACGGCGACGATCGCGATCAGCAGGCCGACGGCTGCGAGAGCGCCGACGAGAACGGGACGTTCCACGCCGGCGGCTCGCTGCGCCGACCCGCGCAGCATGTCGTTCATGTTGTCCCCTCCTCGGAGGTAACGAGTCGGGGCACGGATACCCGTTCGCCGGGCGGGCCTATCGGCCCACACGTTCTCCTTACAACTGGGCCGGAACGGCGGAAAACGCGGCGGAAACCTCGTGCGCGAGCTCCACGAAGGCCCGCGCGGCCCGGCTCCGGTGCCGGTCCCGGTGCCAGGCGAGGCCGATCATGCGCGGCGCGACGTCCTCCAGCTCGAGCACGCGGATCCGCTCGTCGGCCGCGTCGATCGTCAGGCGCGGGACGACCGCGGCGCCGAAGCCGGCGGCGACCATCGCCTGGACGGTGCCGTTGTGGTCGGACTTGAAGACGAAGTTCAGCGGCTCCGGCGCGAGCGCCTCGAGCGACCTCGTTCCTCGGCAGTGGCGGAAGCCGATCAGGTCGAGTCGCGCGGCCGCCGCCATCGTCGCCTCCTCGGGCTCGTCGGCGTCGGCCGGGAGCACGAGCACGTACGGGTCGCGCGCGACCTCGACGGCCTCGAACGGGCCCTCGGGGAGGGGGAGGTCGACGAACGTGAGGTCGAGGCTGCCGCGCTCGACGTGCTCGAGCAGCTCGACGTCGTTCGCGGACTCGTCGAGCCGGATCTCGACGCGCGGCCACTCCTCGACGAAGCGCCGCATCAGGTCGGGGAGGATGTGCTCGCCGACCGACTGGTAGACGCCGACGCTGAGCGTGCCGGCCTGGCCGCTGCCGAGCGCGTGCATGTCCGCCTGCGCGGCAGAGAGCCGGGAGACGATCGCCTCGGCGTGGCGCAGGAGCAGCTCGCCGGCCTCGGTCAGCGAGACCTTGCGCGGGCCGCCCGGGCGCTCGACGAGCTTCTCGCCCACGATCCGCTCCAGGGTGGCGATCTGCTGGCTGATCGCCGACTGTGTGTAGCCGAGCGAGGTCGCGGCGCGGCCGAACGACGCCTCACGCGAGACTGCCTCCAGCGCGATCAAGTGGCGGAGCTCGACGCCGAGCCAACGATCAGGTTCCATGATGGAAAGGTACCAGAACCCGATTTGTGCTAATAGAGGGCGATGCCGATACTGAAGCCATGGAGTTCGTGATCCTCGCATTCATCCTGCTGATCGGCCCCCTGGCGGTGCTCTACGGCGCAGACTCGCGTCCGACGGACACCCGCAAGCACGGGCCGTGGCGCACCGTCTAGGCGCTTCCGCAGCAGCGGTCTGGGCCGCGCTCGGCGCGCTCTACCTGATCTGGGGTGGCACCTACCTCGGGATGGAGATCGCGATGGAGACGATCCCGCCGTTCCTGATGGCGTCGCTCCGCTTCCTGCTGGCGGGCGCGATCCTCTTCGCCGTCTTCCGCCCGCGCGAGCGCCCGACGCTCCGGCACTGGGTCTCGGCCGCGATCGTCGGCACGTTCCTGCTCGTCGGCGGGAACGCGATGGTCGCCGTCGCCCAGCAGCGGATCGACAGCGGCGTCGCGGCGCTGATCGTCGCAACGTTCCCGCTCTGGATCGCGACGTTCGACTTCGCCGCGAACGGGCGGCGCCTGCGGCCGCAGGCGGTGCTCGGCGTCGTCGTCGGGTTCGCCGGCATCGCGCTCCTGATCCGGCCGGGCGGGGACATCGACCTGCTCGGCGCGCTCATCTGCCTGATGGCGCCGGTCTCGTGGACGATCGGCTCGCTCTACGCGCGCGGAGCGCGGCTGCCGCGGACCCTGCTGCTGGGCTCCGGGATGCAGATGCTCGCCGGCGGGACGGTCCTCGCCGTAGTCGGGCTCGGGTCGGGCGAGCGCATCGACCTCGCCGAGGTCTCGGGCCGGTCGTGGGTCGCGCTCGCGGGGCTGATCCTCCTCGGCTCGATCGTCGCGTACTCGTGCTACGTCTGGCTGCTGACCGTCGCGCCGACGGAGCTCGTGAGCACCTACGCGTACGTGAACCCGGTGATCGCCGTGCTGCTCGGCACCCTCTTCCTGGGCGAGGCGATCACCGCGTGGGTGCTCGTCGCGGGGGTCGCGATCGTCGCGTCGGTCGCGCTGATCGTGCGCGCGCAGACGGCGCCCGCGCCGATCCTGGAGGCCGGAGAGGACGGTGCTACGCTGGCCGCATGACCAGCTTCGACCTTCGGTCGTTGAAGCTCAGGTCGGGCGAGCAGCACCAGGTCGAGCAGGAGATCCAGCTGTCGCCGCTCGAGTTCGGCGGCCAGCGCTACCTGCCGGTACCGGACAAGGCGGCGGCCGTGCTCCGCGTCACCGCCGCGTCGACAGGGCACGTCTTCGAGCTCGACTTCGACGTCCGCCTGCACGGTCCGTGCCAGCGCTGCCTCGCCGACGCGGTGGTCGACCAGCGCATCCGGGCGCGCGAGTACCACGCGTCGAGCCGGAACGCAGACGAGGAGCTCCGCTCGCCGTACGTCGCGGACGAGCTGCTCGACCTCTCGGCGTGGGCGCGCGACGCGATCGCGCTCGACCTGCCCGAGCAGATCCTGCACGACCCGGACTGCGCGGGCCTCTGTCCGGTCTGCGGCAAGGATCTGAACCTCGAGCCGCACGAGCACGAGGAGGAGACGAGCGACCCGCGCTGGGAGGCACTGGCCGACCTACGCGAGCAGCTCTAGCCGGGACGTCGCGCCGAACGCGTCCAGGAAGCGGCGGTCGTGCGTGACGAGGACGACCGTCCCGTCGTACCCGACCAGGGCGCGCTCGAGCTCCTCGATCGCCTCGAGGTCGAGGTGGTTCGTCGGCTCGTCGAGAACGAGTGCGTTGGCTCCCTGCGCCGCGAGCAGCGCCAGCGTCGCGCGCGTTCGCTCGCCGGGCGAGAGGGAACGGGCCGGGCGCGTCACCTCGTCGGCGTAGAGCGCGAACTTCGCGAGCTGCGTCCGCGCCTCGCCCTGTCGGAGTCCCGTCCGCTCCATGAACGGCCCGAGCAGCGACTCGTCCCGCTCGAAGAGCGCGCGGTCCTGCTCGAGCACGCCGAAGCGCGTCGCGGGCCCGATGCGGCGCGTGCCCGCCAGGAGCGGCAGCTCGCCGATCAGCGCTCGGAGCAACGTCGTCTTGCCGCTCCCGTTCCGTCCGATCAGCGCGAGCCGATCGCCATTGCGCAGCTCGAGCGAGACCGGACCGAGTGAGAAGTCACCCCTGCGCACCACGGCGTTCTCCAGGCTGGCGACGACGTCGCCTCCGCGGCGCATCGCCGCGAGGTCGAGCCGCAGCCGCCACGGCTGCCAGGGCTTCTCGACCTCGTCGAGGCGCTCGAGCCGCCGCTCGGCTTGCCGCACCTTCGAGCGCAGCGCGTGCGTCGCGCGCCGGTCGGAGCCGCCCGTCTGCCGGGCGAGCTTGCGCGAGGACGCCCCGCGCGCCTGGCTCTGACGCTCCTTCTTCAGCGATTCGAACCGCGAGTGCTCCGCGACGTACTTCTCGTACGCAGCCTCGTGCCGACGGCGCGCCGCCTCGCGAGAGCGCTCGTACTCGTCCCACGAGCCTGCGAACTCCCGGACGTGCCGAGTGCCCGGCTCGAACTCGACCACGCGGTCGACGACGTGCTCGAGGAACGCGCGGTCGTGCGACACGACGACGAGCGCCGCGGACGTCCGTCGGACGAAGCGCTCCAGGAGGGCCAGCCCTTCGAAGTCCAGGTCGTTCGTCGGCTCGTCGAGCAGGAGCACGTCGGCGTCCGCGTCGAAGATCTCCCGCAGTGCGGCGCGCGACGCCTCGCCGCCGGAGAGCCCCGGTCGGTCGCGTTGCTGCCTCAGGTAGGTGACCGCGAGGTCGCGCGGCCGCCGCGCGACGCGGCCGGCGTCCAGCTCCTCGAGCCCGCCGAGGACGCGCAGGAGCGTCGACTTGCCCGCGCCGTTCGGGCCGAGGACGCCGATCCGCGCTCGGGGCGGGACGACGAGCGAGACGTCGTCGAGGACGACGTCGCCGCCGAAGCTCTTGGTGATGTGCGTCGCGGACAACGTGCCGCCGCGCATGCCGGGACCTCCTGGATCGCAGGGACGAGAAGCGTGGTTGCGATCTAGAGATCCGTCATGGCACGAGCCCGAGGGGCTCACGCGGGATCTTAGCTACGATGCCGCCGCTCATGGCCGTCCCCAAGAAGAAAACGTCGAAGTCCCGCCGCGACAAGCG
>JAICPI010000106.1 GCA_025929895.1 Thermoleophilia bacterium
GGCCGCTCTTGCGCTCGACCTGCTCGAGCGCGTGGACGGCGAAGCGGCGGGCGCGCTCGAGCCAGCGCTCGTCCTGCGTGCGCTCGAACGCCTTCAGGAGCGCGTAGCCGTTGCCGGCCGTGCCGTGGCAGATGCCGGCGCCCTTCTCGTCGCCGTGCGGGCCGGCCTGCCAGACGAGCTCGGCGCCGGCGAGCAGGAGCTCCTCGTCGAGGTAGTCGCCGGCGGCGATGATCGTCCCGGGCGCGCCGACGCACCACTGGAGCCGGATCTCGCCGTCGCGGCCCTCGAGCGTCTCGCGGTCGGCCGGGTGCGGCCAGTTCGCGAGGCCGTCCTCGACGAAGGCGGTGCGGGCGAGGATCGCGTTGGTGTCGCGCGTCAGGGTGTCGCGCTCGGCTGCCGTGAGCAGCGGGCCGCCGCGGAGGAGGGCGGCGACGTTGCCGACGACGCCGTGCGGCGGCGTCATCCCCCGGTGCGTGCCGCCGTAGAGGGAGATCGACCAGAGGCCGTCGGCGTCGCGGCGGGCGAGCAGGGCGTCGGCCGCCTCGCGCCACGCGTCGGCCCAGCGCTCGTCGCCGGTCAGCTCGTGGAGCGCGCGCGCGGCGACCATCGTGCCGGGCGAGCCCCACATCACCTCCTCGGCCTCGTTGTCCCTGTTCGCGCGGATGCGGGCTTCGAGGTCGTCTGCGAGCTCGGCGCTCGGGTCGAGCAGCCAGCCGACGTAGACGACGCCAGCGCCGCCGGCCAGGAAGCCGGACTCGCGCGGCTCGGGCAGCGGGTGGTCGTCGTCCTGCATGAAGTCGGGCTGCTCGCGCCAACGGTCGACCATCCGGCTCGCGGCGGTGGGGAGGTCGAGGCTCACGTCGGCGTCGCCGCGGCGCGCGAGCTCGTGCAGCGCCCAGAGGACGCCGGCGGCGCCGACGTAGAGGTTCATCAGCGGGAGCGGGGACCGGTACGAGTCCCACTCGTCGGCGGGCCAGAAGTCGTCGGGGGAGTACGCGCGCTCGGCGTTCGCCACGATGGCGCGGATGCCGGCGCGGACGCGCTCCTCGTCCCACGGATCGTCCGTGAGGCGGTCGAACTTCGCTGGGTCGTAGAGCGTCACGTCGCGCGGGCGCGCAGCCAGACCTGCGTCCAGAACGGCGCGAGCAGTCGGTAGATCAGCGGCTCGGCGAGGTGGGCGACGACGTCGGCCGGGCGGTTGCCGAAGAGGCGCTTGCGGTTGTTGTGGAAGCGGCGGACCTCGGTGAAGCCCTGCGCCCGGAGCAGGCGCTTGAGCGCGCGCGGGGAGTAGCCGAGCTCGGTGGTGCCGTACTCGTCGGCGGCGCCGCGGCCCTGGAAGCGCTGCTTCCAGTTCGGCTCGGAGACGAGCAGCAGGCCGCCAGGCTTGAGCGCGCGGTGGGCGCTCGCGAGCACGAGGTCGGGGCGCGCGCTGTGGTGCAGCGCGTCGTAGGTCAGGCAGGCGTCGAAGGTGCGCTCGAGGTCGAGCTGCTCGAAGTCGGCGGTGTCGAAGTGCGCTCGCACGTTCTCTTCGTGCGCCTGCTCGCGCGCGATCTCGATCATCTGCGGCGAGATGTCGTAGCCGTGCGCGTCGAGCCCGTGGCGCGCGACGAAGCGCGTCATCCAGCCGGGGCCGCAGCCGAGCTCGACGAAGCGCAGCCCGGGACGGAGCTCGAGCAGCTCGATCACGTAGCCGGCGTCGATCAGGTGGCGCGCGGTCTCGCGCGGGTCGTTCGCGAACGGCTTCGTGCGGAGCCACTCGCGCCCCGCGTCGCCGACGCGCTCGGGGTACTCGACCTCGGCCCGCTTGCGCTCGTCCACGGGTCGATTATGGGCAGTGTCCGGTGCCAGGCACCGGACCTGTCCCGCCGGCGGCGAAGTGCCTGCACTCGGGCGGGTAGCTCGTCCCGGCCGGACATGGCAGGTGCCTGGCACCGGCCTTGTCCGGACTGGACCCGTCCCGGCTAGTAGCTGAAGACGGTCGCCGGCTCGTCCCCGATCCAGTCCCACAGCGGCGTCGCGCCGGCGAGGCGCGCGTTCGAGACCAGCGCGCTCTCGTCGAGCTTCTTCGAGTTGAAGCAGATCGGGCAGACGAGGAGCTCGCCCCCGTTCGACGCGAACTGCTCGAACAGGCGCTCGAGCGGCGGGCAGCCGTCGCAGGCGACGCCGACGGTCACGTCGGGCAGCGCGAGCCGAACCGCCTCCTTCGTCAGGAACATCGCGACCTGCTTCCCCTTCTCGGCCGCGGCGCCGCCGACGAGGAACGCGACGAGCACGCGCTCGGGATCCTCGAGCCCCGTCGCGAGGTTGATCACGACCTTGCCGCCGTCTGCCATGGAGCCCCCTCAGGTTGTCGGTTTGAACGCCTTGACGGTCGTGCCGTTGGCGCCGAACTTCAGCGCCTTCCGGCGTGTGTCCTCGAACTTCGAGCGCATGTACGTCGCGACGAGGTTGCCGCTCTCGATCCGCTCGAAGCCGTGCCGCCCTAGAACCTCTGCGTACTCCGCCTCCAGCAGAGCACCGGCAATTCAGCCGGTCCAGAGGTCGATGTTGCGGCGCCCCTCCTCGGAGACGGGACGCTGGATCGTCACGTCCGCGAGCTGGAGCCGTCCGCCCGGCCGCAGCACGCGGAAGAGCTCGGCGAACACGAGGTCCTTGTCCGGGATCAGGTCGATGACGCCGTTCGAGATGACGACGTCGAACCGTGCGTCGGGGAACGGGAGCTGCTCGGCCTCCGCCTCGAGGAACTCGACGTTCGCGAGGCCGGTGGCGGCCGCACTCGCCCGAGCCTTCGCGACCATCTCCGGCGTCATGTCGATGCCGACGACGCTCCCTTCCGGCCCGACCATCTGGGCCGCGACGAGCGAGTCGGTCCCCGCGCCGGAGCCGAGGTCGAGGACGTGCTCGCCGGGCTGGAGCCGTCCGAGCGAGAACGGGTTCGCGACGCCGGCGAACGACTCCACGGACGACTCGGGAACGTTCGCGAGCTCCTCGGGATAGTCCAGGTCCTCGGCCCACGCGCGCCCCGTCGGGAAGATGAAGTCGGTCTCCGGCTCCTCCGAGACCGACGCGTACGTCTTCTTGATCTCGCGCTTCAGCACGCCGACGTCGACGCCGGCGCCCACGCTCACGCGAGCACCTCGGCTTTCGGCGACCGCCGGACCTGCCACTGCGCCTGCGCGACGAGGCCGACGCAGATGCCGGCGATCGTGCACAGGCTCCAGAGCCGCCCCTGGCCGAGCTGCGCCGCGATCGGGCCGGGGCACGAGAGGGTGGTCGCCCAGCCGATGCCGAAGAGCACGCTTCCGTGGACGTGGCGCCGCTCCGGCCGGCCGCCGCTCCACGCGAGCGGCTCGCCGGTGAGGATCGCGCGGGCGCCGCGCCGACGGAGGAGCCGGATGCCGGTGAACGCCACGGCCATCGAGGAGAACATCACGAGGTAGAAGTACGCATCGTCGAGGAGGAGCATCGCGCGGATCAGGTCGGGGTTCGTCATGCCTGCCCACGCGAGCACGAACCCGAAGACGATCCCGAGGCCGATCGCGACGAAGCGGACCGCCGTCATCCGAGGAGCCACCTCCACGCGAACGCCCCGGCAACTGCGGTCGCCATGAACGTAGCCGTCGCGACGAAGCTGGCCGGGGAGCCGAACGAACAGCCGCTGATCCCGTTTCCGGACGTGCATCCGCCCGCGGTCCTCGCGCCGACCCCGATCAGGACGCCCCCGACCGCGAGGAGTCCGCCGATCGCGAGCGGGTCGTTCCCGAGCGCGCCCTCCAGCCAACCGTAGCCCTGCGCGGCGCCTGCGTCGCGCGCGGCAAGGCCGAAGAGCAACCCGCCGAGGACGATGCCGACGACGAACCAGGCCTTCCAGCCGAGCTCGCCACGGGAGCCCACGCCGCGCTCGACGAGCTCGCGGTAGCCGCCGACGACTCCGAGGCGCTCGTTCATCGTCGCGAACACGGCGACCACGATCAGCCCGAGCAGCGGCCCGACGAGGAACCACGGCGGCCGGTCGAGCAGGACCTCCACGCCGCGAGGCTACCGCGGTCACGCGTCGGGGTCTACGGCCGGGATCGCGATGCCGCTCATCGGTCCAGCCGATGCCTGCTGCTCTCCTTGCCAGCTCGTGACGCCGACCCACAAGCCGCTCGCGGCTGTCAGCACGGCCACGACCGCGATTGCCTCACCCGCGCCGAGCGTGTCGGCGACGGCGCCGGCGACGAGCGCGCCCGCCACGAAGCCGACGTCGCGCCAGAAGCGGTAGACGCCGACGGCCGCCGCGCGCTCGACGGGCGTGACGGCGTCGGAGACGGCGGCGATCAGCGTGGGGTAGACGAGCGCCGTGCCAACCCCGAGCAGGACCGCCGCCACGAGTGCAGGGCCGAAGGAGCCGCCGCCCGCGACGAGCAGCGCGAGCGCGCCGGCCTGCACGAGCATCCCGGCGACGATCAACGGCTTCCGCCCGACGTGGTCCGACAACCACCCCGCCGCCAGCTGACCGGCGCCCCACACCCCCGGGTAGACGCCGGCGACGAGGGCGATCTCGCCGACGCCGGCGCCGTGCGCCGCCAGATAGAGCGGGACGAGGCCCCAGGCGAGCGCATCGTTGAGGTTGTTGACGAGACCGGCCTGGGCACACGTGCGCAGCACCGGGTGCGAGAACGAGCCGTGGACGAGCGCGCGGCCGAGCATGGGCCTTGCGACCGCGGGATGCGAGCGCTGCTCGAGCTCGACGTGCGCCGCGGTGTCGCGGACGAGGAAGAACGAGAGCGCGAGCCCGACTGCGGCGACGAGAAGCGCGCCCACCCACACGACCGTGCGCGGCGCATACGAGGCCGCGAGTGCTCCGGTCGCCAGCGCCGCGAGAGCGACCCCGACGTAGCCGGCGGACTCGTTGAGCCCGAGCGCGAAGCCCCGGCGCCGCGGACCGACGAGGTCGATCTTCATCAGCACCGTCATCGACCAGGCGAGCCCCTGACTCGCTCCGAGGAAGAGGTTCGCGGCGACGACGAGCTCCCAGCCGGGCGCGAGCGCGATCAGCAGCGGCACGGGCAACGCGAGCAGCCAGCCGGCGACCAGCAGCCGCCTGCGGCCGACGCGATCGGCGA
>JAICPI010000090.1 GCA_025929895.1 Thermoleophilia bacterium
AGCTCGAGCACCGACACGTCGAACGTGCCGCCGCCGAGGTCGAAGACGAGGATCGTCTGGTCGGCGCCCTCCTTGTCGAGCCCGTACGCGAGCGCAGCCGCGGTCGGCTCGTTGATGATGCGCAGGACGTTGAGCCCGGCGATCTTGCCGGCGTCCTTCGTCGCCTCGCGCTGCGCGTTGTTGAAGTAGGCCGGGACCGTGACCACCGCGTCGGTGACCGGCTCGCCGAGGTATGCCTCGGCGTCGGCCTTGAGCTTCTGGAGGATCATCGCGCTGATCTCCGGCGGCGCGTAGTCCTTGCCGCCGGCCTGCACGCGCACGTCACCGTTCGGGCCCTCGACGACCTCGTACGGGACGATCTTCATCTCCTCCGAGACCTCGTCGTGCTTGCGGCCCATGAACCGCTTGATCGAGAAGATGGTGTTCTGGGGGTTCGTCACCTGCTGCCGCTTCGCGGGCGTGCCGACGAGCCGCTGGCCGTCGTTCGCGAACGCGACGACGGACGGCGTCGTGCGCCCGCCCTCCGCGTTCGGGATCACGGTGGGCTCGCCGCCCTCCAGGACCGCCATCGCGGAGTTGGTGGTGCCCAGGTCGATTCCGATCGTCTTCGCCATCTGGTTTCAGTACCTCCCGTGAGAAAATCTGAGTGCCTTTATAGCAGATCTGGGATGGAGTAGGATCGGCCCGTGACGGAGCCGCTCGTGCCGCGGGACGAGGCCCAGGCCGCCCTCGAGGCGCGCCGGGAGCTCGGGGCGGGCTACGAGGAGGAGCTCGCCGAGCGGTTTGCCCAGCGGATCGAGGCGAAGCTGAAGGAGCGCTCGCCCGCGCGGCGGCCGGACACGACGGGGATCGCGATCGTCTCGATGGTGGTCGCGATCCCGATGCTGGCGGTCGCGGGGAACTTCGCCGGCGTCGGGGGCGTGTTCCTCGTCTGCGCCGCGATCGTCCTGATCAACTACTTCGCGCGCCGATGAGCGCGCCGCCGGCGACGATCAGGAGCGCGCCAAGCACCAGACGCCTCCCCACCAGCTCGCTCCGGCCGATCAGGAGCGCCGAGAGCCCGACCCCCCAGAGCGACTCGGTCGCGACGAGCGGCGAGACCACGGTCACGCGGCCGCGGTAGAAGGCCTCGAAGAGGCAGACGTAGGAGAGCCCGAACGCGAGGCCGGCGGGGACGAAGACGTGCCAGCGCGCCCACGAGCGGCCGGCCGCCCCGAGCGCGAGCACGAGCGAGCCCCCGAGCAGCGTCGCCGCCGCGCCCGTCGTCGAGGCGACCGGCGTCTCCTCGGAGAACCAGCGGACGAACGTGTCGCGGCTCGAGAAGAGCAGCGTGCACCCGACGGCCCACGCCATCCCGACCGCGCGGAACGACGCCGGGCGCAGCCGCTCCCACGCGAGCGCGGTTCCACCGGCGACGATCAGCGCCGCTCCGGCGAGCAGCGCGAGCTCGAACGGCTCGTCCAGCACGAGCAGCCCGAGGGCGACGGTGATCAGCGGAGCCGCGCCGACGACGACCGACGCGCGGGCCGCGCCGGCGTCGCGCACGGCGAGCGTGAAGAGGAGCTGCGACAGGCCCGGCGCGAGCAGCCCGGCCAGCCCGAAGACGAGCAGGTCGCGCGGCTCGGCCTCCCCCGACCCGAACGGAACCGCCGCGAGCGCGACCGCACAGGCGACGAGCGCCGTCGCGGCCGCGCCGACGCGCACGTCCGGGCTCCGCAGGAGCCCGAGCCGGACGGCGACGGTCATCGCGCCGAACAGCGCTGCGGAGGCGAGCGCGAGCAGGACCGGGGTCATCGCCGCAGCAGCCTGCGGAGCGCGTCGGCGGCCGCGGGCTCGGCGACCACGATCCCGGCCATGATCAGCGCGGCCCCGCCCCAGCCGAGAGCGCCCAGCCGGTCGCCCGCGAGCCAGTAGCCGAAGATCGCCGTCCACACCGGCTCCATCGCGAAGAGGAGCGCCGTCCGCGCGGCGGAGAGCTGCCGCTGCGCCCACGTCTGGACGAGGAACCCGAGCGCGCTCGCGAAGATGCCGGTGACGAGAAGCGCCCCCCAGACGACCCAGCCCCGTGGCACCTCGACCTGCCCGAGCGCCACCGCGACCACGGTGAAGCCCGCGAACGCCGCGAGCATCTCGACGAACGTGAACGCCACGGGGTCGTAGCGGCGCGCGTAGCGCTCCATCAGCGCGATCTGGAGCGAGTACGCCGCCGAGCCTGCGAGCACGAGCGCGTCGCCGAGCGGGTCGCCCACGCCGACGCCGGAGAGCAGGCCGAGGCCGAGCAGCGCGAGGGCGACGCCGGCCCAGAGCCAGCGTCCGGAGCGGATCCGGAAGAGCGCGAACGCGAAGATCGGCGTGAAGACGACGTAGAGCCCGGTGATGAAGCCCGCGCTGGACACGGTCGTGCGCTCGAGGCCCGCCGTCTGGAGCGCGTAGCCGACCGCGAGCAGGAGCCCGAGCAGGGTGCCCGCGCCCCAGCCGACGCCCCGGAGCCGGCGCGCCGCAACCGGCGCGAGCGTGAGCGTCGCGATCGCGAACCGCACCGCGAGGAACGCGAACAGCGGGTAGATCGCGACCGCGTCCTTGACCTGCACGAACGTGACGCCCCACACCGCCGTGACGACGACGAGGGCGGCGAGGGCGCGCACGCGCTGACGTTAACTACGATCCCGCGCGTGGGCGACGACGGCTACCGCAGCGAGCTCGCGCGCGAGCTCGGGCCCGACGCGCGCGACCGGCTCGTGCGCTACGCGCAGGTGCACACCACCTCCGACCCCGACACGGACACGTCGCCGAGCACGGAACGGCAGCTCGACCTCTCGCGCATGCTCGTGGCGGAGCTCGCGGAGCTCGGCCTCGAGGCGGAGCTCTCCGAGCACGGGGTCGTCTACGGCACGCTGCCCGGGAACGCGGATGCGCCGACGGTCGGCCTCGTCGCGCACGTCGACACCTCGCCCGACGTGAGCGGCGAGAACGTGAATCCGCAGGTGTTCCGCTACGAGGGCGGCGCGCACGCGCTTCCGGGCGACCCCGAGCAGGTGCTCGACCCGGCCGAGTGGCCGGAGCTCGCGAACCACGCCGGCCACGAGCTCGTCTCCAGCGACGGCACCACGCTGCTCGGCGCGGACGACAAGGCCGGCGTCGCCGAGATCATGGCCGCCGTCGGGTACCTCGTCCGCAACCCCGAGGTCCCGCACGGCCCGGTGCGCGTCGTGTTCACCCCGGACGAGGAGATCGGTCACGGCGTCGACAACGTCGACCTCGAGGCGTTCGGGGCGGAGGTCGCGTACACGCTCGACGGCAGCACCGCGGGCGAGATCCAGGACGAGACGTTCTCGGCGCTCGAGGCACGCGTGCGGTTCCGGGGACGCGCCGTGCACCCCGGCTACGCGAAGGGCATCCTGGTCAACGCGATCCGCCTCGCCGCGGACTTCGTCGCCGCGCTCCCGCGGGAGCTCTCGCCGGAGCGCACCGAGGAGCGCGAGGGCTTCATCCACCCGACCCGGATCTCGGGCGACGCGGAGAACGTCGAGGTGCGGATGATCCTGCGCGACTTCGACGAGGAGACGCTCGAGGGCCACTCTCGGATCGTGCGCGAGACCGCCGAGCGGATCGGCGGAGCGGAGGTCGAGATCAACCGCCAGTACCGGAACATGAAGGCAACACTCGACATGGTCCCCCACGCGGTCGAGCTCGCGGTCGAGGCGATCCGCCGAGCGGGCGTCGAACCGCGGCGCTCGCTCGTCCGCGGCGGCACCGACGGCTCACGGCTCTCGGAGCTCGGCCTTCCGACGCCGAACATCTTCACCGGCGGCCAGCAGTACCACTCGCAGCGCGAGTGGGTCTGCGTGGCCGACATGGGCGCCGCAGCCGAGACGATCGTCCACCTCGTGCAGCTGTGGGCCGAACGTGCGAAGGCGCCCGCTGGCGCCTCCGCACGATCGACCGCAACCTAGATCCGCTCGCGGACCTCGTCCTTCACGTCCTCGAGCTTCTCCTTCGCATCGCCCTTGGCGTGCTCCGCCTTGCCCTGACCCTCGCGGAGCTCGTCGCCCGTGAGCTTGCCCTCGGCCTCCTTCAGCTTGCCGCCGAGCTGGTCCTTGCGTGCGTCGTCCATCTGACCCCCCTTCGCCTGAGACGTGTGAGGGCGCCTTCCCTCGGCGCCCTCACAGGACACGGATGGTGCTGAACACGCTAGGCCGGCTGAGCGCCGCCCTGGTCGTCGCCGCCGGAGTCGTCGCCGCCGCCGCCGCCCATGCCACCGCCGCCGCCGCCGCCGGACTCACCGCCGCCGCCGCCCTCTTCCGTTTCCCACCGCGACATCCGTTTGCCTCCTTGTGGAGAGTGGACCCCGGGGTTTTGTCCGCCGTGGCAATGCGAAAACCTGGCGGTAGGCTCTCGGTGATGGAACCGCTCGTCGACAGCTGGGGCCGCGAGATCAAGAGCGTGCGCGTGTCGGTCACCGACAAGTGCAACTTCCGCTGCCGCTACTGCATGCCGGCCGAGGGGCTCGACTGGCTCCCACGCGACGAGGTGCTGAGCTTCGAAGAGCTCCAGCGCGTCGTCGGGCTGCTCGCCGCGATGGGCGTCGACGAGATCCGTCTGACGGGCGGCGAGCCGCTCGTGCGCCGCGACGTGCCGGCGCTCGTCGCGCTGCTCGCTCAGACCCCGGGCGTGCGCGACCTGTCCCTGACCACGAACGGCGTGCTCCTCGACCGACTCGCAGGCCCGCTCGTCGACGCGGGGCTCCGGCGCATCAACGTCTCGCTCGACTCGCTCGACCACGTGCGCTTCGCCGAGCTGACGCGGCGCGATGCGCTCGACCAGGTGCTCCGCGGGCTCGAGGAGGCCGAGCGGTATCCCGAGCTCCGGCCGATCAAGGTCAACTGCGTCGCGATCAAGGGGTTCACGGAGGAAGAGGTGCCGCGGCTCGCCGGGCTCGCGCGCCGCAAGCCGTACGTCGTGCGCTTCATCGAGTTCATGCCCCTCGACGCCGACGAGGGCTGGCGCGACGACCAGGTGCTGACCGGTGCCGAGATCCGCGCGCTGATCGAGGCGGAGCACGGGCCGCTCGTCGAGGTGCCCGCGAAGGCATCGTCCACCGCACGCCGGTTCCGCTTTGCGGACGGCAGCGGCGAGGTCGGGTTCGTGAGCCCCGTCTCCGAGCCGTTCTGCTCGACCTGCGACCGGATCCGCCTCACCGCCGACGGCCAGCTCCGCACCTGTCTGTTCTCGCGGCGCGAGTGGGACCTGAAGACGCCGCTGCGCGCGGGCGCGGGCGACGCCGAGCTCGCCGCGCTCGTTCGCCAGGCGGTCGCCCGCAAGGAGCTGAAGCACCGGATCAACGAGCCCGGCTTCGTCCGCGCATCGCGCTCGATGAGCCAGATCGGCGGCTAGCCCGGGCGTTTCGGGGGCGCCGGGCCTCGGTCTACAATCGCTTCGGAATGAGCTCGGCCACAGCCACCGCCCCTGCGCCCGAAGAGCGAAGGCTCCTCCCCCGCGGGTGGGGAGATCTCCTGCTCCAGATCGCGATCTGGTTCGGGTTCCTCGCCGCCTACCAGGTGGCGCGCGGCGTCGCGGACCGCAACGCCGCCGCCGCCTTCGAGAACGGGCTCAAGGTGATCGACCTCGAGAGCCGCGCAAACGCGCTCTTCGAGCGCAGCCTCCAGGGCCTCGTCGAGTCGTGGGACCTGCTCGCGGTCGCCACCTCTTGGACGTACTGGCTCTCGCAGTTCACGGTGCTCGGGCTCGCGCTCCTCTGGGTCTACCTGCGGCACAACGACGTCTTCGCGCGGTTCCGGAACCTGATCATGCTCGCGAACGTGATCGGGCTCACGGGGTACGTCCTGCTCCCGACCGCGCCGCCGCGGATGTTCCCCGACTTCGGCTTCGTGGACACGCTCGCCAGCTTCGCCAGCCTCAACCACGGCAGCGGCCTCGTCCAGCTGGCCTCGAACCCCTACGCCGCGATGCCGAGCCTCCACTCGGCCGACGCGCTGATCGTCGGCCTGACGATGGCGCTCCTCGTCCGGCGACGCTGGGCGAAGCTGGCCTGGCTCGCCTGGGCGCCGTGGGTGTGGTTCTCGGTCATGGCGACGGGCAACCACTTCTGGCTGGACATCGCGGCGGGCCTGCTCGTCGCGCTCGCGGCGGCGCTCGTGCTGGAGCGGCGCACGCTGCTCCGCCGCCGCACCGCGTAGGCGCGGCGCGGTCGCCGTGACGCTGAAGGAGACCTACACGACGGGCGCGCGGCGGCTCGCGTCGCGCTCGATCGTCGGGCTCACCCGCACGCGGGTGACGCCGAACGCGCTGACCGCCGGCGGCGTGACGCTCTGCGCCGTCGCCTCGGTGCTCGTCTACTTCGAGTACCGCAGCGAGCTCCTCTTCTTCTGGCTCGGCGCCGTGCTGTTCGTCGTGGGCTCGGTGCTCGACATCCTGGACGGGGCGCTGGCACGGGCAGGCGGCACGGCGACGCCGTTCGGGGCGTTCATCGACTCGACCACCGACCGGATCAGCGAGGCGTTCATGCTCGGCGCGATCGCGCTCGTGCTCGTGCGGGACGGCAGCGAGCTGGGCGTCGGCCTCACGGTCGCGGCGATCACGGGCTCGTTCCTCGTCAGCTACACGCGCGCCCGGGCGGAGGCGCTCGCGCTCCGCGGCGACGTGGGGATCGGCTCCCGGGCGGAACGCGTCGTCGTGATCACGGCCGGGCTCGTCCTGGCGCCGTGGCTCCCGGTCGAGCTCGCTCTCGGCGTCCTCACGGCGACCGCCTGGGTCACGGTGCTCCAGCGGGTGCTCCACGTGCGCTCGCAGCTGCGGCTACGCGACTAGCGTGACCCTTTCATCGCATTTCTGCTATATAGCAGGCGTGCGATACAAGCGAACGACAGGAGAGATCTAGATGCCTTCGTCCAACGGCACGGTCCGCGTCGCCCTCGTCGGGGTCGGCAACTGCGCCAATGCGCTGCTCCAGGGCGTCGAGTACTACCGCGACGCCGAGCCCGACCAGTTCGTCCCGGGCCTCATGCACGTCGACCTCGGCGGCTACCACGTCAGGGACATCGAGTTCACTGCCGCGTTCGACGTCACGACGACGAAGGTCGGCAAGGACCTGGCCGACGCGATCTGGGCGCACCCGAACGACACGATCAAGTTCGCAGACGTGGCGCCCACCGGCGTCAAGGTCTCGCGCGGGATGACGCACGACGGGATCGGCAAGTACCTGGCCGAGGTCGTCGACAAGGCGCCGGGCGAGACCGACGACGTCGTCGGGATCCTGCGCGACACCAAGACCGACGTCGTCGTCAACTACCTCCCCGTCGGCTCGGAGTCGGCCACGAAGTGGTACGCCGAGCAGATCCTCGAGGCCGGTTGCGCGATGGTCAACTGCATGCCGGTCTTCATCGGCCGCGAGCCGTACTGGCAGCGCC
>JAICPI010000050.1 GCA_025929895.1 Thermoleophilia bacterium
GGAGACCGGCACAGACGTCGTCGTCAACTACCTCCCCGTCGGCTCCGAGGAGGCGACGAAGTGGTACACGGAGCAGGTCCTCTCGGCCGGCTGCGCGATGGTCAACTGCATGCCAGTCTTCATCGCCCGCGAGCCGTACTGGCAGCGCCGCTTCGAGCAGGCGGGCGTTCCGATCATCGGCGACGACATCAAGTCGCAGGTCGGCGCGACGATCACGCACCGCGTGCTCACCTCGCTCTTCCGCGAGCGCGGCGTCAAGCTCGACAAGACGATGCAGCTGAACGTCGGCGGCAACTCCGACTTCCTCAACATGCTCGAGCGCGAGCGCCTCGAGTCGAAGAAGATCTCGAAGACGAACGCTGTCACGTCGATGCTCGACTACGACCTCGGCGAGAAGAACGTCCACGTCGGTCCCTCGGACTACGTGCCGTGGCTGACCGACCGCAAGTGGGCGTACATCCGCATGGAGGGCTCGAGCTTCGGCGACGTGCCGCTGAACGTCGAGCTCAAGCTCGAGGTCTGGGACTCGCCGAACTCGGCGGGCATCGTGATCGACGCGGTGCGGCTCGCGAAGCTCGCCATGAACAACGGCGTCGCGGGCTCGCTCGAGGGCCCGAGCGCCTACCTGATGAAGTCGCCGCCGAAGCAGATCGCGGACGACGACGCGCACGAGGCGGTCGAGCGGTTCATCGAGGAGCACCGGCGCACGCGGGAGCCCGCGGCGACCGCGTGATTCACGCGCGGGCGGCGAGCCCGCGCGTGAACAGCGCGAACAGCGAGCGCTCGGCGCGCAGGACGTCGTCGTCCGTTCCCGGCAGCTGGCCCATCACCCAGCCCGTCAGGAGCTCCTCGAGCGCGCCGTAGAGGCTCCAGCCGACGAGCTTGGCCTCGAGCTCGCGCCCGAACACGCCCTGCTCCTGCCCGCGCGCGACGATCCGCTCGAGCGCGTCGAAGGCCTGCTGGATCTCCGTCACCTCGCTCTGGAGGTGCGGGGTGCGCGTGACCTCGCGGACGAGCACGCGCACGAGGTCCGGGTTCACCTTCCACGTGCGCAGGACGATCGCGATCACCTTCCGGAGCTGAACGTCCGCCGGCTCCTCGAGCGCCTCCACCGCCTCGATCGCCTCGAGCATCAGGTTCCACGTGTCGCGGAAGATCGTCTCGAGGATCTCCTCCTTCGAGTGGAAGTAGTGGTAGACGAGCCCGTACGCGACGCCGGCCTCCGTGGCGATCTCGCCGACGCGACACGCCTCGTACCCACGGCGCGCGAAGGCGCGCACCGCCGCGTCGAGAATCTGGCGGCGCCGGTCCTCCGCAGAATGGACGCGGACCGCCACGCCGGCGAGGAGTCTAGAGCGCGCGGCCCTCAGCGCGCCGCGAACGTCACGCGCGTCCAGTCGTCGGAGTAGCGCCGCGAGCCCTCGAGCTCGATCGTCCGCGTCTCCCCAGGGGCGAGGCTCGGCCACCGGGCGACGCCGCGGTCGAGCTCGTCGCCGCCGCGCCCGAGGATCCGCCAGCGCACCGCGACGTCGTTCACGTAGTCGGCCCCCGCGTTCCGGACGTTCGCCCGGCCGAGGAAGGCGCCGTCCTCGCCGGCGGCGACGACGATCCGGTCGAAGACGAGGGTGCCCGCACGCGTCGGGGGAGCCTCGCGCCGCGCAGGCCCGGTGCCGGTGCTCACCCGCGGCTCGGTCCTCGTCGGGGTGGGCGCGGGCGGCGTCGTCGTCGTCGTGACCGGCTCGACCATCGGCGGCGCCGGGATCGGCCTGGTCGTCGCGACGGTCTCGGTCGCCGCGGTCGGGGACTCGGGGGCGCCGCCGGGCTCCTCGTCGTCCGAGGCGCACCCGGCGAGAAGGAGGGCGGCGGCGAGCGCGAGCGCCCGCCGCCGCCGTCCCCGCGTCAGGGCGATCGCCGCACCTGGAGGTTCCCGCGATCCGCGCTCACGAGCCCCGAGGCGTACGGGCCGAGCCACGCCCGGAACGTATCCGCGCGGCCGGGCTCGCCGCCGTCCTGCAGCCTCAGCCGGAGCGTCGCAGGCGTGCCGCCGCGCTCGCCGTCGAGCTCGAGGATCGCCTGGTCCCCGACGACGACGATCCACGCGACCGCGCTGCCCTTGAACCGCCATGCGGGTGCCCGCAGCTGGACCATCCCCCTCGGCTCGTCACCGTGGTAGCGGCCGTTCAGCTCGAGCGAGAGCCTGCGGTCGCCGGAATCGAGGCCCGACGCGCCGCCGTTCACCTGCCCCTCGGGATCGAACAGCACGAGCTCCGCTGACGGCCCCGTGCCCTCCCAGAAGCCGTTGCCGGGTGGCACGGCGAGGGCGATCGTCCAGAGGTCGACCGGCAGGCCCGTGGCGGGCGTCGCCGCCACGCCGGCCGCGGTCGAGGAGGCCGTGTAGGCGAAAGGCGTCGTCGTCAGCGTCGGCGCGAGGTCGAACCGCACGGTCGCGAGCGCCAGGTCGCCGGGGAAGCCGTCCGCCTCCTGCGTCGCCTGCGCGCGCAGCATCGGCGTCGACCCGAGCCCGACGAGCGTGTCGCCCGTGTAGAGCAGCGTGAGGTCCTCCTCATCGATCGCGAACGAGTCGCTGTCCGAGCTCGGCAGGTAGAGCGCGTCGCCCGCGAACGAGGAGCCGACCGTCGTCGCCGCGGCGGGCTGGTCGAGGACGATCGCCGTCTGCGCGAGGCCGGCCGCGTCGGTCGCGTCGCTCGCGGCCTGGCTCCCGATCGTGAAGTCGACCGTCTTGCCCGGGAGCGGCACGCCGCTGAGCCCGTCGGTCAGCGTCGCCCGGACCGCGGCCGGGTCGGAGTACTCGGCGGTCGAGTCACCCGAGTAGACGAGCGTCGTCGGCCGTCTCAGCACCGTGTAGTCGGCGAAGAAGCACTTCGCCTCGTGTTTCCCGAAGCGGGACGCACAGACGATGAAGTCGTACGTCCCGGGCTCGAGCGCGAGCGTCGGGTTGGCCGAGGCGATCCCGCCCGGGCCGCTCGTCGTGGTCGCGATCACGTCGGGCTGCGCGGGGAAGCCGGGTCGGACCCCGTCGATGCGGAACGTGACAGTCATCCCGACGATCGGCGCGTTGCCGTCGTCGGCGTCCGTCACGACCGCCGAGAAGCCGGCGCCCTCGCCCCAGGGGTTGCTGAGCGCGCCCGTGTACGCCAGGTTCGTCTCGTGCAGCACGACCCGGACCTGGAACGTGCAGGTCGACGACACGCCCGAGTCGGTCGTGCTCTGACCCCGCACGCTGATCGTGAACACGCCTTCGGGCGCATTCGCGTCCGGCGTCAGGACGATGTCCGCGACGCTCCCGGCACCGGCACCCAGCGTCTGCGTCACCGTCGAGGCCGTCCAGCCGGCGGGGAGCCCGGTGAAGGTGAACGAGAACGTGTCGCTCGCCTCGCCGGTGTTCAGGACCGGGACCGAGATCGTGTTGCCCTCGTCGGGCGTGACGTCCACGGGACCGCCGACGTCGAGCGTGTACGGGTCGACCAGGATGCCCGGGCCGCGCACGTCGAAGTACGCGCGGATCGAGCCGTCGGTCCGCCGCCGCCCGACCGCCCGCACCGCGACGCGCGAAGCCGCGCCGTCGCGCCACGTCCGGTCCATCGTGCGCTGCGGCGTGTTCGCGTCGGACGGATCCCACGCGTCGATCGAGCTGCCGCCGTAGCAGAAGCCCGGCGTCTCCGCGCAGCCGTTCGCCCTCGTCCCGTCGGGTCGCATGATCTCGATCGGCCGGACGTTCTCGTCCCCGCTCGAGTACTCGTCGTCGTCGATGCGCCAGATCGCGAGCCCGCTGTCGCTCGCGCTCCGGTCGTAGGTGCCCGGCGCCCGGAAGCGGTTCTCGACCAGGAAGTAGTCGTTCGTCCCGCGGTCGGGGTCGTAGAGGAGGAACGCGGACCCGGCGGCGTCGTAGCGCGGCACGTTCACGAACCCGTCGCGCGAGACGACGTTCGGCGTGAGCCAGCCCCAGTGGAGCTTGTGCCACGAGCTGGAGCGGAAGAGCGTCGCGTCGCCGGCGCCGCAGGTCGGCCCGGAGATGTCGAGCGCCCCGACTCCGAAGCCGTAGAGATCGCGCATCCCGAGGGCCGTGTGGCCCGTCTCGTGGATGATCGTGATCAGGTTCGTCGCCGTGCCGTCGAGCGCGAGCGCCATCGAGATGGCCTTGCCGTCGAGAGTGACGGCGTCGTGCCCGCGGGTCGCGCCGCAGCCGGACGGCAGTGCGCCCGCATCCGCGTCGAAGCGTTGCACGACGAGCTCCGCGCTCGTGACCGTTCCGTCGCCGTTCGCGTCGAACGAGGCGTAGTTCACGGCGGCGTTCGCGGCCTCGAGCAGCTGCTTGTTCTGGTCGCCGATGCCGAGCGCCGTGAAGTCCGCCTTGTTGCTCGCGATCGAGACCTGCACGACCCCGTCGTTCGCGGCGCCTCCGCCGGCCGTGTCGGTCTCCGGCGCCGGACTGAGATCGAGTCGGCCGAACGACTCGTTCAGGAAGTAGTCGCGCACGCTCGGGAACGGCCCGAAGAACCGGGTGGCAGCCGCTGCGGCGTTCATTCCGGCTGGGAAAGGCGTGTCCGTGAACTGCGCGTAGATGACCAGCATCGGCCGGTCGAGGTTGCCGCCCGCGGGTGAGAACAGCCCACCTGTCGAGGCGGACGGATGCAGCGAGCCCGGGTGGGCGAAGTCGAAGGGCGGCGAGGGGTAGGTCGCGGCGACCGCCGTGCCCGTGAACGCGAAGACCGCGGCGGCCACCTGCGCAACGAGCAACCGTCGCAACGTCGAGCTCTTCATTCGATCCACCTCCGCCGCAGCTGGGGGAAGTCACCGTCCGACGCTGGGCGAAGGGTCGGAGCCGCTCCACGACGGTAGCGCGGCGGGGTTCGTTGTACAACCCCCGGCTAGAGTGATTCGGCGATGGGCCTCCGAGTCTGCCTCGTCACGCCCTTCTCCTGGTCGCAGCCGCACTCCGTCAACGAGCACGTCGACGGCGTCGCCCGCGAGCTGCGCCAGCTCGGCCACCACGTCACCGTCGTCGCGCCGTCGAACCGCGCGCGCGACCTCGCGGCCGGGCGCCGCGCACTCCAGACGGGCGCCGACGCCGACGTGATCGCCGTCGGGCCGGCCGTGCCGATCTCGCGCCGCTCGCAGATGGGCGTGCCCGTCGGGGCGCGGTTCAACCTCGAGCTCGCGCTCGGCGAGGGCCGCTACGACGTCGTGCACGGCTTCGAGCCGGGGCTGCCGAGCCTCGCCTACCTCGCGCTCCGCGACGCGCAGTCGCTCGCGGTGGCCACGTTCCTCTCGCCGGAGCGCCTCGCGTACCCGCCCGGCCGGGCGCAGCGCGAGCGCCTGCTCAACCGCATCGACGCGCTCCTGGCGACGAGCGAGCGCACGCGGGCGGCAGCAGCGGAGCGATTCCCGGGCGCCTACGAGCTCGTCTCGGAGGGCGTCGACCTCGAGCTCTTCGCGCCGGCCCCGAAGCGACGGCTGATCGTCGTGGAATGGCGGCCGGTCGCACGCTCGGTCGCGCGTGCCGTGCTCCGCGCGCTGCGGGAGCTCCCCGACTGGGAGGTCGCGTTCGTCCGGACGCGCACGATGTTCGGGCGCCCGTTCGTGCCGCGCGCCGTCGTCGAGCGCGTCTCGATCGCGACGCTGCGCGACGGCGCCTCGCGCGCCGCACTGCTTCGGGAGGCGGCGATCTTCGTCCCGGCGCCGCTCGGGCTCGCCCGCCTGCGCCTCGAGGCGTCGGCGGCGGGCGCCGCGGTCGCCGAACCTCCAGGCCTCGACGAGCAGCCGGAGCTGGCGGGCGCGGCCGTGGGGCGGCTGGCCGAGGACGGGAAGCACCGCGAGCGGGAGCAGCGAGAAGCGCGCGCGTGGGCAGAGCCGCAGAGCTTCCGCGCAGTCGCCCGCGAGCTGGACGGGACGTACGCGCGGCTCACGCGCAGGCGCCGGCCGGCGGCCGACGGGGAGCCGCTGGGCGACCGGCCCTGGATCCTTGCCGATCTCCACATGCACACGAGCTGGTCGCACGACTGCCAGATCGAGGTCGGAGAGCTCGTCGACCACGCGGAGAGGGTCGGGCTCGGGGCGATCGCGGTGACCGACCACAACGTCTTCGGGGGAGCGCTCGAGGCCGCGGCTCTCGCGCGCGACCGCGAGCTCGTCGTCATCCCGGGCGAGGAGGTGAAGACCGACACGCAGGGCGAGGTGATCGGGCTCTTCCTGCGCGAGGAGATCCCGGCGCGGATGTCGTTCGGCGACACGATCGCCGCGATCCGCGAGCAGGGCGGCATCGTCTATCTCCCGCACCCGTTCGACCGGATCCACACCTGCCCCGACCCCGCGACGATCCACCGCCACCTCGCGGAGATCGACGTGCTCGAGGTCTACAACGCGCGCCTGCTCTTCGAGGCGTACAACGACGAGGCGCTTCGCTTCGCGCGGAAGTACGGGCTCCAGATGGGAGCGGGCTCGGACGCGCACGTGCTCCAGGGCGTCGGCACCGGCGTGCTCCGGATGCGCGCCTTCGACGGGGCCGAGGAGTTCCAGCTCAGCCTGCGCACCGCGCAGGTCCTGCGCCGCCCGCGCTCGCTGCTCTACCTCCAGTCGCTCAAGTGGGCGGCGCAGGCCAAGGAAAGGGTCCGCTGATCCCGAACTTGGAGGACCCCGCCGTGTCCGCCGTGCCCTCCGACGAAATCGCCGAGAAGTACCTGCAAAAAGCCATCTCCGAGACGAACGAGCTCGGGGACGAGATCGCGCGCTCGGCACCCGAGGGAGCGATCCCCGTGCTCGGCTCGGGCCACCCGCTCGCGGACGTCTTCATGGTCAAGTACGGCCCGCAGCCTCCCGAGGTGCAGGAGGGGGTCGCCTTCTTCGGCCGCGCCGGCCAGGCGATCCTGAAGTCGCTCCAGCGCCTGCGGGTCGACCCGCTCGCGGTCTACGGCACGAACTGCGTCAAGTTCGTCGGGCAGGACGAGGACGAGGCCCGCGCGCAGCTCGCCCGGGAGCTGCACATCGTCCAGCCGAAGCTCGTCGTCGTGATGGGCGAGGACGCGCTCGCGTTCGTCAACTCAGTGGGCTTCCCGCTCGCGGGGGAGCTCGAGCCCACGCTGGGCGAGCTCCAGCGCTTCACGCCGACGATCGAGGCGCTCGTCGTCCCGGACATCGACGCGTCGCTCGACGAGCAGCCCGCCAAGACCCGCTTCTGGCAGGCGTTCAAGGCGGTCGGGGCCTGGTGGGCCGAGCTGCCGCCGTACTGACGCCCCGCGTCGGCGCGGGAGCCGCGCTGCTCGCCGTGCTCCTCGCGTACTACGCGCTCTTCCGTCGTGGCCCCAACCTTCCGACGGATGCCGACGTCCTCTTCGTCGCGTTCCTGCTCATCCCGCTCGTCTTCGCACTCGTGTGGATCGCGCTGCCCCTCGCGCACTGGCGCGGCCTCCTCGGGGCGGGGATCTCGCTCGCCGTGCTCGCCGTCGTCGCGAGCGCGGCCGACCTCGAGGTCGTCGCCAACTTCGCGAAGCTCGGCGCGGCGACGGCGGTCGCGTTCTGGTTCCTCGGCTTCTTCGAGACCGCGCTCTGGGTCGCGCTCGTTGCGCTGCTGATCCCGGTCGTCGACTCGTACTCGGTGTGGCGCGGCCCGACGCGGCACATCCTCACGGAGCGGCCGGAGGTGTTCTCGGCCCTCTCCTTCTCGTTCCCGCTCAGCGGCGAGCGGCAGGCGTTCGTCGTCTGGCGCGAGCCGCTCGCGGGCGCGACGACGTACGACGTCATCCGTGAACCGGGCGGGACCCGCAACGACGAGCCGCTCAGCGATGAGAACGCCAACGGCACGATCGGCTTCCTCGAGGCCGAGCTCGACGCCGAGAGGGACTATCGCTATCGCGTCGTCGCCCTCTACGAGGAGACGAACGTGACGTCTCCTCCCATACCCGCGCGGGCAGAGGACACCAACGAGGACGCCGGCCTCGTGATCACGACGGGGGATCGTCGCGGCGCCCGTGACATCTCGGTCGAGAGCGTCGACTCGTCGGCGAAGCTCGGGCTCCCCGACCTGCTCTTCTTCGCGCTCTTCCTCGGAGCCGCCGACCGCTTCGGCCTGCGGCGGCGCGCGACGTGGCTCGCGATGGCGCTCTCCTTCGGGATCACGCTGGCCGGGACGTACTTCCTCGACGTCGACGGGCTCCCCGCGCTGCCGCTGCTCGCGCTCGCGTTCCTGCTCGCGAACGCCGACCTCCTCGGGCGGGCCTTCCGCGAGCGCAGGGTGCGGGCGGACGATGAATCGCCCGCCCGCAGGGAGTCGGCGCGGGACTGACCCGCCTCCTTGACCTTCCTTACGCGGCGCGCGGCGCGCCGGTTTGCTCGAGCAGCGACACGCACTCGACGTGCGGCGTGTGCGGGAACATGTCGACCGGCTGCGCCCGGCGGAGCTCGTAGCCCCACTCGTCGCGGAGCACCTTGACGTCGGACGCGAGCGTGGTCGGGTTGCACGAGACGTAGACGATCCGGGGGGCGCCGATCCGGCCCAGGCGCCGCAGCGCCTTGCCCGCGAGCCCGGCCCGCGGCGGGTCGACGATCACGACGTCGGGCGCTCCCGAGCGGTCGAGCAGCTCCTCGACGGCCTGGCCGACGTTGCCGGCGAAGAACGCCGCGTTCGTGATCCCGTTCAGGTCGGCGTTCTCGAGCGCCCGCGCGACCGACTCCTCCGAGACCTCGATCCCCCACACCGTCAGCGCGTCGCGCGCGAGCGTGAGCCCGATCGTCCCGATCCCGCAGTAGAGGTCCCAGACCGTCTGCGTCCCCGACAGGGCGGCGTACTCGCGCGCGATCCCGTAGAGGCGTTCCGCCATCTCGCTGTTCGTCTGGAGGAACGCGTTGGGGCTGACGCGGAACCGCAGCCCCGCGAGCTCCTCCTCGATCGAGTCCTCGCCCCAGAGCACGCGGGTCGGCAGGTTCGTGGCCTCGGCCGGCGTGTCGTTGATCGCCCAGTGGATCGAGCGCACCTCGGGGAAGCGGCGCAGCCGCTCGACGAGGTAACCGCTCTCGAACCTCTCGCCCGGCGCGGTCACGAGCACGACGAGCGCCTGCCCCGTGTTCCGGCCCTCGCGGACGACCAGGTGGCGGAGGTAGCCGCGCTGCGACTCCTGGTCGTACGCCGCGAGCCCCTCCTCGCGCGCCCACTCGCGCACCGTGTTCCTGATCGCGTTGCCGAGGTCGGTCGTCAGCCAGCAGCGCTCGACCTCGAGCACCTCGTCCCACCGACCCGCCTTGTGGAAGCCGAGGGTCGGCCCGTCCTCGTACTGCGTGAAGGAGTACTCGAGCTTGTTGCGGTAGTGGAAGACGGACGCCGCCGGCACGATCGGCTCGAGCGGCGCATCGACGAGCCCGCCCAGCCGGCGCAGCGCGTCCGCGACCTGGCCCTCCTTCGCCCGCACCTGCGCCTCGTACGCGAGGTCCTGGAAGCGGCAGCCGCCGCACGCCGGGTAGTGCGCGCAGGGCGCCTCGACTCGCTCGGGCCCGGGGACGAGCACCTCGGTCGCGAGCGCCTCGGCGTGGTTCCGCTTCACCTTCGTCACGCGCGCGCGCACGGTGTCGCCCGGCAGCCCGCGGCGCACGAAGACGACGAACCCGTTCAGCCGCGCGACGCCGTTCCCGCCGTACGCGAGCGAGTCGATGTGGAGCTCGAGCTCCTGGTCTCTGGCGACGGGCGGCGCCACCCCGGCAGCGTACGCGTCAGGTGATGTCGCGGCGACGCGCGCGCTCGGTGCCGAGCGCGCCGAGCAACGCGATCCAGCCGAGCGAGACCGCGACGCCCGGCCAGTACGAGTGGAGGCCCTCGCCCCCGGTCCCGTCGGCGGCGTCGAGCGCGCGGAACGGGAGGTACGCGCTCGCTCCATCCGCGTCGACGAGGCCGAGCACCCCGACGATCAGCGCCTCGCCGAGGAAGATCCAGAGCAGCGTCCCGACGAGCGCGGCGACCTGGCTCTGCACGACGGCGCCGATCGCAACGCCCATCAGGGCCCAGAGCACGGCGGAGAGGAGGGTCTGGGCGACGCGCGTGAGGATCTCGCCGTCGGTCAGGCGAACCTCTGCTCCGACGAGCTCGAGCCAGGGCACGCCGATCGCGACGACGACCAGCAGCGCCAGGAGCGCGAACCCGAGCGCGACCGCCGCGCCCACGACCGCCTTCGCCGCGATCACGCGCTCGCGCCGGGGCGCGACGAGGAACGCCGGGGTGATCGTCCCGTGCCGGAACTCGGCCGTCACGATCGTGATCCCCAGGATGATCGCGAGCAGGGCCGCGAGCCCGACCGTGTCGACGAGCCCGAGCTGGAACCCGTGCTCGCTCCGGTTCGCCGCCTCGGCGGACCCGATCTCGCCCGCGACGGCGATCGCCGAGAGCAGCAGGATCACTGCCAGGTAGGCCCACCACGACCGGACGGTCCGGATCTTGAGCCATTCGGAGCGCGCCAGCGCCGTCACTCCGTCGTCTCCCCGCCCGTCAGCTCGAGGAAGACCTCTTCGAGCGTCGCGCGTTCGATCGTGAGCTCGTGCAGCACGACGCCGTTCGCCGCCGAGAGCTCGCCGACCCGCTCGGGCGGAGCGTCGGAGATCAGCGCCCCATCGCCGGTCGCCGTCACCGCCGCGCCTGCGGCCGCCAGCAGCTCGCGCAGCCTCTCCGCCTGAGGGCTTCGGATCCGCGTCGAGCCCTGCGCGCTCGCGATCACCTCGGCGATCGTCGCCTGCTGCACGAGCTTGCCGCGGTGGATGATCACGACGCGGTCGACCGTCTGCGCGACCTCGGCGAGCACGTGGCTCGAGACGAGGATCGTCCGTCCCTCGGCGGCGAGCGAGCGCAGGAGGTCGCGCAGCCAACGGATCCCGGCGGGATCGAGCCCGTTGGCAGGCTCGTCGAGGACGAGCACCTCGGGGTCGCCGAGCAGCGCGGTCGCCAGTCCGAGCCGCTGCCGCATCCCGAGCGAGTAGCCCTTGACCCGCCGCTTCGCCGCCGCGCTCAGCTCGACGAGCGCGAGCACCTCCTCCACGCGCGAGCGCAGCACGCCGGCGGCCGCCGCCTGCACCCGCAGATGGTTGCGGCCCGATCGCCCCGGATGCACCTCGCTCGCCTCGAGCACGGCGCCGACCCGATGGAGCGGCCGGTCGAGCTCGCGGTACGGCACGCCCAGCACGGTCGCGTGGCCCGCGTCGGGGTGCACGAGCCCGAGCACCGAGCGGAGCGTCGTCGACTTGCCCGCGCCGTTCGGGCCGAGGAACCCGGTGATCGTCCCCGGCTCGACGCGGAAGCTGAGGCCGGCGACCGCCTGGGTCTTGCCGAAGCGCTTGCTGAGCTCCTCGACCTCGATCAACGCAGGCCGGTCACGTAGACGGTTCGTTCCCGCGGCCCGTCGAACTCGCAGAAGAAGATCCCCTGCCACGTGCCGAGCGCGAGCTTGCCGTTGCTCACGGGCACGAGCACCTGCGGGCTCATCAGCGCGGCGCGGACGTGGGAGGGCGCGTTCTCCTCGCCCTCCTCGATGTGCTCCCAGCCCCAGTCCTCGCCGACCATCCGCTCGAGCGCCGTCTCGAAGTCCCGCGCGACGGCGGGGTCGGCGTGCTCGTTGATCGTGACCCCCGCGGTCGTGTGCGGAACGAACACGAGCGCTGCGGACGCGTCCCCGTCGCCGTCGAGCGCGTCCTGCACGAGCCGGGTGATCTCGACGAGCTGCGTGCGCCGCTCGGTCCGGAGGCCGATCTTCTGCATCCGACTATCCTACGAACCCCATGCCGGCCGTCGCTCCCGCTTCCGCGCGCGACCTCGATGCGTACCGCGAGCGGGCCGACCGGTTCATCGCGAGGCTCGACGAGGAGTACTACCGCCACTTCGCGGGGCTGAAGGAACGGTTCGAGCTCGAGCCGATCTACGCCGAGTTCGCCGACCTGACGACGCTCGAGCAGACGCAGACGATCGGCGCCGCCGTGAACGGCAGCTCGTCGATCCGCGAGCTCTGGCGCTTCGCCTGCGAGGGGTACCTCGGCCAGCTGACGAAGGAGCTCGAGGAGCAGGTCGCGCAGGCAGAGGCGCAGCTGAAGGCGACCGTGGACGGCGACGAGATCCCCTTCCGGATGCTGAAGCCGTCGATCATGAACGAGCCCGACCGCGCGAAGCGCGAGCGGCTGGAGCGCAGTCGCAACGAGCTCGTCGACGAGCACCTGAACCCCCTCTACCTCGAGGCCCACGCGCGCACCCGCGAGGCGGTGAGCGCGCTCGGCGCGGACAACTACTTCGACCTCTACCGGCGCTTCGGCTACGACCTCGACGCGCTCGCGGAGCAGTGCCGCTCGTTCCTCGCGTCGACGGAGCAGCTGCACACGACGATCGTCGACAAGGTCTTCCGCGAGCGCGTCGGTCTCCCGCTCGCGCAGGCCGAGCGCTGGGACAAGGACCGGATGATGCGCGCGCCCAAGTGGGACATCGGCTTTCCCGCCGACCGGATGCTCCCCGCGCTGCGCGAGACGCTCCGCGGGCTCGGGATCGACCTCGATGCCCAGCGGAACGTCCGGCTCGACGTCGAGAGCCGTCCCACGAAGGACCCGCGAGCGTTTTGCGCGCCGATCGAGGTGCCGGACGACGTCGTGCTCGTAATCAAGCCGGCCGGCGGCGCGGACGACTGGGGCGCGCTGTTCCACGAAGCCGGGCACGCCGAGCACTTCGCGCATACGGACGCGTCGCTCTCGATGGAGCACAAGCGCCTCGGCGACAACGCCGTCACGGAGTGCTGGGCGATGACGTTCGAGCGGCTCACCGACACGGCGGGCTGGCTCTCTCGGCTCCTCGACTTCCCGCGGCCACGCGAGTATCAGGCGGAGGGCGCGGCAGTCATCCTCTACTACGTCCGGCGCTACTGCGCGAAGCTGCTCTACGAGATCGAGTTCCACCAGGTCGAGGACCCGACCGCGCTCCGGTCGCGCTACGTCGAGCTCCAGGCCGACGCGCTCAAGATCACGCCGGCGCCCGAGGACTACCTGTGGGACATGGACGGGAGCTTCTACGTCCACGCGTACCTCCGCGCCTGGGCGCTCGAGGCGCAGATCGGGGCGTTCCTGCGCGAGAAGTTCGGGAACGACTGGTTCGCGCAGCGCTCGGCCGGCTCGCTCCTGCGCGAGCTCTGGTCGGAGGGCCAGCGGCTGAACGCGGACGAGCTCCTGCGCGAGGTCACGGGCGGCTCGCTCGAGCTCGAGTCGGTCGCCGAGCGGATCCGCGAGGCCTCCTCGGCCTAACCGAACCGGAGCCTCACGTCTGGCTGAGTGAATAGGCTCTATGCAATGCCGAGGACGCGGGTCGTGATCGCGGGGGCCGCCGGCCGCGACTTCCACAACTTCAACCTCGTGTACCGCGGCCGTGCGGACGTCGAGGTAGTCGCGTTCACTGCGACGCAGATCCCGAACATCGAGGGCCGCACGTACCCGCCCGAGCTCGCGGGCGACGCGTACCCGGACGGGATCCCCGTCGTCCCGGAAGACGACCTCGACGAGCTCCTCCGCGAGCGCCAGATCGACCAGGTCGTCTTCGCGTACTCCGACGTGACGCACGAGCACGTCATGCACGTGGGCTCGCGCGCGCTCGCGGCCGGCGCCGACTTCCTCCTGCTCTCCCCGCGCGACACGATGCTGAGCCCGACGAAGCCCTGCGTCGCCGTCTGCGCGGTCCGCACCGGGGCCGGCAAGAGCCAGACGACGCGCCGGGTCGCCGGCCTCCTGCGCGAGGCGGGCAAGCGCGTCGCGGTCCTGCGTCACCCGATGCCCTACGGCGACCTCGCCAAGCAGGCGGTCCAGCGATTCGAGCGCTACGAGGACCTCGAGGCCGCGGATGCGACGATCGAGGAGCGCGAGGAGTACGAGCCGCACCTCGCCGAGGGCAACCTCGTCTTCGCGGGGATCGACTACGCGGCGATCCTCGAGCAGGCCGAGCGCGAGGCCGACGTCATCCTCTGGGACGGCGGCAACAACGACACGCCGTTCGTGCGCCCCGACGTGCACATCGTGGTCGTGGACCCGCACCGCCCGGGCCACGAGCTCCGCTACCACCCCGGGGAGACGAACCTGCGCATGGCCGACGTCTGCGTCGTGAACAAGGTCGACAGCGCGCCGCAGGAGGGGATCGACGCCGTGCTCGACTCGATCCACGAGCACACGACCAACGCGGTCGTCGTGCTCGCCGCATCGCCGTTCCAGGTCGAGGGCGATGCGTCGCAGATCAGGGGCAAGCGCGTGCTGGCGATCGAGGACGGGCCGACGCTGACGCACGGCGAGATGACCTACGGCGCGGCCGTGCTGGCCGCGAAGCAGCACGGCGCCGCCGAGCTCGTCGACCCCAGGCCGTTCGCCGTCGGCTCGATCGCGAAGACGTTCGAGGACTATCCGGAGGTCGGGACGCTGCTGCCGGCGATGGGCTACGGGGACGAGCAGGTGCGTGACCTCCGCGAGACGATCGAGCGCACGGACGCCGACCTCGTCCTGATCGGCACGCCGATCGACCTCCGTCGGGTGGTCGACTTCGACCGGCCCGCGCTGCGCGTGACGTACGGGCTCCAGGAGGTGGGCGAGCCGACACTGGCCGACGTGCTCGCCGAGAAGGGCCTGCTCGAGCAGACCGCGCTCGTGTGACGACCGTCGTCGCGCTCGGCGGCAACGCCCTCGTGCGGGAGGGCGAGCGCGGAACGGCGGCCGAGCAGCGCGCGAACCTGCGCACGCACTGCGCGGCGCTCGCACCGCTGCTCGACGAGCCGCTCGTGGTCACGCACGGCAACGGCCCCCAGGTCGGTGCGGCGCTGCTCCGTGCCGAGCGCGCGGCGGACGAGGTCCCGCCGCTGCCGCTCTGGCTCGCCGTCGCGCAGACGCAGGCCGAGATCGGGGCCCTGATCGCGCTCGAGCTCGGCGCGCTGGCGACGTCTTCGGTCGCGTGCGTCGTCACGCACGTCCGCGTCGACCCGGAAGACCCGGCGTTCGACGATCCGACGAAGCCGATCGGCCCGTACTACGCGCGCGACGATGCGGAACGCCTGGAATCCGAGCGCGGCTGGCGCCTCGTCGAGGACTCGCGCCGAGGCTGGCGACGCGTCGTCCCCTCCCCCGAGCCGCGCGCGATCGTCGAGCTCGACCCGGTCGCGCGCCTGCTCGCCGAGCGTGTGATCGCGATCGCCTGCGGGGGCGGCGGCATCCCGGTCGTCGAGCGGAGCGGCCGGCTCGACGGCGTCGACGCCGTGATCGACAAGGACTCGAGCTCGGCGCTGCTCGCGCGCGAGCTCGGAGCTCGCCGGCTCGTCGTGCTGACGGACGTGCCGGCGCTCTTCCGCGGCTTCCGCACGCCTCGGCAGGAGGAGGTGCGGACGCTGACGCCCTCCGAGGCCGACGCGCTGCTCGACGAGCTGCCCGAGGGCTCGATGCGGCCCAAGGTCCGCGCGTGCGCGACGTTCGTGCGCGAGACGGGCGGCGAGGCCCTGATCGCGTCCGCCCAGGCGTTCTCCCGCGCGCTCGCGGGCGAATCCGGTACTCGTATCGTCGGCGAATGAGAGGCATGCGGCTCCTGATCGGTCTCGCGGCCGTCGCGGCGCTCGTCGTCGCGTTCGTGCTCCTCCGGCCGGACGACGACGACGACGCTGTGGCGCCGCCCACGGCGGAGCCGATCCCGAAGACGACGGAGACCGCGACCAGGCCGCCCACGACCGGGTCGACGCCGACCGAGACGGCACCCGAGCGGGTGCGCATGGTCGTGCGCGTGCAGGGCGGGCGACCCGTGGGCGGGATCGCGCGCGCCACCGCACGTCAAGGCGAGCCCGTGCTCCTGATCGTCCGCTCGGACGTCGCCGACCACGTGCACGTGCACGGCTACGACCTGATGGGCGACGTCGGCCCGGGGAGCCCGGCGCGCATGCAGTTCCGCGCGAGGCTGACCGGTCGCTTCGAGATCGAGCTCGAGGACCGCGGACAGCAGATCGCGCAGCTGACCGTGCTGCCGTGAGCGTCCTGCCGCTCGCGCACGGGATCGGGTCGGTCACCGATCCCCCCATCCCGCAGTGGCTCGCGTACTACGGCGCCGCCGCCGTGCTCGTGCTCTCCTTCGCGGCGCTCGGCGCGCTCTGGCGGACGCCGCTGCTCGAGCGCGACCGCTTCCGTCCGCTGTTTCGGTTCCCGAGGCGCGCCGCCCGCGTGCTCCTCGGCGCGGTCGGGCTCCTCCTCTTCGTCGTCGTCTTCATGGCCGCGCTCGTCGGCGAGCGCTCGGTCGGCACGAACATCGCCCCGACCTTCGTGCTCGTCGGCTTCTGGGTGGGGCTCGTGCCGGTGAGCGTCCTGCTCGGGAACGTCTGGGCCTGGTTGAACCCGTGGCGGGCGGCGGCGGACCTCGTCGCCTGGACCTGGGATCGCGCGGGGCTCGCCTGGGACCCGCCGTTCGCGTACCCCGAGCGGCTGGGTCGCTGGCCGGCCGCGCTGCTGCTGCTCGCGTTCACGGCGCTCGAGCTCGCCTACACGGACCCCGGCGACCCCCGCATCCTCGCGCTCGCGATCGCGATCTACAGCTGGGTCACCTGGGTCGGGATCGCGGCGTTCGGCCGCGACGCGTGGCTCCCGAACGGCGAGGCGTTCACCGTCTACTTCGGGCTGCTGGCCCGGCTCGCGCCGGTCGGACTGCGCGACGGGCGACTCGGCCTGCGGGCGCCGCTCGACCGCGTCGCCCGCATCCCGGAGCCGCCCGGAACGGTCGCGTTCGTCGCGGTGATGCTCGGGACGGTCGCGTTCGACGGGTTCAGCAGGACGACCTGGTGGCAGGACCGGCTCTTCCGGATCGAGACCGAGCTCGGCGCGATCCTCTTCAACGCGCTCGGGCTCCTCGCCGCGGTGGTCATCGTCGCCGTGGCGTACGTCCTCGCCGTCGAGGTCGCGCGCCGGATCGGCCGCGAGCGCGCTCGGCTCGAGCAGGCGTTCGTCGGCAGCCTGATCCCGATCGCGCTCGCGTACGTGATCGCGCACTACCTCACGTACCTCCTCGTGCAGGGACAGCTCCTGATCCCGCTCGCGTCGGATCCGTTCGGCTACGAGTGGGATCTGTTCGGCACGATCGACTACCGCGTCAACGTGCAGCCGCTGGGCGCGGACGCGGTCTGGTACGCGCAGGCCGGCGCGCTGGTCGTCGGGCACGTGCTCGGGCTCGTGATCGCGCACGACAAGGCGCTCGCGCTGTTCGGCTCGACGAAGGTCGCCCTCCGCACCCAGTACGCGATGCTCGGGCTGATGGTGCTCTACACGGTCGGCGGGCTGTGGCTGCTCTCGCGGGGCTAGTCCTCGCGCACGGCGGGACGGCGGGACTCCTCGTCGAGATCGCGACCGTCGTCGCGATCGCCGGGCTGCTGCTCTGGGCCGCGGTCAAGAGCCGCTCGTCGGACCACGAAGAAGGCGACCCGTAGGTCGCCTTCTTCGTGGAGGACGTGCGCGGCCGTCAGGCCTCCCGCGCGCTCCCCTCGATCGCGGACTGTGTGCCGCCGACCTGGATCCGGCGGGGCTTCGACTGCTCCGGCTTCGCGACGTGGACCTCGAGCACGCCGTTCCGGTAGTCGGCGCGGATCGCGTCCTCGCCCACGCCCTGAGGCAGGCCGATCGTCCGGGTGAACGAGCCGAAGCGGCGCTCGAAGCGGTAGAACCGGTCGCCGTCGACCTTGTGCTCGCGCGA
>JAICPI010000105.1 GCA_025929895.1 Thermoleophilia bacterium
GAAGGCGATGACGACGAAGCGCGGCGAGCCGATGGTCTTCCTGACGCTCGACGACGTGATCGGCTCCGTCGAGGTGGTCGTCTTCAACTCGGTCTACGCCGCCAGCCGCGAGCACCTCATTACCGACCAGGTGCTCGTCGTCAAGGGCCGCGTCGACCACAAGGAGGGCGAGACGAAGCTGATCGCGCTCGAGGTGACGCCGTTCGAGGCGACGCCCGAGCGGAAGGCCGTGCACCTCAAGCTGGACGCCCGCACCGCGGGCGCCGGGATCATCCGCGAGCTGGCGGGGATCCTCCGCGCGTACCCGGGCGACGCCTCCGTGTTCGTGGCGATGACGACCTCGGACGGGGCGCAGACGCTCGAGCTCGGCCCGGACTACCGGGTCAAGCCCGACTCCGACCTCTTCGCCGAGGTCAAGGCCCTGCTCGGGCCCGCGGCCGTCGTCTAGGAGGGTTTGACGAATGGGCCTCGCTGTCGGGGTGCGCTGGGGGTCGCGAGGCAAGGACGCAGGGAGCCCTCGTACCTGGAGGTACGGGGGCGACTGAGGACGCGGCATCGCGGCGTCCAGTGCGGCCCGGCGGCACAGCGCCTATTTCGTCAAGCCCTCCTGGGCCTGGACTGGCTGGACCTAGGTCAAGGCGGTCCTAACCGCGCCGTGGAGGCGAGGCTCGCGCGGTTTCCCTTGAGTGCGGTGCGAGGGGAGGGCCATGAGACTTCGGAGCACAGCGGCTGCCGCCGCCTTGATCGTCGCGACGACCTGCGGGTCGGCGTTCGGAGCGCCCCCGGCGGATCCGCCCGGCAAGAGCGGCGAGGCGCCCGGGCAGCAGAAGCACGACGAGCCGTCGGGGCAGGCCAAGAAGCAGGAGGAGGCGCCCACCGTGGAGCCGGAAGCCGTCGTGGCGACGGTCACCGCCGAGGCTCCCGCTCCCGAGGCTGCCGAGAAAGCGGCGCCCGTGGCGTCCCCGCGCTTCGAGAACGCAGCCGGCAAGCCCAAGCACAACGTTCCCGCCGCGGCCGAGCGGGCGCCCGAGGCCAGCATCTCGGCGCCGGGCAACTCGGGCCGCCACAAGCTCACCATCTGTCACAAGGGGCACGCAATCACGGTCGACGTCCACGCCGCGCGCGCGCACGTGGACGGCCACGGCGACACCTACGCCGCGGCCGGCGCGAAAGGTCGTGCCGCGTGCCCGCACATTTCGTCTCCGCCGACGCCGCGGCCGGTGCAGCCGGGCGACCCCGAGACGCCCACCGGTGACCCGAAGTCGCCTCCGCACGCGACCGTCGGGCCGACGACGCCGGCCAGGCCGCTCGCACCGGTCGAGCCGGCCGTGTCGCCGGGGAAGGCGCCGGCTTCGGGCGTCTCCGCCACCGTGCGCGAGGTCCGCGCCGGGGCGGTCGCCTCGGCGGTCGCGGGCGACACCCTGCCGTTCACGGGTGCGCCGCTGTGGACGCTCGTGCTCTTCGGGCTCGGCCTCGTCGGGGTGGGGGTCGCGCTCGTGGTCGCGGTCAGGACGCCGCCTGCGTCCGCCACGCCCCGTTGAGCCCGCTCTGCATGTAGGCGTACAGCGCGGGCGTGATCACGACGTAGAGGACGAGCCCGAGCCAGCCGTTGACCGGGCTCTGGTCGGTCAGCCGCTGTGCGGCCTGGACGCGCTTGAACGTCGTCACCGTCGTCCAGATCGCGGGGACGATCAGGAGCGCGCCCGGGAAGAGCGCGAGCGTGGACTTGCCGGGGCTGTCGCCGAGCTCGGTCGTCCCGCGCGCGCGGCCGAAGTCGGCCAGCTCGCGGTTGACGGAGTACCACCAGAAGACGAGGTAGATCCCGAGGGTGACGACGGAGAGGATCGCCACCGCGACTGGATGCCGGAGCTTCGTGGTCGAGCCGGCGCCGGCGAGCTGGACTTCTTCGGCCATGGTGTCCTTTCGAAGGGGGTCCCGGCGAGCATACGATCCGCACCGGTGGTACTCACCGGCCACGCCTGTTCACACTGCGGTCAGGAGAACCCCGCGATTGCGCGGTTCTGCCTCGCCTGCGGCAAGCCGCTGGGCGTCGCGGCCGGGGAGCGGGAGGAGCGCCGGCTCGTCAGCGTGATCTTCGTCGACCTCGTCGACTTCACCGCCCGCGCCGAGCGGCTCGACCCGGAGGACGTCCACGGGCTCCTGCGCCCCTACCACGACGCGGTCCGCACCGACATCGAGTCGTTCGGGGGGCACGTCGAGAAGTTCATCGGCGACGCGGTCATCGGCGTCTTCGGAGCGCCCACGGCGTACGGCGACGACGCGGAGCGGGCGGTGCGCGCGGCACTCGCCGTGCGCGACACGGTGGCGCGCCTGAACCGCGAGGACGCGTCGCTCGACCTCAAGGTGCGCACGGCGGTGAACACGGGCGAGGCGCTCGTCACGCTCGACGCGCGTGTCGCGCTCGGGGAGTCGATGGTCGCGGGCGACGTGATCAACACCGCCTCGCGGCTCCAGACGGGGGCGCCCGTCGACGGCATCCTCGTCGGGGAGGAGACGTACCGGGCGACCCGGGACGTGATCGAGTACGAGGCGGTCCCGCCGGTGCAGGCCAAGGGCAAGGGTGAGCCCGTTCCCGCGTGGCGCGCCGTCGCGGTGTCGGCGGACGAGCGCACGCACAGCGGTGCGCTCGTGGGCCGCGCGCGCGAGCTCGACGTGCTGCGCGGGATCTGGCAGCGCGTCGCCGAGGAATGCGAGCCGCATCTCGTCACGGTGTTCGGCCCGGCGGGCGTCGGCAAGAGCCGCCTCGGGCTCGAGTTCGCGAGCGTCGTCGACGGTCTCGGCGCCCGCACGGTCCGTGGGCGCTCGCTGCCGTACCGAGACAGCTCGGCCTACGGCGCGCTCGGGTTCCAGCTCAAGCAGCTGTGCGGGATCTTCGAGAGCGATCCGCCCGACGTCGGGACGGCGAAGCTCCAGCGCCGCGTCTCCGAGCTCGTCGACGCGGCAGCGGCCCAGAGCGTCGCCCAGCACCTGGCGATCGTGCTCGGTCTCGACCCCGAGCGGACGGTGGACGAGCGCGAGAGCCTCTTCTTCTCGATCCGGGTCTTCATCGAGGCGATCGCGAAGGAGCAGCCGACCGTGCTCGTCTTCGAGGACCTGCACTGGAGCGACGAGAGCCTGCTCGACCTGATCGAGCTGCTCGCGGGTCGCCTGCGCGAGATCAGGCTGCTCCTGCTCGTGCTCGCGCGGCCGGACCTGCTCGAGACGAGGCCGACCTGGGGCGGAGGGCTCGCAGCGTACTCGGCCCTCCCGCTCCGCCCGCTGGGCGCGCAGGACGCGCGCGAGCTCGCACGGGAGCGGCTGGCCTCGCTCGGCGCCGACCTCGACGAGCGCGCGGCCAAGCTCGCGGAGGCTGCGGGCGGCAACCCGTTCTTCATCGAGCAGCTCGCCGCCGCCGTCCGCGAGGCGGGCGACGGCGCGCCGCTGCCCACGTCCGTCCGTGGGATCGTGGCCGCTCGCCTCGACGCCCTCCCTGCGACCGAGCGCGAGGTCCTGCTCGCGGGCGCGGTGGTGGGCAAGACGTTCTGGCGCGGCGCGCTCGAACGGATGGGCGAGGGCGAGAACGGCGTCGGCGACGCGCTGGTCGCGCTCGAGCGGCGCGACCTCATCCGCCGCGACACGATCTCCGTGATCGAGGGCGACGAGCAGTACTCCTTCAACCACGTGATCGTCCGCGACGCGGCGTACGAGCTCCTCCCGCGCGCCCGCCGCCAGGAGCGCCACCGCGCGACCGCGAGCTTCCTCGAGGACGCGACCGCCGAGCTCGGCGAGGCGGGCGTCGCGATCGCCCGCCACTGGCGGGCCGGAGGTGACGCGGCGCGCGCCTCGGAGTACTACGAGACCGCGGCGGCGCTGGCCGAGCGTGGCTGGGCGAAGCAGCGCGCCGCCGAGCTGTACCAGGAGGCGTTGAAGCTGGTCGCGGAGACGGACGTCGAGCGGCGAACGATGCTCCGCCGCCGTCTTGCGCTCGCGCACCAGGCGAGCATGCACGTCTGGGACGCGCAGCTCAGCGGTCGCGCACCCTCCGGCGACGCCTAGGGGAAGTCGGCCGGCGTGACGTCGCCCACGATCTCCTGGACATGCTCGATGTCGTGGAGGCCGAGGCGCCGCTGATGCTCCTCGATCTGGCCGAGGTTGTCGGCCTCGTAGACGCAGTACGTCCTGACGTTGCCGTCCTCGTCGATCGCGACGTGGCTGTGCTCCCAGATGATGGCCATGTCGTCGACGATCTCCCGTGAGCGCCGACCGACCGCCGGCATCTGGGACTCGTCGACCGAGAACTTCCTGACCACCATGTAGCGCGGCATCGTGGTCATCGTACTCCAGGCGGGGAACGGCTCTCGGCCCGACGGTGTAGAAGCAGCGGTGGTGGACCGGCCACTCGAGGACGAGCTGATCGAACGCGCCAGGCGTGGAGACACCTCTGCATACGGAGCACTCGTGAGAGCACATCAGGGCATCGCCTTCCGCACCGCCTACGTGATCGCGCGGGACGCCGCCGACGCGGAGGAGGCGGTTCAGGACGGGTTCGTGAAGGCCTACCGGGCGCTCGCGCGGTTCCGGTGCGGGGCGCCCTTCCGGCCGTGGCTGCTCCAGATCGTCGCGAACGAGGCCCGGAACCGGCGAAGATCGGCCGGGCGGCGCGCGAGCCTCGCGCTGCGCGCGGCCGTGGAGGCCCGCCCGGGGGACGCGGTCCCGTCCCCCGAGGCGGCACTGCTCGGGCAGGAGCGCCGCGCGGAGCTCGTCGACGCGGTGAACGGCCTTCGCGACGACGAACGCGACGTGATCGCGTGCCGCTTCTTCCTCGGCCTGACCGAGGAGGAGACCGCGCAGACGCTCGACGTCAAGCTCGGGACGGTCAAGTCGCGGACGGCGCGTGCGCTCGAGCGTCTGCGCGAGGAGGTGGAGCGATGAACCTCGAGCACGAGCTCCGCGCGCTGCCGATCGCGTTCCCCGACGAGCCGGACCTCGAGGCGCGCGTGCTGGCGCGGGTGGAACGGCGGCCGCGACGGCGCTGGCTCGTGCCCGCGCTCGCCGTGGTCGCCGCGGTCGGCGCGCTGCTCGCGATCCCGCAGACGCGCGCGGCGATCCTCGACCTCTTGCGCATCGGCGATGTCGCGGTCGAGCGCGTCCGGACGCAGCCGTCTGCCCCGGTGCGCGAGGCGTTCCTGGGACGTTCGGTCACTCTCGGCCAGGCGC
>JAICPI010000104.1 GCA_025929895.1 Thermoleophilia bacterium
CCTCGACAAGCTCGGCATGCGCGACCGCGTCGAGCTGACCCGCTACGCGATCCGCCGCGGCCTCATCCAGCCGTAGCACCGAGCGCCCGCCGCCACAGTAGGTCGCCACGCCCGCGAAATGGGGTCACGGCCCGAGCGACGGCGGCTCGCAGCGAGGCTACGCTCGACCCATGGTCGACGCGAACACCGGACGCGGCGCGAAGCAGGATCGGCGGCTCCTCGTCGTCGCAGACGCGTCCTCGAGCGAGGCCGGCCTCTTCGACGAGCTCCGGAACCGGCTCGACGGCGTCGTTGCCGTCCACCTCATCGTCCCGGTCCGAGTGTCCCATCTCCACTTCCTGGCGAACGACGAGTCGGAGGAGCGGCGCGAGGCGGAACAGACGATGCTGGCCTCAGTCGCGCTGCTGCAGGGACCCGGCATCCCTGCGACCGGCTCGGTGGGCACCGACAAACCGCTCGAGTCGATGACGGACGCGCTCCGCACGTTCCCCGCCACCGATGTGCTGCTCGCGGTCCCTCCGGCGGGCGAGTCGTACTGGCTGGAGCACGACCTGCTGGCGAAGGCGCGGGCGCTGACCGACCTACCGGTCACGCAAGCGATCGTCCCCTCCCGACGTCCCGAACGGGAAGGAGCCAGGTCATGACCACCACTGCGACGTCGTTCGAGGAGCCTCGCCTGGAGATCGCCCGCGCCGCGCCCCGGCTCCACCGCGCGCTCGTCGCGCTCGGGAACGACGTCGAGCTCGATCCCGCCCTCCGGGAGCTCGTCAACCTGCGCGCATCGATCCTGAACGGCTGCGCGTACTGCATCGACATCCACACGAAGGTGGCACGCCGGGCCGGCGAGAGCGAGCGACGGCTCCACGCTGTCGCCGCCTGGCACGAAGCGCCCTTCTTCGACGAGCGGGAGCGGGCGGCGCTCGCGCTGACCGACGCGGTCACGCTGATCAGCGACGACCACGTCCCGCACGACGTGTGGGAGGAGGCGAGCTCGCACTTCGAGCCGGAGGAGCTCGCCCAGCTCGTCTGGGCGATCACGGTCATCAACGCGTGGAACCGAATCGCGATCACGACGCGGATGCGGCCCGCGGCGTAGCTCCCATGCCCCACCCCGACGAGCGGCGCACCGCGGCCGCCGTGCTGGTCATCGGCACGGGGGCCGCCGGTCTGCGCGCCGCGATCGAGCTCGCCGAGCGCGGGGTGCAGGTGCTCTGCGTCGGAAAGCGCCGGCGCGACGACGCGCACACCGTGCTCGCATCAGGCGGCATCAACGCCGCGCTGGCGACGATGGATCCGGAAGACACGTGGGAGCAGCACGCGGCCGACACGCTCCGCGAGTCGTACTGGCTCGCGGACCCGCGGGCGGTGGAGCTGCTCTGCCGCGAGGCGCCGGCTGCGATCGAGGACCTCGTGCGCTACGGCGCGCAGTTCGACCGCGAGGACGACGGCCGGCTGACGCAGCGGTACTTCGGCGCGCACCGCTGGCGGCGCACGTGCTTCGCCGGCGACTACACCGGCCGCGAGATCCAGCGGACGCTCGTTCGCCGAGCCGCCGAGCTGGGCGTCGCGATGCGCGACGACGTCTACGTCACCCGTCTGCTCGTGCACGCAGGCCGCGTGTTCGGCGCCTACGGGTTCGACGTCGAGGACGGAACCCGCTGGGTGATCGTCGCCGACGCGGTCGTCCTCGCCGCGGGCGGCCATACCCGCATCTGGCGCCGCTCGTCCTCGCGGCGCGACGAGAACACCGGCGACGCGATGCGTTTGGCCGCCGAGGCCGGCTGCCGGCTGCGCGACATGGAGCTCGTCCAGTTCCACCCGACCGGGATGGTCTCCCCCGAGGAGTCGGCGGGGACGCTGGTCACCGAGGCCGTGCGCGGCGAGGGCGGCATCCTGCGCAACGCGGCCGGGGAACGCTTCATGGAGCGCTACGACCCCGAACGGCTCGAGCTCTCCACCCGCGACCGCGTCGCGCTCGCCATCTACACCGAGATCGCACAGGGCCGCGGGACCGAGCACGGCGGCGTGCTGCTGGACATCTCCCACCTCGACCGCGACCTGGTGCTGCGCCGTTTGCCGCGCATGTACCGGCAGTTCATCGACCTGGCCATGCTCGACATCACGAGCGGAGCGATGGAGGTCGCCCCGACCGCGCACTACTCGATGGGCGGCGTCTGGGTCGACCCCGAGACGCACGCCACGGACGTCGAAGGGCTCTATGCGGTCGGCGAGTGCGCGAGCGGGGTGCACGGCGCCAACCGCCTCGGTGGCAACTCGTTGGCCGAGGCCGTCGTCTTCGGCCGGGTCGTCGGCGCGGAGGCAGCGCGGTGGTCGGCGCAGCTCGACGTGCAGGCGCGCGACCACGCCGCGATCGCGGCCGCGCGCGACGAGGTCGACGAGCTGCTCGACCGCCGCGGGGAAGAGTTCGCGCGGCCGCTCCAGCGGGCCGTGCGGGACCTGATGGCGGAGTGCGGCGGCGTCGTGCGCTCCGACGACGGGCTGCGCGAGGGGCTGGCACGGCTCGACGAGGTCGCCGCGCGAGCGCGCGACCTCGAGGTGCGGCCCGACATCGCCGGGTTCGACGACCTCGCCCACGCCTCCGATCTCCACGGCTCGCTCCTCGCCGCGCGGGCGACGCTCGAGTGTGCACGCGAACGTCGCGAGACGCGCGGCGCACACAACCGTGTCGACTTCCCCGAGCAGGATCCGGCGCTGCGGGCGAACCTCGTGTGGACCGCCGACGGAACGATCGCCGCAGAATCGATCCCAGGGCCCTCGCCCGCCGTCGCCGCGCTCGCCGGCGGGCCGGAGCTCGACCTCCAGGGCCGCTTGCTCGAATGACAGCTAGGCCACGAGCGTCCCGCAGAGATAGAGCCTGCCGTCGCGGACCTCGGCCTCCGCGAACGGCCGTTGCTCGATGCGCGCACCGGGCGCGAGCAGGTGGACGACCTCGAGGTCCCGGGCCACGCACAGGTCGGCGATGAGCCGGCGGTGGCAGCGCCACGGCAGCGTCTCGGCGCACATGAAGCACGGGTTTGCCCGACCGAGCGCGTCGGCGAGTGCGCGCTGCCAGTCGCTCGACGACATCCACGCCGCGTAGCTTCGGAACGCCCGGACGCGCAGGCAGGTGAACCGGTCCTCACCGGGGACGTTCGAGCGGCGACCGCCGAGGTCCGGCGCGTGCAGGTAGGCGATCCCGGCGGACTCCGCTTCGGCGGCGAGCGCCGCCTGGCCGAACTGCGGATTTCGCCTGGAGCCCGGGAACCGCCGTACGTCGACCAGCGTCTCGACGCCCGCCTCCTCCAGGGTCGCCAGCAGCTCGTCCGCGGTCCTCGTGCCGTGGCCGATCGTCCACACGCGCATCGAGGAGCCTTCGTCGAGCGTCGTGGAGCTCAACCGACCCGCTCCACGAGCGCCTCCGGCTCCTCGACCCGCTCCCCGGCGCGAATCAGCTCGCGCGCGGAGTCGACGCGGCCGAAGAGGTTCCAGAGCAGCACGCCTCGCGGCTTTCCCGCGCCGTCGAGGTAGTAGACGGTCCCCTCCTCGCCCGGCTCGCTCCAATCGGCGACCGTCTCCAGGCGGCTGTCCAGCTCGCCGACCGCCTCGTACCCGAGGTCGAAGAGATCGGAGTAGAAGAACGGTAGGTGGTCGTACGGCGTGTCGGCGCCGGCCATGTTCGCGCCGACGAGCCTGCCGTGCGCCTTCGCGTGATCCTCGTGCTCGACCCGTCGGGTGCCCCCGAGCGCCGCCTCGGGGAAGCGGGCGACGTCTCCGGCGGCGAAGACCCGTGTGTCGCCGCCGACCCGGCCCCGGTCGTCGACGACGATGCCGTCGTCGATCGGCAGACCGGCGGCGGCGGCGAGCTCCACCCTCGGCTCGATCCCCAGCCCGGCGACGATCGCGTCCGCCTCGAGCGTTCGGCCGTCGTCCGTCCTTGCCCGGACGACGTCGCCGTCGCGCTCGATGGCGTTCACCGACGTGCCGGCGAGCACCTCGACGCCTCGCGCGCGGTAGTAGTCGGTCACGAACGCGGACAGCTCGGCCGGGAAGATGCGCGCTCCGATCCCCGGCTCGGGAAAGACCATGGTCACCGAGCGCCCGTTCGCCGCCAGCGCCGCGGCGATCTCCGAGCCGATGAAGCCGCCGCCGATCACGACGAAGCGCGCGCCGTCGTCGGCGAGCGCACGCAGGCGCCGGTAGTCGTCCAGCGTCCTGAAGTAGACGACCTCGTCCGCGCCGAAGGGGAGGCGACGCGGACGCCCGCCGGTGGCGAGCAGCAGCCGCTCGAGCGCATACTCGTCGCCCCGGTCGTCGGTCGCTCGGCGCGCGTCGACGTCGAGCGCGACGAGGGTGCGCCCGAGCCGGAGCTCGACGCCGAGGTCGGCGGTGCCGCGCCAGATCGAGCTCTCCTCGTCGTCCTGCCAGAGCCCCTTGGAGAGCGGCGGGCGCGCGTAGGGCGCGTGCGCCTCGTCGGCGACGACCGTGATCGCCCCGTCGGGGTCGACGTCGCGAATGCCCTTGCAGGCCGCGTCGGCGGTCATGCCGCCGCCGGCGATCAGGTACTTGGTGGTCCGCATCGCTCCTCGCTTTCTCAGCTCAGGTCCAGGGGTTGTGGTCTCTCACCTCGGCCAGGAACTCGCGCCGCAGCTCGGGCTCGTCGAACCGCAGCCAGTCCCCGGGCGGGACGCGCCGCGGCGCGAGCCGGTCCAACGAAGCCGAGCCGACTCCGTTCGTTCGCAGGGAGCTCATTCCGGGTCGCGATCGCGGTAGGCGAGCATGCGGCCCCAGGTGTCGTGCGTGCCCCAGATGCCTGCGCGCAGGCCCTCGAGCTGGACGATCTGGCTGTGGTCCACGAACAGGTTGACGTCGATGCCGTAGTTCTTGACGTACCAGGAGAAGACGTCCGGCTCGGCGGCCTCGAACATCACGCGGTCGAGCCCGAGCTCCGAGACGATGCGGGCGACGACGTCGGTCCGCCACTCGCGCACCTGCTCGGTGATGCCTTCGGACTCGATCATGATCATGTGCGCGCCGGCGTCGAGGTGTCGCTTGGCCAGCTCGATCGCGTAGCCGACGTCGCGCGTGCCCTCGGCCTCGAGCGCCTCGATCGTGCTCGTCCCGCCGGCGCCGAACTGGATCCCCACCTCCGGCTTGGCCTTCAAGCCCGCCGCGCCGACGGCACGGGTCAGCCGCACCAGGTCGTCGATCGGCAGCGTCACGAACCCGCTCGAGATCTCGACGATGTCGAAGCCGAGCTCGCGGCACTCCTCGAGGTACCGCGCGACCGCGTCTCCGCGTTGGGTGAGGACGTGCTCGAGGAAGCCGCCGGTCGAGACCTCGACGTCGTGGGCGTGGCAGACGTCGTTGATGGCACGCACGGCGTCACGCGGCATCAGCGCGAACGAGCCGCCGGCGTACTTGAGCGTGTCGATGTGCGCGCCCATCGTCTCGAA